>CAYFKU010000145.1:1883-2589 GCA_964343955.1 uncultured Rhizobium sp. | reverse complement strand
GCCGGGCACCATCCACACGGCGGTCCAGGCGATTGAACAGGCGGGCGGCCGGGCACTGGCCATTCCCTGCGACATTCGCTTCGAAGACCAGGTGACTGCGGCCGTTGCCGCAACCGTCGCGCGGTTCGGCGGCATCGATATCTGCGTTAACAATGCTAGCGCCATTTCCCTGACCGGCACCGAAGCCACCGAGATGAAGCGCTATGACCTGATGCAACAGGTGAATGCGCGCGGAACCTTTCTGGTGACCCGGACCTGCATTCCGCATCTGAAGCGCGCCGCCGATCCGCATGTGCTGATGCTGTCGCCGCCGCTGGTGATGCGCCCGGACTGGTTCGCGCCCTGTCCGGCCTATGCCATCGCCAAATTCGGCATGAGCCTTTGCGTCCTGGCCATGGCGGAAGAATTCAAAGGCCAGGTCGCGGTCAATGTGCTGTGGCCCCGCACCGGCATCGCCACCGCCGCGATCCGCAATCTGCTGGCGGGCGAGGCGGGCATCGGCCATTGCCGCCATCCCCAGATTGTCGCCGACGCCGCATGGCATCTGTTTCAGTGGCCCAAGGACTTCAGCGGCCATTTCCTGATCGACGACAGCTTTCTGGCCGAGAATGGCGTGACCGATTTCGACCAATACCGTGTCGATCCGGCCATGGACCTCATGCCGGATTTCTTCGTGCCGGACGGCCCGCTGCCGCCGGGAGTTTCG
>CAYFKU010000145.1:0-1873 GCA_964343955.1 uncultured Rhizobium sp. | reverse complement strand
TTCCCGCGCCCGCCGTCCAGCCCTGGCAGCCGCCGGGCGTTTCGCTGAAGGCCAAAGCCTAGTTGGGCTTTGCTTCCTGCTTGTGATCCCGGTCCGCCGGCGGCTGCCAGGGCTGGACGGCGGGCGCGGGAACGGGCACCGGCGCGCTGACATCGGCATTATGCAGCGCGTGGCGCACGCGCTTTTTCACATCCGACAGGACGGGCGCGAAATCGCGATTGGACAGCCAGACCTGCACCGTCAGGGTGGTGGAAATGGCGCCCAGGCTTTCCACCTCCACGGTGGGCGGCGGGTCTTTCAGCACCCGCGATTCCAGCGACAGGCATTCCAGGATGCGTTTCTGCAAACGGTTCAGATTCTCTGCCCGGTCCACTTCCACCGTGAAATGGGTGCGCCGGGTCGCCTCCCGCGACATGTTGATGATGGTGCCGGAGAAAATGGTGGCATTGGGTATGGAGACGAAATTGCCGTTATCCGTGACGATCTCGGTGCGGAACAGGCCGATCTCGCGCACCGATCCGGTGACATCGGTCACCTTGATGCGGTCATAAACGCGAAAGGGACGCAGCACGAGCAGCATGACGCCGGACGCCACATTCGACAGCGTGCCCTGCAACGCCAGGCCGATGGCCAGGCCCGCGGCGCCAAGGAGCGCGATCAGCGAGGTTGTCTGCACGCCGAACTGGCCCAGCACGGCGACGATGGTCAGGGCCAGGATCAGATAGCGGGCGAAGCGCGACAGCAGCGGCTTGAGCGTGGGGTCGATATAGGGGCTGTGTCCCACCCATTGCCGCACCCAGTGCCCGATCCAGCGCGCCAGCGTCCAGCCGGACGCCAGGATCAGCATTGCGATGAGGACATTCACGGCGCCCTGGGTGACCATCACCGTCAGGGCGGGAATGGCGCTGGGGACGGATGCGATCGTGGGAAGCGTGTCGGGCGCCGCCAAAGTTAACCCTCCGATTCAGGGGAACGCCGGTGGCAACGCTTGACGGCCCGGATGGTTTTGCACCCTATGACAGCCATGCATCGCAGATCCGCGAAATCCTGGCTTTTTGTCTATGCGCCGATTTTGGCCGCAATGTGCCCGGCCGCGGACGCTTGTGCGGCAATCATTCCCGATTGCGCCGGGCGGGTGGAAATAGCGGACGCGCGCGTGGTGCGGGTGGAAAGAAATGGCGTGACGTTGGAAGGGATCCGCCTGCCCGAGCAGGAGGGCCTGCGCCGCCAGGCCCTGTCGGCGCTGCGGGCCCTGACAGCGGACAGGCGTGTGACCTTTACCGCCACGCCGCCAAAGGAGGACCGCTACGACCGTATCCGCACGCAGGCTTTTACCTCGGTGTGGCTGCAGGGTGCCTTGCTGGAAAGGGGGCTTGCGCGTGTCGCCATTGCGCCGGACCGGCATGAATGCGCCCCCGACCTGTACGAGACGGAGTCGCGCGTGCGCGCCCAGAAAACGGGTTTGTGGGCGCTGGATGCCAATGCTCCGCGCCGGGCGGACGCCATCGATGCAAGGGCGGGCGCCGAAAATGCTCCGGCGAGCCGCCATGCCGATGCCGTGCGCGAACCGACGGCGCTGCATCCTGCCGCGGCGCGTCCAGCAGCGCCGCCCCCTGTCACGCCTGCGGCCGAAACCCCGGCAGGCAGCTTCCAGCTTGTCGAAGGCTGGGTGACCCATGTCGCCACCGGCGGCGGCCGCACCTTCATCGATTTCGGCAGCAATGGGCGGCAGAGCTTTTCCGCCGTGATCCAGCCGGAGGACCGGCGCGCCTTCAGGGGCTTCGATCTGGAGGCTCTGGAAGCGCACAAGATCCGCATCCGGGGCATCGTGCAGGAGTATCGCGGCCGGCCCGAGATTGCCCTGTCCAATCCG
>CAYFKU010000144.1:360-2681 GCA_964343955.1 uncultured Rhizobium sp. | reverse complement strand
CGCAGGCCCTCATCGGCGGTGATGACGATCCGGCTGTCGCAATCCTTGATGCGCCCTGCCAGGCTGTCGGGCGAGAAGCCGCCGAACACCACCGAATGCACCGCCCCGATGCGGGCGCAGGCCAGCATGGCATAGGCCGCTTCCGGGATCATGGGCATATAGATGGTGACCCGGTCGCCGCGTCTGACGCCACGCGCCTTCAGCACATTGGCGAAGCGGCAGACCGCTTCGTGCAGTTCGCCATAGGTGATGTGTTTGGAATCCTTCGGGTCGTCCCCTTCCCAGATGATGGCGGTCTGGTTGGCGCGCGCCGGCAGGTGCCGATCAATGCAGTTGGCGGCCACATTCAGGGCGCCGTCCTCGAACCATTTGATGTGCAGATTGTCCGGGTCCCAGCTGACGTCCTTGACCCTGGTGAAGGGTTTGGTCCAGGTCAGGCGCTCGGCGGCCTTGCGCCAATAGCCGTCGGGATCGGCCTTGGCGGCGGCACAGGCGGCGTCATATTGCGCCTCGGTCATCAAGGCGCGCGTTTTCCACTCCTCCGGCACCGGAAACAGGCTGTCGGACATGATATGTCTCTTTTTGGCTTCCCCGGCCGCGATGGTGCTATGATCGCGCTTCAACAATCAAGCCGCGTCACGTTAAGGCAGATATGCAGCTTCATCTTTCCACCTGGCCGGAGGTCGAGGCCTATCTCGCCCGCTCCAGGGCCATCCTGATCCCCATCGGCTCGACCGAGCAGCATGGCCCCAACGGCTTGCTGGGAACGGATGCCTTGTGTCCCGAAATCATCGGCCGTCGCGCGGGTGACGAGGGCGACTTTCTGGTGGGGCCGACCTTCAATGTCGGCCAGGCCCAGCATCACATGGGCTTTGCCGGCACGATCACTTTGCGGCCCTCGACCATGATCGCCGCCATGCTGGACTGGGCCCAGTCGCTGACCCGCCACGGCTTCGAGCGCATCTATTGGCTGAACGGCCATGGCGGCAATATCGCCACCATCACCGCCGCCTTTTCGGAAATCTATCATGGCGTCAGTTTCGACCGCTCCGGCTCCAACCATCCGCCCCTGCGCTGTTGCTTGCGCAACTGGTGGGAACTGCCCGGCGTGATGGACCTGTGCCGCCGGCTTTTCCCGGTGGGCGAGGGCAGCCATGCCACGCCGTCGGAAGTCTCGGTCACCTGGTTCGGCTATCCCGAGGCGGTCAAGCAGGTGGCCATGAGCCCCCGCATCGCCCCGACCGGACCCATCCTGGACGCCGACGACTATCGCCGCCGCTTCCCGGACGGGCGCATCGGTTCCGATCCCAGCCAGGCCAGCATCGAAGCTGGGGAAAAGATCGTCAGTGCGGCGGTGAAGGCGGTGATCGCCGAGTTCAAACAGTTTGCGGCGAGCTAGCTTCCGGCGGTAATATGCTGCTTCCCAGGGGTGCCGCGAGAGCGGCTGAGACCGCAATCCCGCGGATCCCTTAGAACCTGATCCGGCCCCCCTTCTCCAGGAAGAAGACCGGCGTAGGGAGAGGTACTATGAACAAGCCCATCCTCGACAAGTCCCTGGCGATCACCCGTGGTCCGCTGCCGGGATCGCGCAAACTTATGTTGGGCGGCGTGCCTTTCCGCGAAGTGGCCCTTTCGGGCGGCGAACCGCCGGTTCGCCTCTACGATACCTCCGGTCCGTACACGGACGATTCCGTCGAGATCAATATCGACAAGGGCCTCAAGGGTCTGCGCCGCGACTGGATCCTGGCGCGCGGCGACGTCGAGGAATATGTGGGGCGCGACCGCAAGCCCGAGGATGACGGTCTGAAGCTGGGCGAAAAGCTGACCGTGCCCCAGTTCCAGCGCGACGGTATCAAGCTGCTGCGCGCCCGGCCGGGCAGGAATGTCACCCAGCTTCATTATGCCCGCCAGGGCCTTGTCACCGAGGAAATGAAATATATCGCGGCCCGCGAAAATCTGGGCCGCAGCGCGCTGGCCGACGGCAACAGCTTTGGCGCCAATATTCCGAACGAGATCACGCCCGAGTTCGTGCGCGACGAGATCGCGCGCGGCCGCGCCATCATTCCGTCCAATATCAACCATCCCGAGACCGAGCCGATGATCATCGGCCGCAACTTCCTGACCAAGGTGAATGCCAATATCGGCAACAGCGCCGTGACGTCCGGCGTCGCCGAGGAAGTGGAAAAGATGGTCTGGTCGATCCGCTGGGGTGCCGACACGGTGATGGACCTCAGCACGGGGCGGCACATCCACACCATCCGGGAATGGATCATCCGCAACAGCCCGGTGCCGATCGGCACCGTGCCGATCTATCAGGCGCT
>CAYFKU010000144.1:0-350 GCA_964343955.1 uncultured Rhizobium sp. | reverse complement strand
GCAGGTGATGATCGAAGGCCCGGGCCATGTTCCCATGCACAAGATCAAGGAGAATATGGATCGCCAGCTCGCGGTGTGCGACGAGGCGCCCTTCTATACGCTGGGGCCGCTGACCACCGATGTGGCGCCGGGCTATGACCATATCACCAGCGCGATCGGCGCGGCGATGATCGGCTGGTTCGGCACCGCCATGCTTTGCTATGTCACGCCCAAGGAACATCTGGGCCTGCCCGATCGCGATGACGTCAAGCAGGGCGTGATCGCCTATCGCATCGCCGCCCATGCCGCCGACCTGGCCAAGGGCCATCCCGCCGCGCGCATCTGGGACGATGCCATGTCAAAGGCGCGCT
>CAYFKU010000143.1:0-2714 GCA_964343955.1 uncultured Rhizobium sp. | reverse complement strand
GTGCCGGCGCAGGCGACCGCGACCATAAGGCCGCAAAGGGCAGCCAGCCTTTGCAACCCCGCCCTGGGATCGGCCAGAAATGCTATCCATGCGGGGCGGCGGCCTGCCATGGCCTATTGGTACACCCAACTTGGGGCTTTTTGGCGGAAAAGCTGGATTTTTTACCGGATTTGGCGGGTTGACAGGGTGGGGACCTTTCCATAGCTTCCGCGCCTCTCAAGAAAACGGCCGCGCGGCCGGAACTTCGTCAATTTCGGCCTTCCGGGCCGATGGTCCAAAGGCAGTGTTATGAAGGTTCGCAACTCTCTCCGGTCGCTCAAGAAGCGTGACAAGGACTGCCGCGTGATCCGCCGCAAGGGCCGCGTGTACGTGATCAACAAGAAGAATCCGCGGTTCAAGGCCCGTCAGGGTTAAGGTAACGCGCGCCTTCCCTGGGACCGGCGCATGCTTCTTCCACCGACCGACGCCAAGATTGTCGCCCGCCGCGCCGAAATCGTCGCGCGTCTGCGCGAGATCGTGCCCGACGGCGTTGTGGCCGATGAATCAGGCCTGGCGACCTTCGATACCGATGCGCTGAGCGCCTATCACCAGACCCCGCTGGTCTGTGTACTGCCATCCAATCGCCAGCAGGTTTCCGAAATTCTGCGCTATGCCCAGGCCGAGGGCGTGCCGATTGTTCCGCGCGGCGCCGGCACCTCGCTTTCCGGCGGCGCCCTGCCGCGCGAGGACGGCATCCTGGTCGGCATGGGCCGGATGAAGCGCATCATCGAGATCGACTATGAAAATGGTTGTGTGGTGGTGGAGCCGGGTGTCACCAACCTGAACATCACCAAGGCGGTTGAGGCCAATGGCTTCTATTACGCGCCCGATCCGTCCAGCCAGATCGCCTGCACCATCGGCGGCAATGTCGCGGAAAATTCCGGCGGCCTGCACTGTCTGAAATATGGACTGACCACCAACAATCTGCTGGGCGTGACCATGGTCCTGCCGGGTGGCGAGATCGTCACCCTGGGCGGCAAATGCGGTGCGCAGGGCGGGCTCGACCTGCTGGGCCTTGTGACGGGATCCGAGGGCCTTCTGGGCGTCGTGGTCGAGGTGGTGGTGAAGATCCTGCGCAAGGCGCCGGTGACCCGCACCCTGATGGCCAGCTTCGACACCGTGGCCGAAGCGGGCGCCTGTGTCGCCGCCATCATCGCCGATGGCGTGGTGCCGGCCGCGATGGAATTCATGGACGGCCGCGCCGCCGAAGCCATCGAAAGCTACAACCAGCCCGGCTATCCCGCCGGCTCCGCCGCGATCCTGATCATCGACGCCGATGGCGTGGAGGCCGATGTCGCCCATGCCATCGCGCGCGTGACCGAGATTGTGGCGCAGAATGGCGGCAAGACGGTGGAAGCCACCGACGAAAAGCAGCGCGCCCGCATCTGGTCGGGCCGCAAGGCCGCTTTCGCCGCCATGGGCAAGCTGGCGCCGGACATGATCTGCATGGACGGCACCATTCCCCGCCATGCGCTGCCCTTCGTCCTGGACGAGATGGTCAAGCTTTCCGACCAGTATCAGCTCGGCTTCTGCAATGTCTTCCATGCCGGCGACGGCAACCTGCATCCCCTGATCATCTTCGACATCATGAAGCCGGGCGAGTTCGAGCGCGCCGAAGCCTTCGGCGCCGATATCCTGCGCCTGTGCGTCAGGGTGGGCGGCGTGCTGTCGGGCGAACATGGCGTGGGCATCGAAAAGCGCGACCTGATGACCGATCAGTTCACGCCGGAAGAGCTGGCCCTGCAGGGCCGCATCAAATGCGCCTTCGACGTGCAGGGCCTGTTCAATCCCGGCAAGGTGTTTCCCACCCTGGCGGCCTGTGTCGAGAAGGGACATATCCATGTCCATGGCGCGCAGTTGCCGCATCCTCACCTGCCGCGCTTCTGATGGAAAAGGCGGGCAGCGAAAATCAGGTGGTCGAATTCGTGCGCGCAGCGCATGAAGCCCGCACGCCCTTCGAGATCGTGGCCGGCGGCACGCGCCGCGAGGTGGGAAAACCGGTCGGCGAGCTGCCGCGGCTGGATGTGTCCGGCCTGTCCGGCATCGTCAAGTATGAGCCGGGCGAGCTGATCGTCACCGCGGCGCCCGCCACGCCCCTGACCGAGATTGCCGCCGTGCTGGCGGAAAAGGGCCAGCGTCTGGGTTTCGATCCGGCGGACTGGTCGCGTTTGCTTGGGTCCAATGGTGTCGCCACCCTGGGCGGCGCGATGTCGGCCGACGCCAGCGGCTCGGGCCGCCTGCGCCACGGTGGCGCGCGCGATTCCCTGCTGGCCTTTCGCGGTGTGAACGGCCAGGGCGAAAGTTTCCGCGGCGGCGCCAAGGTCGTGAAGAATGTCACCGGCTTCGACCTGCCCAAGCTGGTCTGCGGCGCCTATGGCACGCTGTGCGTCCTCACCGAGCTGACCTTCCGCGTCTTTCCCAAGCCGCCCTTTGCGGCGATCCTGTGCCTCCCCGATGTTTCCCCGGAGGTCGGCTTTGGCCTTTTGCGCAAGATCGCGCACAGCCCGCTGGAACCGGCGGGTCTTGCCTATCTGCCCGCCGCCATGATGCCGGGCGTGGGTGAAGGCGCGGCCCTGATCAAGCTGGAAGGCGCGGGCAAGCCGCTGGAAGAAAAGATCGCGATCGCGAACGCGCTTCTGGGCCGGCCGGGGCAGCGCATCGACAACGATCCGTTC
>CAYFKU010000142.1:2534-2890 GCA_964343955.1 uncultured Rhizobium sp. | reverse complement strand
GAATATCGCGGGCGGCAATACCCTGGCCTGCACCAAGGCGATCAACGACTGTTCGGGCGCTGTCAGCATCTATCCCTTGCCCCACATGCCGGTGGTGAAAGATCTTGTGCCGGACCTGACCAATTTCTACGCCCAATATGCCTTCATCCAGCCTTTCCTGAAGACCAAGACGGCCGAGCCGGAAAAGGAATGGAAGCAGTCGCCGGAAGACCGCGCCAAGCTGGATGGGCTCTATGAGTGCATCCTTTGCGCCAGTTGCTCGACATCCTGCCCCAGCTATTGGTGGAACTCCGAACGCTATCTGGGACCGGCGGCGCTGCTGCAGGCCTATCGCTGGCTGGCGGACAGCCGTGACG
>CAYFKU010000142.1:0-2524 GCA_964343955.1 uncultured Rhizobium sp. | reverse complement strand
ATCATGAACTGCGCCAATACCTGCCCGAAGGGCCTGAACCCGGCGGCGGCGATCGGCGAGATCAAGCAGATGATGGTCAAGCGCAAGGCTTGAACCCGGTTTTCGATCACCCTTCCGCAGGCCCATGGTGCGGCATTGAGAAAATCCCGATGCTGAGCTTGTCGAGGCATGCGGCGATGCACGGAGAGCCATGTTTCCGGACCGGCTGACCAAAGGCTATCGCGCGTTCCTGGAGGGGCGGTTCGTGGTGGAGCGCGGCCGCTACCAGAATCTGGCCGCGCTGGGCCAGAGCCCGTCCATCATGGTGATCGGCTGTGTCGATAGCCGTGTGTCGCCGGAAGTGATTTTCGATGCCGCGCCGGGCGAGCTTCTGGTGGCGCGCAATGTCGCCAATCTGGTGCCGCGCTACGAGCCGCCGACCACGCCGGAAAACGATATCAGCCACCAGCACGGCACCAGCGCCGCGCTGGAATTCGCCGTGCGGGCCTTGCGCGTGCGCCATATCGTGGTGCTGGGCCATGCCTTCTGCGGCGGCATCCGGGCTTTTGCCACCGATACCGCGCCCCTGTCATCGTCGGATTTCATCGGCCGCTGGATGAGCCAGATCGCGCCGGCCGCCGACACCATCGGGCCCAGGGGCGCCGACGGCGAGGATGACTATCTTCGCAAGCTGGAATTCGCCTCCGTCGAACTCAGCCTGAAGAACCTGATGAGCTTTCCCTTTGTGCAGAAGGCGGTCGAGGCGGGCGAGCTGGAATTGCACGGCGCCTATTTCGGCGTCGCGTCCGGGCGGTTGCTGATCCGCAATCCTGGCACGCGCGAGTTCGAGCCGGTTTAGAGACATCCCTCTCCCGCAAGGGGCGAGGAAAATGATGAGCGTTAAGCGCTTTTCGCCGAAAGGTGCCGCCAGAGGAGGGCGCCGAACATGCCCGCCATCCAGCCATGGGGATCGGCGCCGACCGCCTTCACCACCATCTGCGCCAGTTTCTCGATATGCTTGCGGTGATAGGCCGACATGCTGGCCTTGCTGGCGAGCCTGGAGAATTTCTTGCGGCTATAGGGGACAGCCGCCTCTTTTTCCGCCGGAACATTGGCGCAGTAATAGGAATAAGCCAGCTCGTCATCGTCGCTTTCGCGCACCCGGCCCACGGCGATGGCCAGTTTCCTCCAGAAGCCAAGCTCGGGGTCCGGCTGGGCCTTTTGCAGGTCGTAGAACAGCTTGTAGTGGCGATATTCGTCCGCGGCGATCCGGCCGGCGATTTCCTGCAGCACAGGTTCTTCGGACGAGTCCCGGATCGCCGAATAATAGGACGAGGTCCCCGACTCGACCACGCAGCGGGCGATCATTTCGCCCCGGCGGGAGCCGCGCACAGACGATTCCCCGGTTTCCTGGAAATGATCCGGCGTATAGCCCTTGCGGAAGCGGGCAAAGGCTTCTTCCAGCCTGAAGGAGGGATCGGCCATTTCGGCCCAGCGCCCTAGGGCGCGCCCATGCTGGGACTCTTCCCGGCCCCATTGCTCGATGGCGGCGATAGTTTCGGCGCCCGCCCCGGCAAAGACCCGCTTCAGGTAGGTGACATAATCGGGCGCGTTATACTCGACCAGCGCCGCGGCCTTGACGGTGTCCAGCAGCGAGGGATCGACCTTGCTGGGGTCGAACAGGGACCAATGGACATCGTCCATGGTCCAGCCCTGCTTGTAGACGGGTGCGACCGTCATGGCGGTAGAGATATCCCCGAACCAATCATGAACGTTATATAGCACATGCAGAAGCCGGCGCCAAAGTGCCCGGCGGCGCCAAATTGCCCCGGAACAGGGTCTAGAAGGCTGCCCGGACCAGCTTCAGATCGTCTATGAGCTGTGCCGCGCGCTGACGGTCGGCGTCGGTCTTGGCGGCGATCTCGTCTTCCTGGGCATCGGCAATGCGCTGGTCCAGCACCGCCAGGTCCAGTTCCGTCATCGGAATGGCTTCTTCGGCCAGCACCGTGATCTTGGCGGGGCTGATTTCGGCAAAGCCGCCGCGGATGAAATAACGGTCATCCTTGCCGTCGACATTCACATCGATCATGCCGGCGCGCAGGGTCGAGACGAGGGGCGAGTGGCCCGCCATCACGCCCATATAGCCTTCGGTGCCCGGCACGGTGACCATGTCGGCCTGGGCCGACAGCAGAAGCCGCTCCGGCGAGACGAGGTCGAATGCGATTTTCGTGGCCATCCTGATACCCAATGGTCATGGCCTGCTTGCGCGGGCCATGAGATATGAAATTAAGCCGCCTTGCTGGTTTCGGCCGCCATCTTCGCAGCCTTGGCCGCGACTTCCTCGATCGCGCCAACCATGTAGAAGGCCTGCTCCGGATACTGGTCGCACTCGCCGTCCACGATCGCCTTGAAGCTGCGGATCGTGTCGGCCAGTTCCACGAACTTGCCGGGCGAGTTGGTGAACTGCTCGGCGACGTGGAAGGGCTGGGACAGGAAGCGCTGGATCTTGCGGGCGCGGGCCACGACCAGCTTGTCCTCTTCCGAC
>CAYFKU010000141.1:2192-2890 GCA_964343955.1 uncultured Rhizobium sp. | reverse complement strand
GTTCCTGGATACCCTGCCCTATAACGCCCACACCACGGCCAGCGATGCGCTGTGGGTCGGACTGCCGCTGGTCACGCTGCCCGGTCAATCCTTCCCAGCCCGCGTCGCCGTCAGCATCCTGCGGGCGGCAAATCTTCCAGACCTGATCGCGTCCGACCTCCGCGAATATGAAGCCCTGGCGCTGAAACTGGCGCGCGATCCCGATGCGCTGAAGGCGGTCCGCGCCCGGCTGGCCGACAAAAGCACCATGCCGCTGTTCGACACTGCCCGCTTCACCCGCAATCTGGAAGCCGCCTATCTCGCCATGCTGGAGGCCAGATGAGCGATCCGTCCGCCACCCTGACCGCGCCCCTGCGCCTTTCCGTGGCGGCGCCCGCCTATAACGAGGCGGAAGGCATCGAGGCGGTGATTGCCGAATGGCATGGCTTCCTGAATGCCTCGCCCGATGTGGCGGAATTCGAGATTGTGATCTGCAACGACGGCAGCAAGGATAGGACCGGGGACATACTGGACCGCCTCACATTGACCTATCCGCAATTGGCGCCGGTGCATTTTGTCCGCAATCAGGGAGCGGCGGCGGCTCTTACCGCCGCCATAGCCGCGACGCGCGGCGACTGGGTGCTGCTGATGGACAGTGACGGCCAGTTCCCGAACGAGGCCCTCCCCGGCATGCTGGCGGCATTGCGCACGCCCGGCTT
>CAYFKU010000141.1:0-2182 GCA_964343955.1 uncultured Rhizobium sp. | reverse complement strand
GTGCATGGCACGCGGCTGGCCGATTTGAATTCCGCCTTCAAGCTGGTCTGGGGCCCCACAGTGCGCGGCCTGGGACTGGAAGCCAAAGGCATGAACTATTCCACCGAGGTGACGTCGCGGCTTCTGGAACGCGGCATCCTGCCGGTGGAAGTGACCATCGAGCACCGCCCGCGGCTCACAGGGGTCAGCAGCATGAAGTTGGCGCGCGGCGCCCTGCATCGCCTTCTCTTCGTGGCCTATATTGCCTTGCGCCAGATTCTGCTGAAGCTGGGCATCCTGATGCGGGCGCAACCATGAGAACCCGGCCATGAAGGTCGCGCTTTTCTGCGGCGGCCGCGGCAGCGCCACCATCATCCGCGCCCTGCTGCGCCAGACCGATATCGAACTCACCCTTCTGGTCAACGGCTATGACGATGGCCTTTCGACCGGGCTGTTGCGCAATTTCATCCCGGGGATGCTGGGGCCGTCGGATTTCCGCAAGAACCTGTCCTATCTCTTCGGCAACTATTCCCAGGCGCAATATGCGCTCAAAAGCCTGATGGAATACCGCCTCACCGGCGGCAGCCAGGTCGAGGGCCTGGCCCGGTTCACACAGGACGGCGACCCCGCCACGCTGGAAGAACCGCTCAAGGGCTGGTTTGCGCAACTGGCGCCCGCCACCAGCGCCCGCGCCCGCGCGCTGCTGTACCGCTTCCTGGCGCATGCCGCCGGCGCTCCGTTCGACTATCGCGACTGTTCCCTGGGCAATCTGGTCTTTGCCGGCGCCTATCTGCAACATGGCAACGACTTCAATGCGGCGGCGGCCGATGTTGCCGAACTGGTGGGCAGCCGGGCCCGCCTGCTCAATATCGCCGAGCAGCAGAACCGCGTCCTGGTCGGCCTGAAGCAGGACGGCACCCTGTTGCCCAACGAGGCCGCCATTGTCGGACCGCAATCGGCCGATCCGATCCGCGCGCTTTACCTGCTGGAGCAACCGCTCGCCGCAGTGGATATCGCCGCGCTCAATGGGCTGGATGCCGATGCAAAGCACGATTGGCTGACCGCGCGCGATACCGTGCCGGCGCTCTCACGCGCCGCCGCGCAAGCCCTGGCCGAGGCCGACATCGTCCTTTACGGCCCCGGCACCCAGCATTCCTCGCTTCTGCCTTCCTATCGCATTGCGCGCCAGGCCCTGGCCGCAAGCGCGGCGCCGGTCAAGGCGCTGGTGATGAACCTGGATAGCGATTACGACATACAGGGCCTCAGCGCCGGGGAAATTCTGGCGCATGCCCGCCGCCATGGCGCCAATGTCACGCATGTTCTGGTGGATTCGGGCGGGCGCCTGGCACCAGGCAAACTGGAAGGCTCACAGATTGTGCCGGGCGCGTTCGCCAATCCGGCGCGGCCCACGGTGCATAACGGCACCGCCGTCGTCGAGCATCTGCTGAAACTGCGCGGAGGGAAAACCGCGCCGTCGGTGGAGATTTTTGCGGACATTCTGGGCCGGTCCGTCGCCAGCGATGAACTGGTCGAGGAATATCTTGAGACGGACTGGAGCGGCTTTGCCGCCCACCTCTGCCTCAACCGCGTCACGCCCAATGATACAGGGGCCGATTCGTCCGTCGGCACGGTGCGGCTGGAAGGCCTGTTCCCCGAACTGGATGCCCTGCGCGACTGGCTCGCCAGGGGCACATCGGACTATCTGGTGCTGATGACCGGCGACGGCGCCTATCGTTTCGCCGATGTCCGCGCCATTCTGCATCTTTTGCAACAGCAGCCGTCCCTGGGCGGTGTGTTCGGCTCGCGCACCCAGAGCCGGCGCCAGTTCATCACCTCGGTCCGCGCCGCCTATGGCGAAAACAGGCTGCTCTATTGGCTGGGAAAGGCCGCCGCCTTTTTTCTCAGCACGGCTTTCTACCTGCGTACCGGGGTAATTTTTTCCGACCCGCTCACAGGCCTGCGCGTCTTTCGCCGCAGCGCCATCGCGGGTTTGCCCGCCCTCCAGGGCCGCGCGCCGCTCGCCATCGTGCGGCAGTTGATCGCCCAGGGCGTCGAGCTGGCGGAGCTGCCGGTTCTCTATCGCACTTTTTCCGGCTTCACCGATCCCGACTGGCGGGTGCGGCGAGGCCTCGCCAATCTCCTGGGGCTTCTGTAATCATTCGCGCATGAGCATCTGCGCCGTCATACCCGCGGCCGGCCGCGG
>CAYFKU010000140.1:883-2972 GCA_964343955.1 uncultured Rhizobium sp. | reverse complement strand
GTTTTTCCGCGGCTTGCGCCGGCGCGCAGAACAGGCCGAGCGGAATCACCGCCGACATAAGCCAGGACAATTTCTTCATGGTTTGAGCCCTCCCTGTGGAGTCCCCACTATCGCACCCCTCGCGGCAGGGTGAAAACAACCTTCCATCATCGCCCGAGCACGGTTCCGCCTGGAGGAAGATTGGCACTCAGGTCCCGCGCACCGATCGGCAAAGCGGTAGAATCACCATGCGCATCGATAAGGCCTACATCGTGACCGACCAGCAAAGCGGCGGGATTGACGGTGTCCGCCCGGTCTGGCGTCGCTGGACCATCCTGATCAACGGCCTTTGCCGCCGCTGGGCTCTCCCGGCCGCGGCGTACTTTTGACGGCAAAGTAGCCTAAGCCGCTGTTTTCCGTGCTATAACCGCCCCCTCTGGGATGGGGGACACATGCCGCGCGACCAACGCCGGGCGGTACTGAAGGAAGTGGCCAAGGAATACAGCCGGACGGGCTATAACCCGGACCGGACCATGACCATTTTCGGCCTGGTGACCGATCTGACCGAGATACTGGAGAAGCGCTCCAACATGCGCCGCGCCAGTTTCGCGGGCGCCCATGCCATCAAGGTCTATGAGAACACCGCCCGCAAGTATGGCTACAAGGGCGAGAAAGGGCCGGTCCATTGCAAGAAGGGCTGCGGCTATTGCTGCCACACCCGGGTCACCGCCACCGCCATCGAGCTGTTCATGCTCGCGCGCGGCATCCGCGAGCGCTGGAATGACGCAGCCGATCCTCTCAAGGCGCGGTTCCGCGCCGTGGAAGTGCAGACGCGCACAATGCCCAAGGAGCAGTGGGTGCCGATCCGCATTCCCTGCGCCTTCCTCGCCGAAGGATCGTGCTCGGTTTATGAGTCGCGGCCCCTCACCTGCCGCACCTATGCCTCCACCTCGCTGCCGGCCTGCATCGACTGGTTCAACGGCGTTCCGGTCGAGGTACCGCACCCGGACCGCAACCAGCTGCTGCGCGTGTTCATCCTGGCGGCCATGAAGGCAGCGATGGCCGTTACCGGTTTAGAAATCGTGGGATTCGAGATGGCCCACGGCCTGGAAGTCGCAATGGCGCCGGACGCGGAGGCGCGCTGGTTGGCCGGCGAGAATGTATTCGCAGCGGTCGCAAACGACTCCCTCACCGCGCGGCCGGGCGGGCGAAGCCAGGGGCATGAGGCCTTCGACCTGATGGTGGAAGTGTTCAAGACCGGCCCATTCGGTAAGGACATGCCGCCCAATCCCTGGTTTTCGTGGTGATGCTCATGAAAAAAATTTGGATCGCCGCCCTCCTGGTCCTGCCGTTCAGCGCAGCGGCGCAGATGTCCGATCCCCTGCTGACGCAGATCGAAAGCGCACAGACGCCGAACCGCGGCGGCTATGACGGCGACACCATGGATCAGCTGCTCGGGCATTTCCGAGTGCCGGGCGTGAGCGTGGCGGTGATCCAGGATTTCCGCATTGCCTGGGCCAAGGCCTGGGGCGTCACCGACATGAAGACCGGCGCCCATGTGCGCACCGATACCATGTTCCAGGCCGCATCCATCAGCAAGCCAGTCACCGCCATGGCCACCCTTAAGGCGGTGCAGGACGGCAAGTTCGGCCTCGACCAGGACATCAACACCATCCTCAAGTCCTGGAAGCTACCGATGGAAAAGTTCCCCGGCGCTGTTACGCCGCGCATGCTGATGAGCCATACCTCGGGCCTTGGCGACGGCTTCGGCTTCCCAGGTTACGCGCCTGGCGCCGCGCGCCCGACCATCCTGCAGGTACTCGACGGCGTACAGCCCTCGGCATTAGGCCCGGTGCGCATGGAACGCGCGCCGCTCAGTGGCTACAAATATTCCGGCGGCGGGATCAGCATCGAGCAACTGATGCTGACGGATATCCTCGGCAAGCCGTTCACCCAGATCATGCAGGACACGGTGCTCAGCCCCTTGCGCATGACCAACAGCACCTATGCGCAGCCGATCCCGGCGGACAAGGAGTTCGAGGCCGCCCATGCCCACGACCAACGCGGCCGGACCATGGACGTCCCCTGGCATGTGTTCCCCGAACAGGCC
>CAYFKU010000140.1:0-873 GCA_964343955.1 uncultured Rhizobium sp. | reverse complement strand
GTTCTGGCGCACCGGGCCAAAGGCTATGGCGTTACCATCATGACCAACGGCGACAACGGCGAGCCGCTCTATAAGGAGATCATCGACCGGGTTGCGCGGGCCTATGGCTGGGATAGCCTGGATAAGCCCATACCCCGCTAAGTCCATTCCGCGATAGGTCACCAGCATGCGCACGTCTTATGTCCTCGCTCTCGTTTTCGCCGCAATGCCGGCGCTTAATGGTCTGGCCGTAACGCCGGCGCAGGCCGCCGACGGTGCGCGGGTGCAGCAGCCACCAGAACCCGCACTGCGCAATTTCTCGGCGGTGGAGAAACTGGCTCAGGTGCACGCGTGGCTAGACCTGCCGTCGCGCGACCTTGCCGACAATGGCAGCAGCGACCCCGGCGCCTGCCGCGCCATCGCGGAAACCTTCGCGGCCGGGGATGGCATCCGCTTCCTGGAGCCGGATGTGATGACCACAACCGCCCGGCCCGACGAACTGCGCACCGTGGAAGGCCAGTGCCCCGGCGTGGTGCTGGACGAAGTGACGCTGCCGCGCCTCGGCCAGCTGCGGGCGCGGCGCAATTTCAGCCTGTATTTCCTGGCGCGCCCGGTCGCGGGCATGGCCATGAGCGTGTTCTTGGCCGAGCGTTGGTGCAGGGAAAGCGTGGGCGCGCGCACCCCCTGCCCCGCGCCGCAGACCGCCAAGGCCTTCGACCTCAACAGCTGCAAGATCGTCGCCACGGAGATTATGCCCGCGCGCACGGTCGCCAACGGCAAGAGCAACTACATCCAGGGCGTGCTCGAATACCGCAACGACTACTACTTCGCCAATATCGGCGATGTCTGCGAGACCGCGACCCCGGGCGTCACCGGCATCACCATGGACGTGAC
>CAYFKU010000139.1:0-2978 GCA_964343955.1 uncultured Rhizobium sp. | reverse complement strand
GCTGTTCGCTTCCGCCGCCGAGGTGGATGCCGCCATCGCCCGGGCGCGCGCCCGGCACAAGGGCGGCAACACGGTCGAGATCCTGGCCAATACCGGCATCTATACCTGGCAGCTCGAATATCGCACCGCCACCACGCCGCCCAGCGTGCACAAGCAACAGGCCGAGCTGATCTATGTCGCGGGCGGCGGCTGCACCCTGATCATGGGCGGCAAGCTGGTGAACCCCAAGGACAATGGCGCCAACCTGGCCGGTACGGCGGTCGAGGGCGGCACGCCGCGCAAGGTCGCCAAGGGCGACTACATCCTCGTGCCGGCGGGCACGCCGCACTGGTACACCGATCCGCAGGGCGAATTCATCAGCATCGCGCTGCACATGCCGCAGCAGCCGGGGCAGTAATCCATATGTCATGGCTCGCATTCGCGGACCATGACAAGCCGGGATGTGGCTATGCCCGGCTCACAAACTGATCGATCACCCGCTTCTCCCCGGCCTTGTCGAATTCCACCGTCAGTTTGTTGCCTTCGACATAACGCACCCGGCCATAGCCGAATTTCTGGTGAAAGACGCGATCGCCCCGCGCATAGGCCGACGCGCTGGGATCGGATGTCTGCATGCTCCAGGCCTGGGCTTCGATCAGCGGTGGTCGGGTGCGGATGGCACCCGCCGCGGCCTTGTTCACCTGGGCGCGCTTCCAGCCGGGTGAATCGTAGGTCGAACCGAAATCCGCTGCCTGGCCATTGTCGCGGAAACCGGCATAGCCGCCGTAAAAGCCTTCATCGACCACCGCATCGACATGGTTTTCCGGAATTTCCTTGATGAAGCGCGACGGCAGCGCCGCCTGCCAGCTTCCATGCACCCTGCGATTTGCGGCAAAGGAAATGCGGGCGCGCTTCTTGGCCCGCGTCAGGCCGACATAGGCAAGCCGCCGTTCCTCTTCCAATCCCGCCATGCCGCTTTCATCCATGGTGCGCTGGCTGGGGAACAGGCCTTCCTCCCAGCCTGGCAGGAAGACGGTGTCGAACTCCAGCCCCTTGGCGGCATGCAGGGTCATCAGATTGATGCGGTCGCCCGATTCATCCTGGGCGATTTCCATCACCAGGCTGACATGCTCCAGAAAGCCGTGCAGGGTCTCGAAACCCTCCATGGAGCGGACAAATTCCTTCAGATTGTCCAGGCGGCCCGGCGCTTCCGCCGATTTGTCGGCCTTCAGCATGTCGGTATAGCCGGATTCCTCCAGCACCATTTCCGCCAGTTCCGTATGGGGCAGAACCTTGGAGGTTTCGGTCCAGCGCGCGAAGTTCGCCCCCAGTTCACCCAGGGCCTTGCGGGCCTTGGGCGGCAGTTCATCGCTTTCGGCGATGTCGCGGCTGGCCGTCAGCAGCGGCAGATGCCGGGCGCGGGCATAGGCATGCAAAGTGGCGACGCTGGCATCGCCGATGCCGCGCTTGGGCTTGTTAACGATGCGTTCGAAGGCCAGGTCGTCATCGCCCTGCGCGATCAGGCGCAAATAGGCCATGGCATCGCGAATTTCCTGCCGCTCATAGAAGCGCGGGCCGCCGATCACCCGATAGGGCAGGCCCAACGAAATGAAGCGATCTTCGAATTCGCGCATCTGGAAGGATGCGCGCACAAGTACAGCCATCTCGGCCCAGCGATGGCCGCGGCGGTGCAGGTCTTCGGCATCACTGGCGACATTGCGGGCTTCTTCCTCGGCATCCCACACGCCCGCGACGCGGATTTTCTCGCCCGTTTCGCCCTCGGTCCACAGGGTCTTGCCCAGGCGGCCCTTGTTGGCCTCGATCAGGCCCGATGCCGCGCCCAGAATGGCCGGGGTGGAGCGGTAATTGCGCTCCAGCCGGATGACCTTGGCGCCGGGAAAGTCGCGTTCGAAGCGCAGGATATTTTCGACTTCCGCGCCACGCCAGCCATAGATGCTTTGGTCGTCATCGCCGACGACGCACACATTGGCGCGCCCGCCATCGCTGCGCGCCAGGATCTTCAGCCACAGATACTGGACGACATTGGTGTCCTGATACTCATCGACCAGCATGTAGCGGAAGCGGTCGCGATAGTCGGCCAGGATGTCGGGATGGGCCTTCAGGATGTTCAGGGTCGAAAGCAGCAGGTCGCCGAAATCAGCGGCGTTCAGCGATTTCAGCCGCTCCTGATACTGGTGATAGAGCAGCTTGCCCTTGCCGAAGGCATAGCCCTGGGCTTCGCCTTCGCTGACATCGGCGGGGTTCAGACCGCGATTCTTCCAGGCATCGATCATCGCGGCCAGGGTGCGCGCGGGCCAGCGCTTGTCGTCGATATTCTCCGCCTCGATCAACTGCTTCAGCAGGCGAAGCTGGTCGTCGGTATCCAGAATGGTGAAGTTGGATTTCAGCCCCACCAGCTCGGCATGCCGGCGCAGCATCTTGGCGGCGATCGAGTGGAAGGTGCCCAGCCACTGCATGCCTTCGACGACACCCCCGATGAGTGCGCCGATGCGCTCCTTCATCTCGCGCGCCGCCTTGTTGGTGAAGGTGACGCACAAAATCTGGCCCGGCCAGGCACGGCGGGTGGCCAGGATATGGGCCAGGCGCGTGGTCAGAACCCGTGTCTTGCCGGTGCCGGCACCCGCCAGCACCAGCACGGGGCCATCCACGGCCTCGACCGCTTCGCGCTGTTCGGGGTTAAGGCCGCCCAGATAGGGCGGATCGCGTGGAACCGGCGCGGGCTGGGGTTCCTCGCTGAAAGCGGAAACCAAAGGATCGGAATAGCGGTCGCCATAGCCGGTCATGGCACACCGAACGAGTCTGGAGGCATGAGAACGATTTTAGAACGCGGAAGCGGGAATGCCTATCGAATTAATCACTGTCCGGCTGTTCCAGCTTGTGGCCGGACAAGGCCTGATCCGCCTTGTCCTTGCGCGCCTCGGCTAGGTTCCGCGCCTGCTTGGGGGTGCCATGCAGGATGCGATTGGCTTCGGCGGTCT
>CAYFKU010000138.1:444-3034 GCA_964343955.1 uncultured Rhizobium sp. | reverse complement strand
TTCCAGCACGGCGGCAATGATGCGGTCTTGGGTAGCTTCATCCAGATAGGGATGCATAGGCAAGCTGATCACATTCCCGCTCAGAGCCTCAGAAACGGGCGTAGGGGCGCTGGGAAAAGCCGCATAAGCCACCTGCCGGGACAGCGGGATGGGGTAATAGACCGCCGTTGGTACCCCCGCCTCCTTCAGAGCGGCCTGAAACCCAGCCCTATCAGCCACCTGGATAGTATATTGGGCCCAGGTCGAGACGGCCCCCTCGATCACCACTGGGATCTTGATCTGATTAGATCCGGCAAAGGCCTTGTTATAGCGCTGAGCTACTTCGTTGCGGGCTAGGATCTCCTCGTCGAAGATCTTAAGCTTCTCGATCAATATCGCCGCCTGGATGGTATCCAGCCGGGAATTATAGCCGATGCGGACATGCTCATAGCGGTCGCTGCCTTGTCCGTGCATGCGCAAAGACAGCAACTTCTCCCGCAAGCCATCATCATGAGTGAAACAGGCGCCGCCATCGCCATAGCAGCCCAGCGGCTTTGCCGGAAAAAAGCTGGTGGCGGCGGCATCGCCAATGGCCCCTGCCCGCTTGCCGTCCAGTAGCGCGCCAAAGCCCTGAGCGGCATCGCATAGAAGCTTCAAACCTTCTCGGCGCGCGATAGGCTCTAAGGACCGATAATCGGCGGGTTGGCCAAATAAATCGACCGGCATCACCACTTTGGGCCGTAATTTTCCGTCGGTTTTCACCAGGGCGATAGCCGCTTCTAGGCTCGCTGCGTCCATGTTGAACGTATCGGCCAGCACATCCACGAAGACCGGCGTGGCTCCGGCCAGCGCCACGACTTCGGCGGTCGCGGCAAAAGTGAAGGCGGGCACAAATACCGCATCGCCCGGCCCCACATCCCAGGCGCGCAAAATAAGTAGCAGCGCATCAGTGCCGTTTGCGCAGGCGATCGCATGTTTCACGCCGGCCCAAGCCGCGAGGTCCTTTTCCAACTGCGCCACCTGCGGACCCAGAATCCATTGCCCGCCTTCGACTGCCCCCTTGATGGCAGCTTCCAGGCGCTGCCCAAGACGGCGGCGCTGGGCTTGCAGATCGATGAAGGCGATAGGATCAGCCACGATATCTCTTTCGGTTAAGCATGTTTGTAGGGCGCGGGCTTACACCCGCGCCACTCACAATTGTTGCACGTTTATTGCGCGCCATTCTCAGGCGTCAGTCGCTGACGATGCTGGCCTTCAGGATCTTGTCGGGCTCGCCGCTGATGGCGCCGTTATTGTGTTCGCCGCCCTTCTTGATCTTATCGACATTGTCCATGCCTTCGACCACCTGTCCCCACACCGAATACTGCTTGTCTAGCCAGGGGGCGTCATCAAAGCAGATATAAAACTGGCTGTTGGCGCTGTTGGGATTGGCCGAACGCGCCGCCGATACCGTTCCCTTCTTGTGCTTCTCGTTGGAAAATTCCGCCTTGAGGTCGGGCAGGTCCGAACCGCCCATGCCCGTGCCGGTGGGATCGCCGCTCTGGGCCATGAAACCGGGAATGACGCGATGGAACACCACGCCGTCATAGAAACCCCGGTTGGTCAAAGTCTTGATGCGCTCCACATGATTGGGCGCCAGATCGGAGCGCAAGCGGATCTTCACGGGACCGTCCTTGAGTTCCAGGACGAGAAAGTCGGTCATGATTGCTTTTCCTTGGCTTTTTTAACGAGCGCCGCTGCGACAGCAGGGGTGGTGAAAGGGCTGATATCCCCGCACAGCAGTGCGATTTCCTTGACCAGGCGGGACGAGATCGCCTGGTGACGGGGATCGGCCATCAGGAAGACGGTCTCGATCTCGCTGGAAAGGCGCTGGTTCATCGCCACCATCTGAAATTCATATTCGAAATCCGACACGGCGCGCAGGCCGCGGATGATGACCGAGGCGCCGACCTCGGCCGCGAACTTGACCAGAAGGCTGCTAAACGGGGTCACCGTGATCCGGGCATGGCCGGCCGCGACCTTCTCGGCCTCGGCCTGAACCATCCGGACGCGTTCTTCCAGGCTGAACATCGGGCTCTTGGAAGCATTGATGGCGACACCGATGACCAGATGGTCCACCAGCTTCACCGCGCGCTTGATGATGTCCAGATGCCCAAGGGTTACGGGATCGAAGGTTCCGGGATACAGGCCCGTCAATTGCTGGCCGCTCATTCGCCGCCGCCGGCATCGGCGATGCGTTCCACGGACACGACCTTTTCGCCCTCATCCACCCGGAAGACCGTGACGCCCTGCGCGGCGCGGCCCTGGATGGAAACGCCGGAAATGGCGACACGGATGGTCTGGCCTGCGTCGGAGATCAGCATCAGATCGTCAGATTCTTCCACGGGGAAGGAGGCGATGACGGCGCTGTTCTTCTTGCCCATGCCGATGGCCACAATGCCCGAACCGCCGCGGCCGGTGACGCGATATTCATAGGACGAGGTGCGCTTGCCGAACCCGGTTTGGGACATGGTCAGCACGAACTGCTCGCGCGCGCCCAGCGCCGCATAGCGCTCCGGCGTCAGGGTGGCTTCCTCTAAGCCCTCCTCGCTTTCCTCATCGAGTTCGCCAG
>CAYFKU010000138.1:0-434 GCA_964343955.1 uncultured Rhizobium sp. | reverse complement strand
CGACAGGAGCTTCCGCCTCGCCGCTTTCGGCCCGGCGCGCCGCCGAGGCCTGTTTGAGATAGGCCCGCGCCTCGGCGCTGCTGGCATCGGAATGATAGAGCAGCGACAGGCTGACCACTTCGTCGCCCCCCTCTTCCCCAAATCGGGCCAGCTTGATGCCGCGCACGCCGGTGGAATCGCGTCCCTTGAAGACACGGACATCCGAGACCGGGAAGCGGATCGCCTTGCCGCCGCGGGTGGTGAGCAGGAAATCGTCGGCATCGGTGCAGGTCGCCACGCCGATGATGCCGTCGCCGACCTCCAGCTTCATGGCGATCTTGCCGTTCTTGTTGACCTGGGCAAAGTCCGATAGCTGGTTTCGTCGCACATCGCCCGACTTTGTGGCGAACACCACGTTCAGGGTTTCCCACTCCGCTTCATTTTCCGGCAGCGGC
>CAYFKU010000137.1:1067-3052 GCA_964343955.1 uncultured Rhizobium sp. | reverse complement strand
GAGCAGAAGGTCGCCGCGCTGGTCACCGGCTCCAAGCTCGCCGAGAAGCATCTGAAGGCGGTGCTGAAGGCCTGCGTCAATTGCGAAGGCTCGGGCGGGGATTGCTACGATCCCCAGAAGAACCCGGCCCTGCGCCGCGAGATCAAGGCCGCGCGCAAGAGCATGATCCCCGACAATCTGATCGAGCGGGTCATCAGCTTCGCGCGCCAGGGCTTCAAGGACATCGATTTCCGCACCTATGACACCGACTGGGACAGCGAGGCCTATACCTCGGTCGCGGGACAGAATTCCAACAACAGCGTGCGGGTCACCGACGAATTCCTCAAGGCGGTGCAGGAAGACGGCGACTGGCACCTGACCTGGCGGGGCAACGGCAAGATCGCCAGGACCGTCAAGGCGCGCGAGCTGTGGGACAAGGTTTCTTACGCAGCCTGGGCCTGCGCCGATCCCGGCATCCAGTTCCACACCACCATCAATGACTGGCACACCTGCCCGGCGGGCGGCGATATCCGCGCGTCCAATCCGTGCAGCGAATACATGTTCCTGGACGATACCGCCTGCAACCTGGCCTCGCTGAACCTGATGCAGTTCCGCAAGGGCGACGGTGTCAAGGTGTTCGATGTCGAAGCCTTCGAACATGCGGTGCGGCTCTGGACCATCGTGCTGGAAATTTCGGTGCTGATGGCGCAATTCCCCAGCCGCGAGATTGGCAAGCTTTCCTATGACTACCGCACCCTGGGCCTGGGCTATGCCAATATCGGCGGCCTGTTGATGTCGGCTGGCGTGTCATACGATTCCCGCGAAGGCCGCGCCATGGCGGGCGCCATAGCCGCACTGATGACCGGCGTCGCCTATGCCACCAGCGCCGAGATGGCGGGCGAGCTGGGACCCTTCCCGGAATATGCCGCCAACAAGGAAGCGATGCTGCGGGTGATCCGCAACCATCGCCGCGCCGCCCATGGCGAAAACGCGGGCTATGAGAAACTGTCCGTGACGCCCGTGGCGCTGGACCTCAAGGCGGTGGAAGACCATGCCCTGGCCGATGCCGCCAAGCGCGCCTGGGACAAAGCCCTGAAGCTGGGCAAGGAGCATGGCTTCCGCAACGCCCAGGCCACCGTGATCGCGCCAACCGGCACCATCGGCCTGGTGATGGATTGCGACACAACTGGCGTGGAGCCCGACTTCGCCCTGGTCAAGTTCAAGACCCTGGCGGGCGGCGGCTATTTCAAGATCATCAATCGCTGCGTGCCTGAAGCCCTGACAAACCTGGGCTATCGCCAGCAGGAAATCGACGCCATCGTCGCCTATGCCGTGGGTCACGGCACGCTGGAGGACTATCAGGGCCGGGTGAACTATGACGCCCTGCGCGGCAAGGGCTTCGGCGAGGAGCAGATCGGCGCCATCGAAGCGGCGCTGGAATCCGCCTTCGACATCCGCTTTGTCTTCAACAAATACACGCTTGGCACGAATTTCTGCAGCCAGGTGCTGAAGCTGGACGCCGCCGCGATGGATGCGCCCGACTTCGACATGCTCAAGGCGCTGGGCTTCACCAAGGCCGATATCGATGCCGCCAACGCCCATGTCTGCGGCGCCATGACCCTGGAAGGCGCGCCCTATCTGAAGGAACAGCATCTGCCGGTCTTCGACTGCGCCAACCCCTGCGGCCGCATCGGCAAGCGTTCGCTGAGCGTGGAAGCCCATATCCGCATGATGGCGGCGGTGCAGCCCTTCATCTCGGGCGCCATTTCCAAGACCATCAACATGGCCAATGCGGCCAAGGTCGCGGACTGCGGCGAGGCCTATATGCTGAGCTGGCGGCTGGGCCTGAAGGCCAATGCGCTCTATCGCGACGGATCGAAGCTGTCGCAGCCGCTGGCCAGCCAGGTCTTCGCTTTCGCCGATGAAGAGGAAGATGACAGCCTGCCGGAAGCCGCCAAGCCGGTGGCGGCCCAGACCGTGGTCACCGAGCGGATTGTCGAGCGCGT
>CAYFKU010000137.1:0-1006 GCA_964343955.1 uncultured Rhizobium sp. | reverse complement strand
CACCCAGAAGGCCGTGGTCGGCGGCCACAAGGTGTACCTGCGCACCGGCGAGTATGACGACGGCAAGCTGGGCGAGATCTTCATCGACATGCACAAGGAAGGCGCCGCCTTCCGCAGCCTGATGAACAATTTCGCCATCGCCATCTCGGTCGGCCTGCAATATGGCGTGCCGCTGGAGGAATTCGTGGAAGCCTTCACCTTCACCCGCTTCGAACCGGCGGGCCTGGTGATCGGCAATGACTCCATCAAGAACGCCACCAGCGTGCTGGACTATATCTTCCGCGAACTGGCGATCTCTTACCTGGGCCGCAACGACCTGGCCCATGTCGCGCCCACCGCGGACGAAGATCTGGGCCGCGGCGATGCGCCGGCGGAACGGGTGATCGCCAAGGTGGCCTCCACCGGCTACCTGCGCGGCCGGCAGATGGCCCTGGTCAAGGGCGGCGCCGCCCCCAAGATGATGGCCGATGAGGAGGATGTGCAGTTCGGCGGCTTCGAAGCCGACAATGATACCGCGACCCTGGACCTGACCGAGATCAGGGCCGGTGTGGAAGCGACGCTGAACACGGTGAGCATGCAGATCGCCAACCTGGAGGCGGCGATGCGGATGCCGGCAACGCCGGCGCCGGGCACGCTGGCGGGCGGCCTGCGCGCAGCCCGGGCGGCGGAAGCGCGGCTCAAGGGGTTTGAAGGCGACAGTTGCGGCGCTTGCGGCAACTTCACCCTGGTGCGCAACGGCACCTGCATGAAGTGCAACACCTGCGGCTCGACATCGGGTTGTTCCTGACATTCGACGAAGGGCAGTTACAGGGCGCGGGAGGCAATCCTTCCCGCGCCCTTTTTTCGGCCCCTGTTCCAGATCGGGACAGAGCACCGCCAAGGTAGCCGCCCAGGTCAACAGCAGCGGCAACCGGCAGGTAAGCATGGGCGCGGCAAGATCGGGCCATGCGCGCGCCCTGGCTTCTCGCCCTCCTGAGCATCGCCCTCGCCCCGGCCGGCGCGGCCG
>CAYFKU010000136.1:2928-3081 GCA_964343955.1 uncultured Rhizobium sp. | reverse complement strand
CAAGCGCAATTTTATTTCACAAGATTGGGACTGCGGCTGTCGCTGGTTCTGCTGGCGGCGGCGCCGGTTCAGGCCGCCACCATGGCCAAGCCCGCCAAGCCCAATCCCTTGCTGGACGGCGGGCCGACCAGCCCTTGCGCCGCATCCCCGGAC
>CAYFKU010000136.1:491-2918 GCA_964343955.1 uncultured Rhizobium sp. | reverse complement strand
TCCCCGGACTATGCGGAAGGCGGCGATGTGAACGGCCGCGCCGTGGCGCCCGCCGACCTGGCGGCGTCCAAGGTGCCCATGCCCGACGCCATCGCGGTGCCGCTGCATGCGGGGAGCCGGAGTCACCCCCCGGGCCCCCGCCAAACCGGCGATGTGCCCTATGTCACGCTGGATGGCCGCCGGCTGGAACCCCTGATCAATCCCCGGCCCTGCCGTTAACCGGCAGGCGGTCCGGCACACCAGGGCGGCCTTTTTGCCTGCTAAAACGGGGCATGCGGTTCCTGCTCGCCCTTATGCTCCTGATCGCCGGCTGCGCGAGCGCCCAGGCCGCGCGCACCAATCTGCCCTGGCGCATCACCAAGAGCCATTGGGACGCATCCGACGAGGCAGGCTTCGGCCGCTTCGTCACCGCGCTGGGAGATAGCGGCTGTTCCTCGTCGCAAAGCTGCCTGTGCGATCCCGCCAATCCATGGCGCGGCAGCGACGGGCATTTCCTGGACATCGATGTCGATTGCGCCAAGCTGCCTTATCTGTTGCGGGCCTATTATGCCTGGAAGAACGGGCTGCCCTTTTCCTATGCCGATGGCGTTGCCGGCTCGCGCTTCGGGCGCAAGTCCAACCGCATCGTCAGCCGCGCGGGCATGATCGACAGCGGCGGCGGCATCGATGCGCCGGCCGCCATCCGCCGGATGCTGGACAGCGTGAACTCCGCCGCCTATCGCACTGATGCCGCGCGGGACGGCGATATTCCATCGGACTTCTATTCCCCCGCGCTGGCGCCCGGCAGCATCCGGCCCGGCACGGTGATCTATGACACCAATGCCCATATCGCCATCGTCTATCGCGTCGATGAAGCGGGGCGCATCCATTACATGGACGCCCATCCCGATTTCACCATCAGCCGCAGCGTCTATGGCCCGCAATTCGGCATGAGCCCGGCGGCGCTGGGCGGCGGGCTGAAAAACTGGCGGCCGCAGCAGCTTCAGGATGCCGGCCGCGAAGGCGGCAGGCTGATCGGCGGCCATTATGCGCTGGCCCGCAACAGCCAGGTTCCGGATTTCTCGCTGGTCCAGTATCTGGGCACCGAGCCGGGAATGGACCGGCCGCGCTGGCGCTATCGCGGGGCCAGCCTGGGCTATTACGAATTTGCCAGGGCCGCTGTGTCGGGCGGGCGCACCGACTTCAACCCGGTGTTCGAACTTCAGGCCACCATGGGCACCCTGTGCAACGATCTCAACGACCGGTTTCAGGCGGTGAACCAGGCGGTCGCCAATGGCGTTTCGGCCAAGCTGCATCCCGGCCAGATTCCCGACAACATCTATTCCAGCGACGATGGCGACTGGGAGACCTATGCCACCCCTGCCCGCGACGCGCGGCTGCGGGCCGCTTTCGTCGCCTTTCGCGGCCAGATGGCCCGGATGATCGATCAATGGGTCGGCCGGGACCCCCGCATCGTCTATGACGGGTCCGACCTGAAGCGCGACCTGCTGGCGGCATACGACCGCCAAAGCCAGGCCTGCGCCATCACCATCCTGACCAGCGACAAGCGCCCCCTGGCGATGACCTTCGACGACATTGCTCAACGGCTCTTTGCCCTGTCCTTCGATCCTTACCACTGCGTGGAACTGCGCTGGGGCACCGACGGGACGGGCTGCCCGGACCAGGCGGGCAAGCGCCGCTGGTATGCGGCCGAGGAGCGGGCCCGGCATGTCATCGACCCGGACAGCGGCGCCGTGGCGGGGCCGCAGGATGCCGATATTCGCGGCCTGATCGCGGCCATGCCGGCCCGCGCCCCCTTTGTGCAGCGCTATCCGGGCGATACGCCGCGCGAGGGCGCCGGCGCCCGGCCGACCACGCTGCAGTAGCCGGCGCCCCGTCCGGACATGGAATGCTTCCGGCCTATGCAGAGGATTTTTCGCAAGGCCTTAAAGTCCCGGTAAGGCACAGGCGCATAGGGTCTGCCCCAAGGAAAACGGGGCGAGCGGGATGCTGCAGGATAGCTGGTGCTTCTATGAGGAGCGTCTGCCGAAGAAGCGGATTTTCCATCCCCGCAAGCGCACTATCATCAGCCCGCTCATGACTGTCGCCGCCGCGCTGCTGGTGGTGTTCGAGGCGGTCAGCCGCCTTTAAGATACCTTAGGATACCTTGCGCCCGGCCAGGTAGCTCCGCATATGCTTGGTGCCATGGGGCGGCAGGCACTTTTCCTTCTGATACTTTCGATCGCTGCGGCGCAGGCACAGGTGGGTGAGCCGGCCCGTGGCGGCCTTCTCATGCTTGTATTCCTTGGGGTGCATCAGGAACACGAAGCGGGTCCGGGTCTCCATGGGCGTGATCGAGCCGCACCAGCAGAGCGGCTGGGGCCAGAAGCAGCGGTAGCAGGTGACGCGCATGCCTATTTTTTCGGACGCGCGGCCGGCGGCGGGACA
>CAYFKU010000136.1:0-481 GCA_964343955.1 uncultured Rhizobium sp. | reverse complement strand
GTGATGACCGAACTCGACATCTCTTGCTTGCCCAAAGACCTGCCTGAGTTCATCAACGTGGACCTGAGCAAGCTGACCAAGCCGGGCGTGACCTGGCAGGCCGGGAAAGCCAGTCGCGCGGATGTCACCTGCGACGGCAAACCTGACAAGGTCCTGTTCGGAACCGGCAAGAAATCGGTTTGGGTCGGCATCCTGCCCGGCGGCGGCGTTAACCCGCAGGTCCTGCAGTTCGGCCTGGATTCCGGGACACAGGACGGCTTCTGCGCCGAGCCCAAACGCATCACCACCAGCCCGATCTCGTGCAGCGATGAGGAGATGGGAAAATTCCCCGGCTGCAAAGTGGTGAAAGGCTGTCGCGATTTCACCGTCGAAGACGGCGAATGTGACAGCTTCCACTTCTACTGGGACGCTGACAAGAAGATGGTCCGCTGGTGGCGGCGCTAGTAAGCCCGCCCGATCAGGATCTCTTCCACGCCGGGCT
>CAYFKU010000135.1:0-3119 GCA_964343955.1 uncultured Rhizobium sp. | reverse complement strand
AGCCCTCCTGCTCCAGCAGCATGCTGACCGAGGCCAGGATGTTCTTGTCGTCGTCTACCAGCGCAATGTTGGCCATTCGCCGTGGAATCCGTTCAAAAAATTTCTTGTCGGGGCCAGTATAAGCCTATGATGAACAAAACAAAGTCCAAAAGGTTTCCAATTGCGGCAAGATCGTGGAGGCCCGTTCCAGAGCGCCGTCGCCTTTTATGACCGCTACCGGCTGTTTTATCCCCGGCGGCTGCTGGACCGGGTGGTGGCGCTGGCCGGGCTGGTGCCGGGCGATTCTGTGCTCGATCTGGGCACCGGGACCGGCATGCTGGCGATCGGCTTCGCCGGGGCGGGCATGGCGGTCACGGCCCTGGATCCTGAGCCCCTCATGCTGGACGCTGCCGCGGAGCGGGCGGCCGCCGCCGGCGTGCGCGTGGACTTTCGACGGGGCGGCTCTTGCGATCTGAAGATCGGCATGGGGCCTTTCCGGCTGGTCACCATGGGGCGCAGCTTTCACTGGATGGATTGCGCCGCCACGCTGGCCATGCTGGACGGTATCGTCGCGCCCGGAGGTGGCGTGGCGCTTTTTCATGACGCCCATCCTCCGGTCGCGGAGAATGGCTGGTTCAAGATCCTCTGTTCGATCCAGGACAAATATGGACGCAAGCTTGCATCGGCCGAGCGCCGGGCTGCGGAAAAAGGGGGCGGCCATCGCCGCTATGAGCCGTTTCTTTTCGCCAGCGCCTTCAGCCAGCTCGACGGCTTGTCGGTCACCATCCGCCAGGCCCTTACGGCCGAGGATATTGTAGGCAGGGCCCTTTCCACCTCGCTGACATCCCCCAAGCGGCTGGGCGAGGCGAAGGAGGCGTTCGTTTCCGACCTCACCCAAGCCTTGCGGGAATTGTCGCCGGATGGAACATTCACCGAGGTCGCCGAGCTGGTGGCGCTTCTGGCGCGGCGGCCGCAATAAAAAACCGGGCAATTTTTGGGGGGAATATGCCGCAGCAACTCTGGCAACAGATCGTCACCGGACAGGCCAGGAGCATCATCCTGCTGGTGGTGGCGCTGCTGCTGTTCGTCTATTTCCTGCCCGGCATCGTGGCGTTTATTCGCGGCCATCGCCGCTTCTGGGCCATCCTGGCGCTCAATATGGTCGTGTCGCCGGTCCAGTCCGTGCTGTTCTCGACATGGGCGCCCTCGCTGGTGGCAATGGATCCGGCCAATCCCTTTTCCGGCGTGACGGTCGCGCTGATCGCCAATTTCGGCCTGGGCTGGCTGGCCCTGATGATATGGGCTTTGGCTCCGGGCGAGCCCGATCCGCGGCTGCTGCGGGCGCGGGAGACCAAGCTGTACGACACCATCGCCGCGCTGCCGCTGATGCTCTGGTTCATCTATGGCGTGCTTCAGCTCAGACCCGTCCTGGCCACCAACGCGCATCTGATTGCGAGCGGGGCGGCGCAGCCCTTTCACTGGGTGCAGTTCGTGTCCCTGGGCATGGCGACGCTGTTCGATCTTTTGCTGATCTATCTTCTGGTGGTGCGTGACCGGCCAGTCGCCAAGTCCAGGGGTGTGCTGCCGCGCCTGTTCGGCTTCACCGGCACATTTCTGGGCGTGGGCATTCTTCAGTTCCCGGTGGCCCAGCTCGGCATGGGCGGCCAGACCCTTGCGGCGCTGCTGATCGGGGTGGGGAGCCTGGGTTCGCTGCTGGTACTGTGGCGGCTGGGCAAGAGTTTTTCCATCATGCCGGAAGCCCGCAAGCTGGTGACGAGCGGCCCTTACGCCTATGCCCGCCATCCGCTCTACACCGTGGAGATGATCACGATCTGCGGCACGGCGCTGCAATTCCAGGCGCCCTGGTCCTGGATCGTGGCCATGGCGGTGCTGCTGCTGCTCTGCATCCGCAGCCATTATGAAGAGCAGGTTTTGGAAGCGACCTATCCGGAATATGTCGTTTACCGCGCCAGAACCAAGCGGTTCATTCCCGGCATCATCTAGCGCAAATGTCATGGCCGGCTCGCAGGCCGGCCATGGCGGACGCTATTTGAACTCGACCTTGACGATCTCGTAGGAGCGGGCGCCGCCGGGAGCGGCCACTTCCACCGTGTCGCCCTTGCTCTTGCCGATCAGGGCGCGCGCGATGGGCGAGGAGAGGGAGATGCGTCCCTTCTTCACATCGGCTTCGAACTCGCCGACGATCTGATAGGCGGACTCATCCTCCGTGTCCTCGTCCACCAGCGTCACCTTGGCCCCGAACTTCACCGTGTCACCGGAGAGCTTGGAGACATCGATCACGTCCGCGCGCGACACCTTGTCCTCAAGTTCCGCCACGCGTGCTTCCGTCCAGCCCTGCTGTTCCTTGGCGGCGTGATATTCGGCATTCTCCGACAGGTCGCCATGGGCGCGCGCTTCGGCGATCGCCTTGATCACCTCGTGGCGGTCCTGGTTCTTGAGGCGGTTGAGTTCCGCTTCCAGGGCGCGAAAGCCCGAGGCGGTCATCGGAATCTTTTCCATGGTAAGTCCCGTCCGGCAAAAAAAGGCTCAGGTCCCCGGATTTCCCTCCGGTAACCGAAGCTGCATTTGTTAAGGCACTGATTTCGCTGATTAATCTCTTTTGGGGATAAGCGGTGCGACGTAAAGAGTAGGACCGGCGGGGGGCGACTTCAAGGGCACCCCGCTTCGCCGTCAGCCCAGGCGGCTGAAAGGCGCGTTCAGTAGCTTTGCAGCGGCGCGACTTCCAGCGAGCCTGAGCGCAGCGCCTGGATCGCCTGGGTCGCTGCCGCCGCCCCGGCCATGGTGGTGTAGTAGGGCACCTTCAGGGTCAGCGCCGCGCGGCGTATGGACGAGGAGTCTGCCAGCGCCTGGGTGCCGTCGGTGGTGTTGAAGACCAGGTTGATCTCGCCATTCTTCAGCGCATCGACGACATGCGGGCGTCCCTCCAGCACCTTGTTGATGGTGGCGACCGGCAGGCCCTTGGCGGCCAGCACCCTTGCGGTGCCACGGGTGGCGATCAGGCTGAACCCCATTGCCACCAGTTCGCGCGCGGGCGCTTCGATCAGATCCTTGTCGGAATCCTTCACCGACATGAAGACGGTGCCGCCGGTCGGCAGCCGGGTACCGGCACCGATCTGGCT
>CAYFKU010000134.1:2893-3136 GCA_964343955.1 uncultured Rhizobium sp. | reverse complement strand
GAAGCGAGGGCTCAACCCTGACCACCTTGGCCAGGTAGATGTTGCCCTTGATTTGCTTCTTAGTGGAGGTCTCTACATCGAACTCTTCAAGCCGTGTTCCGTCCAGCACCACGACCCGAGTCTCTTCCGGGTGCGTAGAGTCGATCAGCATTCTCTTGACCATAGCAAGTCATACTCCGTGAAGCGGCGGTTCCCGCGCGCGCCTTGACCCCAGAGGATGAAAGCAAGGGTGAAAGGGCGCGC
>CAYFKU010000134.1:841-2847 GCA_964343955.1 uncultured Rhizobium sp. | reverse complement strand
TCCGCCGGCCTGTGCCGCGGAGGGTCTCCCGAAAAAATCCCGGAAACTCAAGCGGCTGGCGGCTTGCACCGTGTCAGGAGCGACCACAAGCGCATCCACCATAGACGCCCCTTGGGCAAGGTGACAACCGCAAATGCCTAGGCCGGCAGGTGCCTGATCGCCTCGCAACCTTTAAGAATCTTGCCGGTCGTGAATCCCTATTGTATGTTGTGTCTGCTCAATGGGTTAGGGCAATATTCTTCAGGTTTTACGCGAGAATTGCGCGGGTCGTTCCGGCGTCTTGACTGGGGTGATCGCGGTCGCGCCAAGGGATTAAGTTATTGGACTTAAAGGGTAAAATTCCCTGGCTCAGCCGGCGGGGAATGGTTGGCGGGTTGGCGGCGGCGTCGGGCGCGCTGCTCCTGCCGGGCCATGCTTTCGCGGTCGGGGTGGCCTCCGCTCTCCGGCTGTCCAGCACCGGCGGCCGCACCCGCTTTGTCCTCGAACTGTCCGAGAACATCGATTTCAGCATTTTCCGGCTGGCCGATCCCTACCGGATTGTCCTCGACCTGCCGGAACTGGATTTCACCGTCGGTAACGGTGGCAGTCCGATGCCGGCGCCGACCGGCCTGATCAAATCCATCCGCTGGGGCCTGTTCCAGGCCGGCGACACGCGCGTGGTCATAGATCTTGCCGACGCCGCGGATGTGAAGAACGCTTTTGTCCTGCCGGCCACTGGCGGCACGCCGCACCGCTTCGTCATCGACCTGGAGCGCACAACCAAGGACAAGTTCCTGGCCCAGGTGGGCCCCCAGTTCCGCATCGGCAAGCAGACGATGCCGCAGCAGGCCCAGGCCAAACCCGATGACCGGACTAGGCCGGTCAAGAATCCCGCCAACACCAAGAAAGTCGTGATGCTCGATCCCGGACACGGCGGGGTCGATCCCGGCGCCATCGGCGCCAGCGGCATCTATGAGAAGATCATCACCCTCGCTGCGGCGCGCCAGCTCAAGGGCCGCCTAGAAGAAACCGGCCGCTACAAAGTGGTTCTGACGCGGGAAAAAGATGTCTCGGTTGGCCTCACCGAGCGGCGCGAACTGGCCCACGACGCCGGCGCGGACATTTTCGTCTCGCTGCACGCGGATTCCATCGCCAATAAGACTGTACGCGGCCTGTCGGTCTACACTCTTTCCGAAAAAGCCTCGGACGCTGAAGCTGCGGCGCTGGCCGACCAGGAAAACGATGCCGACCGCATCATCGGTATCGATCTCTCGCGAGAGACCCAGGAGGTGCGCCACATTCTGGTGGATCTGGCCCAGCGCGAGAGCATGAACCTCGCAACCCGCGTCGCTGGGCGCCTGATCGATCAGTTGCGCCGCGAAGCCATGATGCTGCGCACCGCCCACCGCTTCGCCCGCTTTGCCGTGCTCAAATCGCCCGATATCCCCTCAGTGCTGATTGAAATGGGTTACCTCTCGCATAAAGAGGAAGAGGCCTCTCTCAAGACCGAGAGTTACCGGGCCAAATTGATGGCGGCAGTGGTGCGCGGCCTGGATGAGCATTTTGGGGCAATCCAGAGCGCCCAGCGTTCCTGACCTGGAGCGCGCCCGGAAAAGGCGGTCTCCGGTTTTTCGCCCGGGCGCGCGGTAAAACAAGAAGCAGGAACCGTAAACCGGTCCAATCGTTGTGTTTCCAGGGCTTTTCCAGCCGTAGTGGCCGAAAAAGCACGGGGCCCGTACCTACTTTTGCCGTAATTCCGGTGGGAAATGAGGGTCTTAGCCATCCGATTCCCCTCATGCACCCGGCCCAGGTGTGATAGAGAGCGCGCCCATGGTCGATAAGCCGTCCGCACAGATGTCTGAAAAGTCCCGCCGCACCATCAAGGCGCCCAAGCTCGCGCCCAAGAAGCTTGCTGGCTTCATCGAAGGTCTGGGCGTGTCGCAGAACCTGGCCCGCTGGCTGGCAATCGGCGCCGCGGTCGTTTTGCTCGGCATCTTCGTCGCGGGCGCGGGCGTGATCTTCATCTT
>CAYFKU010000134.1:571-803 GCA_964343955.1 uncultured Rhizobium sp. | reverse complement strand
CAAGGAATACTCGATGGACCGCAAGGTGCGCGAGGCGATCCTGTCCTTGCGCATCGAGCGCGCCTTCACCAAGGACCATATCCTCGAGCTCTATTTGAATCAGCAGTACCTGGGCTTCGGCGCTTATGGCGTCGCCGCGGCGTCGATGAACTATTTCAACAAGTCGCTGGACGAGTTGACCGTGGCCGAAGCGGCGTTCCTGGCGGGCATAGCCAAAGGCCCCAACAACTAC
>CAYFKU010000134.1:0-410 GCA_964343955.1 uncultured Rhizobium sp. | reverse complement strand
TCAGAAGTTCGCCAACAAGGCCCTGCGCGATGGCCTGATCTCCTACGACCGCCGCCACGGCTGGCGCGGACCGCTCACCAAGATCGCCGCCGGCCGCGACCTGGAACAGCGTTTCAACCAGCTGCCGCCGATCCCGGGTCTGCTGGAGGAATGGGACACCGCCATGGTGCAGGCAGTGTCGCCTGAGAAGGCCGTGATCCTGGTCAAGGGCGGTCTGACCGGGTCGATTCCCATGTCGGAATTGCGATGGGCCCACGCGGTCGGTCCCGACCAGCGCGCCGGCGCGCCGCCGAAAGACGCGACCGCGGTGCTGCATCCCGGCGACGTGATCGCGGTGGAATTGCTCAAGGCCAACAGCGAAGGCGTGGCCTATCCGGACAACACCTACGGCCTGCGCCAGATCCCCAATG
>CAYFKU010000133.1:424-3162 GCA_964343955.1 uncultured Rhizobium sp. | reverse complement strand
GCGACGATGCGGACAACAACGTGGAACGCCAGCGCCAACGCATCAACCTCCGCCCATCGGGCCGGGAAACCGATCTGCAGCTTTCCTACCGGCGCGGGCTTGGCGCCGAGACGGAACTCACCACCGCGGTGATCGCGCGGCTGCAACCGCACCATGTGCGCGATGCCGGCACCGAATTCGCGGCGCTGATGCGCCTGGTCCAGCGCTTCTAGGAGACGAGCTCAGGAAGCCGCAGCGGCGGCGGGGTCGCCGGATCGCGCGATCGGCGGCGGCATCTCGGCGCCATCGAAGCTGATCGGGTCATGCTTGCCGGCGCCGGAGCCGCTGGACAGCGCCGGCAGGTCGGACAGGTCGCCGTCGTGTCGCACCGCATCGATGATGCGGAAGCCCTGATCCTCGGGAAAGCGGATGGTGGCCTTGCGCCGCGCCTTGGTTTCGTCCTGTGCCCAGAAAAACAGATAGCGGCCTTCCGCCCAGGTTTCGGTGACGCGCGGCGGCTCCAGCGCGGGCGCGGCATCCGGCGACCGATGCACGCAAATGATCCAGCCGGTTTCCTGCAGGCCACGCCGCTCGTCGAGGACCAGCACGCGGCGGTCGACGCATTCCAACTCCGCCGCCTTGCGCGTCAGGCCTTCGATGACGTCGTGCAGATTTTCCGAATTGTTCCGGTCGCTGACGCTGGTCGTCCGCTGATGCAGCGATTCGCGCGCCAGCGTACGGATCTGCTGCGACAGGCTATGCTTGCGCCGCAACACTTCCTGCACCCCCTGGCGGGACTGGAAAATCGACACCCGCGCCTTGGTCACAGTCGGCTTCACGGCACTGATGACGATCAGCAGGCCGACCGCAAATTCGGCATAGTCGAACAGGGTCATTGCGCCGCCGCCATCTGCGAATCGTGGTTGGCGGCGGTCATGGCGGTGGTCTTGCCGGGCACCAGCTCGACGTGGGTGATCTTGAACCCAACCGTGACCGGATAGGCCCGCTCCAGCTCCGCCTTGGCATCTTCCAGCGACGGACCCCAGACCTGCACCGGCTGCGACGCGGCCCAGCTGTTGTCGTAGAACGGATGCTTCTCGCCGCGCTTCACCTGATGCGCCACCGACGTGTTCATCACCATGAACTCGTACGGCTTATTTGGCGTCTGCTCCTTGCCGAGGACGCGGACGAAGCGGAAGCGGGCGGTCTCGAGCTCGCGAACTTTGCGCTTCAGCGCGGTTTCCTGCCGTTGGATGGAAAACAGCGCGGCAGCCGCGCTGGAGGCAGAATCCTTGCGGCTATCGAGCCGGCCGGCCAGCGAGGTGGCCAGACGGGCATAGACGGCGACCTTTTCCCGGAGCTCATCGATATGGGCCTGCTGTTCGATGCCAGCGGCCCAGAGGTGCCCGACCGTGGCGACCAGGATCGACAGACCGACCACAGTGCCGAACACAAAGAAAAGGAACTTCAGCAGCCAGAAAAAGAAATCCATGAGCGAAAAGTCGAAAATGGTCTGGCTGCCTCCTTGCCGGTAAGGCTACAGGAGAAGTTAAAAAATGGCTAGGGGTCAGCCATTTAGGCGCCTGGAATAGCTAAAGTTGTGCCCGGCTTTGTCACATGAACAGCTTCTCGCCCTTCATGCTGCTATACAGCCCGGCGACCTGATCGCCATAACCGTTGAAGAGTTTGGTCGGGATCATGGCATTGGCGCCAAGCACCCGCTCGAACGCCTGGCTCCACCGCGGATACGAAACCTCCGGATTCACATTCGCCCAGAAGCCATATTCATTGGCCTGGATGGCCTGCCAGAAATTCACCGGCCGCTTGTCGGTGAAGCGGATTTTCACCAGCGATTTCGCGGACTTGAAGCCATATTTCCAGGGCAGCGCCAGGCGCAACGGGGCGCCGTTCTGGCCCCGCGCCGGCGCGCCATACAAGCCGGTGGCGACAAAGGCCAGCTCGTGGGTGGCCTCGGCCATGGTGAGGCCTTCCAGATAGGGCCAGGGATAGAAGGCGTAGCGGCGGAACCCCGGCGCCGGCACCTCGGCGCGGCTGAAGGTCTGGAACTCCACATAGCTGGCCGAACCCAGCGGCTTGGCAAATTCGACCAGTTTTTTCAGCGGGAAGCCGGTCCACGGCACGACCATCGACCAAGCCTCCACGCAGCGGTGGCGGTAGGTGCGCTCCTCCAATGGCATGGCCTTCAGGAGCGTGTCGATGTCGACCTGAAAAGGCTTTTCGACCATGCCCTCGATCGACAAGGTCCACGGCCGCACCGGCAAGGTCTGCGCCTCCTGCCACAAATTCTTGTCGGTGCTGTACTCGTAGAAATTGTTGTAGGTCGTGACATAGGCTTCCTTGGTCACGATGCTGGGATCGAGGGTGTAATTGCCATTGTGCTTGGCCGGATAGAGGCCCGCGCTGGGATCCGCCGGCGGATCCCAGCGCGGGCCTCTATCCAGCCCAGCCTGCTTCAGCCAGTCGCGGCGGCCCAGATAGGCGGCTTCCGAGGTGGCCGCGGACTCCGGCAATTCCCAGCCGCGCTTCACTTTGATCAGCATCCTGCGTTCCTCACCCTGAGCCTGTCGGCCGCCATCATACCAGTCTGGACAACGGATGGACCCGCTCCGTTGCGGCGATCGGGCGGCGGCACCCTTATGGTTCGCTGCGGAGCGGTCCCCGGTTACGTTTAGCTGGGGACCGCGCCCGGGTTCAGCAAGCGGTGGCCGCCGGCCCGTCGCCGCGGGATTCCACCGGGA
>CAYFKU010000133.1:0-414 GCA_964343955.1 uncultured Rhizobium sp. | reverse complement strand
ACACCCAGCCATGCGCATTCTGGTGCAGGTCGCCTGCCTCCAGATAGGCAAAGCGCGTGCTGCGTCCGAACACGCGGGCGCCGGACAGCACCCGCGCCAGCCACGGATCGGCATGCCGCACCAGTTCGATCCAGTAGGTGATCATTTCCTCCTCGATCGCCGGAATGCGCCCTTCCAGACGAGGGTTGGTCACGGCGACTTCGAGCGGATGGAACAGGAAGGTGGCGTTGGTGCCGGCCGCCCGCTTCTTGCCGACCGCATAGAGCATGGTGCAGGCGGAATTGCAGCTGGCGCCTTCCGGCACCACGGTGGTCACCGTGATCTGGCGGGGCAGATCCTCGAGATACCAGGCGACGTTCAGGGTCGGGATCATCAGGCCGCCCGGGCTGTCGAGCACCAGCTGAATGTTGCAGC
>CAYFKU010000132.1:0-3178 GCA_964343955.1 uncultured Rhizobium sp. | reverse complement strand
CCCACTGAGTGGTCCGGTTGGAATGTTAGTTTAGAGATCGCAATTGCGCCATGGGTTTTGTTCCGGGCCAGACGATGGCCTCAGGCGCCGGCGGCCGATATCCGAGCGATGAGTGGGGCCGCACAGTGTTGTAGTGCTGTCGCCAGGCTTCGATCACGGTCTTGGCCTCCTTGAGCGAGTAAAACATTTCGCCATTGAGCAGTTCATCACGCAACTTGCCGTTGAAGCTTTCGCAGTAACCGTTCTCCCAAGGACTGCCTGGCTCGATGTAGGCGGTCCTGGCGCCAACGGCAGCGATCCACTCCCGCAGGGCCAAGGCAATGAACTCAGGGCCATTGTCTGACCGGACGTGAGCTGGAACGCCGCGCAGAACGAACAGGTCTGCCAGCGCCTCGATCACGTCGGTCGAGTTGAGTTTGCGAGCGACACGGATGGCCAGGCTCTCCCGCGTGAACTCATCAATGATGCAAAGCATCCGGTATGCTCTCCCGTCATGGGTGCGATCTGCGACAAAGTCGTAGGACCACACATGGTTGGGACGCTCCGGCTTCAGGCGGATGCACGATCCGTCATTCAGCCACAGACGACCCTTTTTGGGCAGTTTTGCCGGGACTTTGAGCCCCTCACGCCGCCAAATGCGCTCGACGCGCTTCTTGTTCACCAGCCAGCCAGACCGACGAAGAAGAGCCGTAATCCGCCGATAGCCATAGCGGCCATATTGGCGAGCAAGCTCAATAATGTCGGCAGTCAGAGCCGCCTCATCATCTCGTCCGACTGGTGCCTTGCGCTGGGTAGACCGGTGCTGTCCCAGAGCCAGGCAGGCCCGCCTCTGGGACACCCCAAACTCTGCCATGACATGGCCCACACACGCGCGGCGACGTGCGGGGCTTAGAAGTTTCCCTTGGAAGCCTCGGTCAGAATGAGCTTGTCCAGCGTGAGGTCCGATACGGCCCTGCGCAGCCGGTTGTTTTCAGTCTCCAGCTCTTTTAGCCGCTTAACCTGGTCGCCCTTCAGTCCGCCATACTCATTGCGCCACCGATAGTATGTAACTTCCGTCACCCCTATCATCCGCACCGCTTCCGCAATCGGCTTGCCCTGTGCCATCAGCACATCTACCTGTCGAAGCTTCGCTACAATCTCGTCTGCTGTGTGCCTCTTCCTTGCCATCGTCCTGTCCTCCTTGGTCAAAACCATACTTCAGGGAGGACCGCTTCAAAGGGGGCAGGTCAATCGGTGAAGCAAAGCTTCACCCCCGGTCGGGATGGTCAGAATACGTCAAACGGCGTACGCGGCGGTTCACATGCCCATGGCGGCGAACCAGGCAAGCGAACCCGCGCCTATTGCGGCAACAGCCGCGGCGCTCAGAAGCAGGCCCAGCCGCAGGCCGCCGAAAATATGGCCCAGCACCGCCTTGGACAGGGCATTGGCAACCGCTGCGATCAGGATGGTCTCGGCCGCCGCCGCGGTGGTGGTGCCGTTGCCGGCAAGCCGCGCCATCGCCAGCGTGATGGGATCGACATCCAGAAGACCGGACAGGCCTCCCAGCGCCATCATGCCGCCATGCTCTGCCGTTGCCAGCTTGGACAGCAGCATGATCACCGCCAGAAGGCCGCAGAAGCGCAGCAGCAGAGAAAGCTCCAGGGGGTCGTTGAGAACCAGGCTGTGCGAAGGGCCGCGGCCCGCGAAGTAAAAGGCGATGGCCGCCGCTGCCAGCAACGGCAGGGCAGACGCGGCAATCGGTGCCCCCAAGGGAATAAGCAATGCGGGAGCAACCACGACCGCCAGGGCGGTCATCCTCAGCAGGGATACGACCCAGGCCGCCAGCACGGCCGCCAGAACGGAGGCTTGCAGGGACGGGTCGCGCCGCGCCATGCGCGCAAAGGTCCAGGTGACCGTGGTGGACGTGGCGAGCCCCCCGGTAATGCCGCCAAACAGCAGGCCCTTGTCGGGACCGGCGAGGCGCATGGCGGCATAGCCGGCATAACAGACCACGCCAACCAGCACCGTCATCAGCCACAGGGCATGCGGGTTCAGGGCATCCCATGGATCGATCGTCCGGTCGGGGAGGATGGGCAGCAGCACGGCCGTCATGACCAGCAGAACCAGGGCGCCGCGCAATTCCTTCCAGCGCAGATGGCGCAGAAAGCCGTGCAGAATCTTGCGCTCGGCCAAAACCGCGGTCATCACCACCGCGCTGGCCGCCGCAACGGTCATATTGCCCACCGCGGCATAGGCGCCCAGGACAAAGGTGAGCAGACCCGCGATCAGATCGGTGGCGGAGAAATTGCTGGTATCCCTGACCCGCCGCCATTCCAGAAAGCCGAACGGCAGGGCGAAGGCCAGGAAGCAGAGACCGGTCGCCAGGGGCGCCGCGCGCGTGAGAAAGCCGCAGATGCCGCCCAGGATGCCGATAAGCGTATAGGTTCGGATGCCCGCCACGCGCGAGCCGCTTCGGGCGCGACGTTCCTGCCAGCCCCGTTCGATCCCGACAAGCAATCCAATGGCGGCGGCAAGTCCCGCCCGCTGCAATTCAGAGTCCAGCATGATCGATCCGAAAGAGCGGCAGCATAGCCGATCGCGATCGCAAGCAGAATGTTCTTACAGTTGCAGGCAGAGTTCTTGCTGTTTTACGTCGCGCGAGCCGATCCAGTTCACCGCCACGGCCTTGCGCGGCACCGGCGGTGGCGTGACTTTCGGATGGCCGATGGCGATGGGCGCCACCACGAATTTTCCGGGGGCAAGCCCCAAAAAGGCCCGTCCTTCCTCGGACGCCAGCCAGCCTTGCGCGAATCCGATCCAGCAGGTGCCCAGACCGAATTCTACCGCCGCCAGCATCAGATTCTGTGCGGCAAGGGCGCAATCCTCGGTGGCCCATTGCTGCGAGGCCGGCACCGCGATGATGACCACGGCCGGTGCGTGATAAAAAAGATGAAAATCAGGATCGGCGAGGAGGTCGCGAAAATGTCCCGCCTGCCGCAGGTCCGGCATATGGGTCAGAAGCCAGGCCTTGGCGTGATCTGAAACCGAATCCAGCAGTTCGGCATCGGTCACCACCGTGAATTGCCAGGGCTGGTGATTCATGGCGCTGGGCGCCCAGCTTGCCGCCGAGACAAGCTGGCGCAGCACGTCCTGGGTCACGGGCTGACTGGTAAAATCGCGGACGGCGCGCCGTCCGCGA
>CAYFKU010000131.1:1604-3226 GCA_964343955.1 uncultured Rhizobium sp. | reverse complement strand
GTCTCCACCAGCGCGGGATGATCGGGCACGTCGCGCCCCAGGGCGCGCAGCGCATTGTCGAGCTGGAACAGGATGGCGCGCTGTTCGGCGGACCGCACCATGCTCTGAATCCAGAAAAAGGCGGCCAGCCGCGCGCCGCGCGCCACCGGCGTCACCCGATGCACGCTGGTCGCCGGATAAAGCTGCATGTCGCCCGCTTCCAGCTTGAAGGCGCGTTCGCCTGCCGCGTCCTCGATCACAAGTTCGCCGCCGTCATAGGAATCCGGCGGCGACAGGAACAGCGTCGCGGAAAGGTCGGTGCGAATACGGTGCGGACCGACGGGACGAATGCCGCCGTCGATGTGGCGGCCATAGGTCTTGCCGCCCTGGTAGCGATTGAAAAGCGGCGGCACGATCCTGGCCGGCAGCGCCGCCGAAATGAAAGTCTGGTTGCGGTCCAGAAGGTCCAGAATGCGCGTGCCGAGCCGCCGGGCCAGCGGATCGTCCTCGCGCAACTGCTCATTGTTCTTGACGCGCTGGGACAGATAGCCCGCAGTGGCATTGCCATCGATCCAGCCGGCGCCGTCCAGCGCCTGGCGGAAGGATGCCGCCTCGTCCGCATCCAGGACAGCTCGGATCGTCAACAACATCTAGAGCTTCATTTCCAGTGTCAGGGTGGCGCTGCGGCCTGCGCCCGGCACGGCGCGGAAGGGATGGATCTCGCTGATATAGCGGCGGTCCGCGAGATTATAGAGGTTCAGCCGCAGGGCATAGGCGGGACTGAAACGATATTCGCTGGACGCATCCATGGTCAGATAGGGCGGCGCGGTCAGGAAGCTCGCGGCCGTGTTCTGGGCGAGCCGCTTTGAGACATATTGCCCGCCGAAGCCCGCCGTCCATTCCGGCAGGATGGCATATTCGGTCCAGAAGCTGGCGGCATCCTTGGGCGTGTTGACCAGGGCCGCCCCCAGGATCGAGCCGCCCGCCGCCGTGGCCGTGACATGACTGTCGAGATAGGCAAAGCCGGCCCGCGCCAGCCAGTGTTCGGTGATGGCGCCGGAAAAACTGAGTTCGAAGCCGTTCACCTGCTGGGAGCCGCCCAGGATATTGACGCCGGGCACCGATGAAGGAATGCGGGCATTCTCTTTTTCCAGGCGGAACAGCGCGGCGCTGGTTTCCAGCCGCGCGCCGAAGAACTGCCACTTGGCGCCAAGCTCGAACGAGCGGTTCTTTTCCGGCGGCAGCAGCGCGTTCTGGGTTCCCAGCGTGCGGCCCGAGGTGAGCTGGGACAGCGATTCCGCGGAAGGATTGAAGGACGTGCCGTGGGAGAAATAGAGGCTGCCATTCTCCACCGGCTTATAGACGATGCCCGCGCGCCAGGTGGCCATCGCATCCACCGACTTGATGTTCGCCGAGACCGGCGGATTCAAAAAGCTTGGCGCGGCCTGGGGCGCATTGGGCACGCTGGCATAGGTGATGGAGTGGAAGCTGGACGCGAACTGGTCCCAGCGCAGGCCCAGCGTCAACTCCCATTGCGGATCAAGCGTGATGGTATCGACGCCATAGACGCCGATGCTCTGCGTGGGTGTTTCCGAATAGAGCCGCGAGAAGGCGGTGCCCGGAAAAGGCTGGTGCATCGGGGG
>CAYFKU010000131.1:0-1594 GCA_964343955.1 uncultured Rhizobium sp. | reverse complement strand
GGCTGACGGTGGGAACCCCGGTGGTGTTCTGGAACAGCGGCGTGGAATTTTCGAAGGCCAGATCGACGCCGGCGACCAGATTGTGTTCGATGCCCAGGCCGCGCCATTTGGCCGCCAGTTCGGCCTGGTCCGTCAGGTTGGATTCCACGCTGCCGCCCTGCCAGATATTGCGCGCGACCTGCACCTGGCCCAGCGGCAGCGAAGCAGTGGTGCCCGGCGCCAGCACGCCTTCGGAAACGCGGAACTGCCGCCGATACTGACCTAGGCGCAGGCTGTTGCGCAGGCTGACATCCGGCGACAGGTCATGCTCGATCTTCGCGGTCAGGACATTGACCTGGGTGCGCAGGAAATCGCTGTCATAGCCATAATAGTTCGCATAATCGACGGGCGCGGGACGGCCGAAATACCAGGGGATGCCATAGTCGGGAATGTCATCGGCATCTTCGTGGAGATAGCCGAGCGTCAGGCGCGTCGGCGTGCCCAGCCCAAGCGCCAGCGACGGCGCCAGGCCCCAGCGGCGTTCGGCGATCTCATCGCGGCCGGCGACATTGGACACATGCGCCATGGCGTTGATGCGGATGGCGGCGCCTTCGCCCAGTTCCGCCACCGGCAGGTTATAGTCGATCGTGGCGCGGCCGGTGCCGGCGGTGCCGCCCGTCACCATCGCATCCAGTTCCCGGCCCAGATGCGGCTTCTTGCTGACCTGGTTGATAACGCCGCCCGTTGAGCCGCGGCCGAAATAGACCGAGGACGGACCGGACAGTTCCTCGATCTGCGCGTAGAAAAAGGTATCGCGGTAATAGCTGCCGAAATCGCGGATGCCGTCCAGATACATGTCATTGCGGGCCAGGAAGCCGCGAATGGTCGGGGTATTGCCCTGCCAAGAGAATTCGCCGGCGCCCAGCGATATGTCCGGCATGTTGCGCAGGGCATCGTTGAGATTGGCGGTGCCGCGCTGCTCCAGCAGGTCGGAGGTGATGACCGTCACCGATTGCGGCGTATCCAGCAGCGGCGCCGGAAACTTGGACAGGGACAGGCTTTCGGGACTGAAGCGCGGGTTGCTGACCACGACATGCTCGGTGGTCTGGGCGCGCGCGGGGCTGTCCGCGAGCATGTGGCCCACGGCAACCAGGCTGCTGCCAAGGCGTGCCGCAAGGCGGACCGACAGAAAGTTCCGTATGCTTTTGCGACGCATTCCTGCTTCCCTTGTTACAAAGGTTACAGAATTCGGCGTTTCTGGCCAGAGCCACGCTCTCGCTATGCGAGAGAATTTCCCGGGAAGCCCCTGATCTGCATGACTATTGGGCAGCCCTGGCGGCGGGGCGGTAGAACATCCCCAGCTTCAGGCTGGCGGCGATGGTGCGGGCCCGTTCCAGAAAAAGGGGCGCCAGTTCCGGTCCGCAAACCTCCTGTGCCGTTTCCTGGAACAGGGCCAGCCAGGTGTCGAAATGGTCGGGCGTCACCCCATCCAGCCGCACATGCGCGGCCATCGGATTGCCCTTGTAGCGGGCGCCCGTCCGCATCACCGAGGCCCAGAAGTCGCACATGAGCGCCAGATGCGCGTTCCAGTCATCGCCGATCACCGGATTGAAGA
>CAYFKU010000130.1:1953-3287 GCA_964343955.1 uncultured Rhizobium sp. | reverse complement strand
CACCGAGATGGTGATGCCAGGCGACAGCGTGACCATGGACGTCGCGCTGATCGTGCCGATCGCCATGGAAGAGAAGCTGCGCTTCGCCATCCGCGAAGGCGGCCGCACGGTGGGTGCAGGAGTTGTTGCGAAAATCCTGAAGTAGGATTTTTGCGACGGGCGGCGCCGGCGTCTTACCAGGGATGCCGGGGCCGTTGTTGGAATTAGGGGTGTAGCTCAGCTGGTAGAGCATCGGTCTCCAAAACCGAGGGCCGGGGGTTCGAGTCCCTCCGCCCCTGCCAAGTTTGAAGAGTAATTTTGAATGGCTGACGTGATCAAAAAGACGGATGTGGAGGAGGGCGACGCGCCCGCCCTGCGCCGCCGCGTCTCGCCGGTGCAGTTCTTCCAGGAAGTGCGCCGCGAGATGAGCAAGGTCACCTGGCCGAGCTGGAAGGAAACCTGGCTCACCACCGTGATGGTCTTCATCATGGTCGGGCTGACCATGGTGTTCTTCGCATTGGTGGATTTCGTGCTGAATTACGGCGAGTTGCTGTTGATCGGCGCCCGGAGGCTGTACTGATGAGCGAAGCCGGAACCCGTACCGTGGCCGATGCCAAATGGTACATCGTGCACACCTATTCCAACTTCGAGAAGAAGGTGAAGGAAGAGATCCTGCGCCAGGCTAAGATCCAGGACCTGGAGGATTTCGTCGCCGATGTGGTGGTGCCGACCGAGGAAGTGCTGGAAGTGCGCCGCGGCCAGAAGGTCAAGGCCGAGCACAAGTTCCTGCCGGGCTATGTGCTGCTGCACGCCAAGCTGACCGACGAGGTTTATCACCTGGTCAAGAATGTCGCCAAGGTGACGGGCTTCCTGGGCCAGAACAACAAGCCCATGCCGCTGCGCCAGGGCGAGGTGGACCGCATCCTCAATCAGGCCAGCGAGAGCGCCGAGCATCCCAAGTCGTCGATCGTGTTCGAGATCGGCGAACAGGTGCGCGTGGCCGACGGCCCCTTCACCTCCTTCACCGGCACGGTGGAAGAGGTGGACGAGGACCGCAGCCGCGTGAAGGTCGCCGTTTCGATCTTCGGCCGCGCCACGCCGGTGGAACTGGAATACACGCAGGTCGAAAAGATCTGAGTGCGAAAGCCGGCCCGGGGCTGCGTCCGGGCGAACCATCATCCCGCGGGAGAAGCGACAGCTTCGTTTGAACCGCTAAGCCGCAAAGGAGGCGGCGAGACATGGCAAAGAAAGTAACAGGTTACGTAAAGCTGCAGGTGCCGGCCGGTTCTGCCAATCCGTCGCCGCCTCCTTTGCGGTTTAGCGGTTCAAACGAAGCTGTCGCTTCTCCCGCGGGA
>CAYFKU010000130.1:0-1943 GCA_964343955.1 uncultured Rhizobium sp. | reverse complement strand
GGCCGGCGCTGGGTCAGCGCGGCCTCAACATCATGGAATTCTGCAAGGCCTTCAACGCCAAGACGCAGGACCAGGAAAAGGGCATGCCGATCCCGGTGACCATCACCGTGTTCTCGGACAAGAGCTTCACCTTTGAAATGAAGACGCCGCCGGCGTCCTATTTCCTCAAGAAGGCGGCGAAGCTGTCATCCGGCTCCAAGGCGCCGGGCATCACGATGGCGGGCAGTGTTACCCGCGCCCAGGTGCGCGAGATCGCCCAGGCCAAGATGAAGGACCTCAACGCCAACGATATCGAGAATGCGATGCTGCTGATCGAAGGCAGCGCGCGCTCGATGGGCATCACGGTGAGGGACTAACGGCCATGGCAAAGATCACCAAGCGTTACAAGAAGGCCATCACCGGCCTGGACCGTGACAAGAGCTACACTGTCGAAGAGGCCGTGAAGCTGATCAAGGCGCGCGCCAGCGCCAAGTTCGATGAGACCATCGAGCTGGCCGTCAATCTGGGTGTCGATCCCAAGCATGCCGACCAGATGGTGCGCGGCGTCGTTTCGCTGCCGTCGGGCACGGGCCGCAGCCTGCGCGTCGCGGTGTTCGCCAAGGGCGCCAAGGCGGAAGAGGCCAAGAAGGCCGGTGCCGACCTGGTCGGCGCCGAAGATCTGGCGGCCGAAGTGCAGGCCGGCAAGATCGACTTCGATCGCTGCATCGCCACCCCGGACATGATGGGCGTGGTCGGCCGCCTGGGCAAGGTTCTGGGCCCGCGCAACCTGATGCCGAACCCCAAGGTGGGTACGGTGACCATGGATGTCACCCAGGCCATCAAGGACGCCAAGGGCGGCGCGGTGGAGTTCCGCGTCGAAAAGGCCGGCATCGTGCAGGCCGGCGTCGGCAAGGCCAGCTTCACCGAAGATGCCATCGCGGCCAATGTGAAGGCTTTCATCGACGCCGTTCTCAAGGCCAAGCCTTCGGGCGCGAAGGGCAATTACATGAAGAAGGTTTCTCTCTCTTCGACCATGGGTCCCGGCGTGAAGATCGCGCTGGCTTCCGTGGGCGCGAGCGGGTCGGCCGCTTAAACCGCGGCCAATAAATTCCGGCGGACGATCGCCGGGACTGTCCGAGACTGCTGGAGGTCGCCAAGGCAATGCCGAGGAGACCTTAAACTTCTCCAGCACAGACAGGGAATGAACCGGATTTCGGAAAGCAATTTCCGCATTTCGGGTTTGGACCCTGGGGCAGGATACGCAACAGGGTTGGTCTTCCGGATCGTCACGGAGGACGACGTTATGGAGAGCAAAGTGGAAAAAGCCAAAAAGGCGGAAGTCGTCGAAGACCTGAACCAGGTCTTTGCGAAGGCCGGCTCTGTGGTGGTCGCCCACTATTCCGGCATGACGGTCAAGGACATGGCCGATCTCCGCTCGCGCATGCGCGCGAACGGGGCGTCGTTCCGTGTCGCCAAGAACCGTCTGGCGGTCCGCGCTCTGAAAGGAACGCCGATCGAAGGCATCGCCCACCTGTTCAAGGGGCCGACCGGCATCGCTGTCAGCGATGATCCGGTTGCCGCTTCCAAGGTGGCTGCTGCCTACGCCAAGGATAACGAGAAGCTCGTGATCCTGGGCGGGTCGGTGGGTGCAACGGCGCTGGATGCCGCGGGCGTGAAAGCCCTCGCCACCCTGCCGTCGCTCGATGAACTGCGTGGCAAGCTCGTGGGCCTCATTCTGGCGCCCGCGACCAAGATCGCCGGGGTCGTCCAAGCCCCTGCCGGTCAGCTGGCCCGTGTCATCGGCGCCTATTCCCAGAAGGACGCGGCTTAAGGCGGCTGCTTAACAACGTAAACATCCAAACCCGAAAAAACCGAAGGAACGTAAGAAATGTCGAAGATCGAAAAGCTTGTTGAAGACCTGTCCGGCCTGACCGTCCTGGAAGCTGCCGACCTGGCCAAGCTGC
>CAYFKU010000129.1:574-3596 GCA_964343955.1 uncultured Rhizobium sp. | reverse complement strand
CAGACCACGCGTTTCGGCACGGATTTCCTGAAATGATTACAATCTAGGGAAGACTTCCCGATATGCTTTCTGTATCTGGGAAATAAATCTGACAGCAGGACAGGCTCATGGACTTCGATACCCTGATCGACCGTTTCGGCACCCATTCGGTGAAATGGGACATGATGGAACCGATGTTCGGCGTTCCCCACAAGGACGGGCTGGCCATGTGGGTGGCCGACATGGATTTCCGTCCGCCTGCCTGCAACGGCACCTCGCTGTGCCTTCAGGCCTTCACAGCGCCCGGCGACGGGGTCGTGCTGACCACGCCGGTCTATCACGCCTTCGCCCGCGTCATCAAAGCCAGCGGCCGCAGGGTCGTGGAATGCCAGCTGACCAACAATGCCGGCCATTACGAGATGGATTTCGCCGCCTGGGACGCGCAGATGACCGGGGCAGAGAAGATGTTCATCCTCTGCTCGCCCCACAATCCCGGCGGGCGCGTGTGGACAGAGGCCGAACTTCAGGGCGTCGCCGATTTCTGCAAGCGGCACGACCTGATCCTGGTGTCGGACGAAATTCACCATGACCTGGTGATGCCGGGGCAGAAGCATCGTGTCATGTCCAGCATCGCGGGCATTGCCGACCGTCTGGTGATGATGACGGCCACAACCAAGACCTTCAACATCGCGGGCGCCCATATCGGCAATGTCATCATCGCCGATGACAAGCTCCGCGCGAAGTTCGGCCAGGTGATCATGGCCCTTGGCATTTCGCCCAACAGCTTCGGCATGCATATGGCGACGGCCGCCTATTCACCCGAAGGCGCGGCCTGGGTCGATGCGCTGAACAGCTATCTTGATGGCAACCGCCGGCTGTTCGATGCCGGCGTGAATGCCATTCCCGCGCTGAAATCCATGCCGCTGGAAGCCACCTATCTGGCCTGGGTCGATTTCTCGGCCACCGGCATGGAGCCGGCGGAATTCACTGCCCGTGTGGAACGTGATGCGCGAATCGCCGCGAATCACGGGCCGGCCTTCGGGACGGGCGGTGAAAGTTTCCTGCGCTTCAACCTCGCCACGCCGCGCAGCAATGTGGCCAAAGCCGTGGCCCGGCTGACGGCGGCCTTCGGCGACCTGCAATAAGTCAGGCGCGGGGCAAGTAGCCCACGGGCGCTTCTTCGTCCCGTTCGAAATCCAGCGGCGCGCGGTCCGATACCGGGGTCGCGCGCTTGAACTCGCAGATCAGCTCGCCACCATCCATGGTGGAGGCCACGATCAGGCAATGGAAGATGTGGTTGGCGCCGTCATAAACATCGACCAGCCCGCGCAGATGGGGGGCCAGGCTCGCATCCAGCGCCAGCCCATCGTGCCACATGCGCAACACCGGATAGACCGCCGAGCCGACCTGCACGCGCAACCGCGACTTCTTGCGGTTCTTGGCAATCCCGGCCGACTGAAGGGCCTTGGTCAGATCTTTCTGAAAGAATTCCAGCATTTGTCCCCCGCCCGGCAAAGGGCGCTCCCTGTGGAAAAGTCTGCGCCCGAATTCGTTAATATCAAGGCAAGTCATCGTCGTGCCAAGCTTGCACCGGTCCTGTGACAGGCGTGCAACAGGCAGTGCCCGCTTCCGCCATTGCGAGCGGGGCCGCCGGTGCTAGTCTGCCGCCAATCCGGAGGTGTGCCGATGTCGCGCGTTGTTTCCCAAGTCTTTGCCCTCTCTCTTCCCCTGATCCTCGCCCAATCCACCGCCTGGTCCGCGCCCTGCAACGGCGACTTTTCGGCCTTTGTCGCGGCGATGAAATCCGAAGCGGCGGCGGCGGGCGCTTCGCCCTCGGCCATCGACGCCTTCTTCAAGGGCGCCGCCATCGACAAATCGGTGCTGCAGCACGACCGCGGGCAAAGTTTCTTCCGCAAGAGCTTTCTGGAGTTCAGCCAAAGCCTGATCAGCAAGAACCGCATCCAGAACGCGGCGGTCTATTCCAAGAAATACGACGCGGTCTTTGACCGGGCGCTGAAGGAATTCGGCGTCAGCCGGGGCATCATCCTGGCCTTCTGGGCGTTCGAGACCGACTTCGGCCAGGTCCAGGGCGATTTCAACACGCGCAACGCGCTCGTCACCCTGGCGCAGGATTGCCGGCGGCCCGACATCTTCCAGCCGCAGGTGATCGCCGCGATCAAGCTGACCGAACAGGGAAGTTTCAACCCGGCTACGACCACCGGCGCCTGGGCTGGCGAAATAGGCATGGTGCAGATGCTACCGCGCGACATCTATGAACGCGGCGTCGATGCTGATGGTGACGGCCAGGTCAGCATGAAGACTTCGGCCTCGGATGCGATCCTGTCGGCGGCGCATATGCTGCAATTCTATGGCTGGCGCGCGGGCGAACCCTGGCTGCAGGAAGTGGTCGTGCCGGACGGGCTCGACTGGTCGCAATCGGGCTTGGACAAGACCCTGCCCGCCAGCCAGTGGGCCGCGATGGGCGTTCAGGCCCGCGAAGGCAAACTGGCCGACCTGCCCGCCAGTCTTGTCCTGCCGCAGGGCCGCAAGGGTCCGGCCTTCCTGGCCTATCCGAATTACAAGGTCCTGTTCGAATGGAACAAGAGCTTCGTCTATGTGACGACCGCCGCCTATTTCGCCAACCGCATCCAGGGTGCCGAAGCCTATGACACCGGCAACCCCGATCCGGCCCTGTCGGCCGAAGCGATGATGGCGCTGCAGAAGAAGCTGGCCGCGCGCGGCTATGACATCGGCAAGATCGACGGCATCCTGGGTTCGGCCACGCGGATGGCGGTGCAGCAGGAACAGGCGCGGCTTGGTCTGCCGGCGGATGGCTGGCCGACGCAGGCCCTGATCGACGGGCTGTAAACCCGGTCAGATCATGCGGATCGCATCCTTGGCGACGGCCAGCACGTAGCCGCGCCGCGCCACCGTTTTCACCAGCAATTCGCTGACCAGCTGGTTGCCCAGCGCATCGCGCAACCGCTTGATCCGCGTGGCCGAACCCAGGATGCCGTCGATCTTGCCGATGTCATAGCCGCGC
>CAYFKU010000129.1:0-564 GCA_964343955.1 uncultured Rhizobium sp. | reverse complement strand
CCGCTTCATCGCAATCGGCTTCCGACCGGCCGGAAATCACCGATTCGATCTGGCTTCCGTTCAGCACCTCGTCATCCAGCCGCGCCTCGGCCAGAACCGCCAGCGTCTCCAGCGCGGCTTCGGTCAGCTGGAACTCCAGATCATTGATATAGACCGCCCGCGCCTCACGGCTGATCAATAGCGAGGCGACCTGGATCCCCGACCGCTGGATGGCCGAGATGCGCCGGTTCAGCGCAATGATCGTCACCAGGAACACCAACGCCGCCACCAGAAGCGCGGTGGAAAAGGCCAGAAGCACGAAGATCACGAAGCGATAGCTCTGCAGCACTTCCGAAAACGACGTGCCCGATTGCGCCAGAATCTCCAGAAGCTTGATTTCGGCGTCGCTGGTCAGGTCGTTGTTGTCGACGAACAGCTGTTCGACCTGCCGGTTGAACGCATCGGCGTCGGGCAGGTTCAGAAACAGGAACAGCGCCGCCGCCAGAAGGATCAGCACAATGGCGGCAATGCCCAGCGCCACCACCCGGTTGCCGGCCTTCAGACTGTCAATAGCGGAGGTAGAAC
>CAYFKU010000128.1:0-3604 GCA_964343955.1 uncultured Rhizobium sp. | reverse complement strand
AAGATGGTCAAGGGCATGGGCGGCGCCATGGACCTGGTGGCGGGGGTGAAAAAAATCGTCGTGGTGATGGAACACACCAACAAGGCCGGCGAATCCAAGATCTTGAAGGCCTGCACCCTGCCCCTGACAGGGACCCAGTGCGTGGACATGATCATCACCGACCTGGCGGTTTTCACCCTGGAACGGGGCAAGACCGGCCTGACCCTGATCGAGCTGGCCCCCGGCGTAAGCCTGGACGAACTGAAAGCCAAAACCGAGGCCCGTTTCGTCAGCGCGTTGTGAGCCGCGCATCCGGCGGAAAAGCCGCCGGATGCATGGTCCGGCCTATTCGACCGGACCGCCCACCGATGCCGATCCGGTCCCGCTGCAACCGGCAGCGCCATAGCGAATGAATTTCTGGATCCGCTTTCCGTTATCGACTTCCGCCGTATAGATGTTTCCGGCCTTGTCCAGGCTGACCTGATGCAGCCAGTGGAACTGGCCGGCATTGCGCCCCGAGCGGCCAAGACGCCCCAGCTCCTCAAGGTTGCTGCGATTGAGCAGATAGATGGTCATGTTGGAATTGTCGCCGACATAGAGACAGCTCTGCGCCTTGTCCTGCGAGAAATTCAGCGACACGGACGTGCCGGGCATGGCCGGAAGGGTTTCGGTGTTCGGGCTGATCGCCTGTTCGGCGAGATAGCCGCACTTGCCCGCAAGCCCGTCGGGATTGGTGCAGGGCTTGCCCAGATTCGGATCCTTGCTGTCGAACACCTGGATGCGGTCATTGCCGCGGTCGCAGACATACAGCTTGCCGTCGTCGGCAATCTTCACGCAGTGCACGGGATTGCGGAAGAAGGCCGGCTTCTTGACGCCTTTCAGCCGGTCGGTGACCCAGCGGCCGCCGGCGGCCGCAGCCGCATCGTCGATCGGATTGGCGCCATAGGCGCCGAAATGGCCGATATATTTTCCGGTTTCGGCATCGACGATCAGGATGCGGCGATTGCCGTATCCGTCGGCGACATAGAGCCGGTTGGTCTTGGGATCCACCACCATGTCGGCGGGTTGATAAAGAAGCGGCGTGCCGTTGATGCCGCCGCTGGTGTCATTGCTGTTGGGCGCGGTGGGCGTGCCGCCGATGCGCATCTTGAAATTGCCGTTCTGGTCGAACTTAAGGACAAAGCCGTCACCGCCCTGGCTGTTTGTGGTCCAGCCGAGAGCGGGATCGCCCGCCTTGGCGCCGTTGCCCGCAAGCCAGACATTGCCCTTGTGGTCGACATAGATGCCATGTTCGCTGTTGGGCCATATGCAACCGTCAGCGGCCTTGCAGTGACTTTCCAGCCAGCCTGGATCGGCCGGGCCGCCCCAGGACTTGATCAGCTTGCCGGCGCTGTCGAACTCCAGCACCGACGGGGCGGCATTGCAGCAATCGGCGGTGGCGCCGTTGGGACGGGCAAAGCCCAGGCCGTTCTTGCCGCCGCTGCCGCCGCGCGTTTCCAGCGCCGCTTCGTCATTGGTCATCGTGCGCGGGCGGTTATAGACCCAGATGTGATCGGTCCTGGGATCGACATAAAGTCCGCCGATCTGGCCCAGCATCCAGCCATGGGGCAGCGGCGCCGGCCAACCGGGATCGGACACAAAATTGGGCGTATGCGCCGTGGCCGGGCGATGATAGACGCCCGTGTTGGCGTATAGCCGGTCCAGGATGGACTGATCTTTCTTGATGGCGTCGGCCGCCAGGGCCCCACCCGATGCCAGCACAGCGGCCAGCAAGACCAAAAACTTGCGCATGATTGCCCCCAGTCCTTCTTATTTTTCCGTAAGCTGGTCCTGCGGGACCTCGATCACCAGCACCCGCTTGGGCGCCGTGCCCACCTTGATCCGGGCGATTTCCTTTTCCGTCTTCACGTCCAGGATGGATGCATCGTCGCTGTCCGCATTGCTCACGCCCGCATATTTGCCGTCAGCCGAGAAGCTGATCCAGTTGGGACAGGCGCCGACGGGGATCTTCTTGCCCAGCTTCCTGGCGGCGATGTCATAGACATAGACACCGGCATCGGACACCGAGGTGACCCAAAGCTTCCTGGCGTCGGGCGTCAGCGCGATGCCATGGGTGGGTGTGTTGGGCGGCTCCACCTTGCAGTTCATCCAGGGCATGGTGGGCAGCACCGTCTGGGACATGGTCTGGTTCACCAGGTCGATGGTGGCAAACCCGTGCAATCCGCTGAGGGCGGTATAAAGTGTCTTCTCGTCGCGTGTGACGGCAAAGGGCCTGGGATCGCCGGCCACCTTCACCTCATCGGTTACTTCCATCTTCGTCAGGTCGATGCGGTGGATGCGGGAGGCATCGCGCTCCTCGCAATAGACGATGCTGTTGCTGCCGCCCTCGGGCGTGAAGCAGTTGTGGGGATGCACGGTCTTGAAGCTCTTGACGGTCTTCTTCTCGGCGACATCGACCACCACGGACAGATTTGCCGGGGCGAGAAGCGGCACAACGACATAGCGGCCGTCATTGGTGGCCGCGCATTCATTGGGCCGCCCGCCCAGCGCGATGCTGTCGGTCACTGTGTTGGTCCTGGTGTCGATCACCTTCAGGGCATTTTCGGATTCGACGGTGGCAAAGGCGCGCCTGCCGTCCGCCTGGGCGCAGACGCCATGCACGATGGGGCCCACCTTCATGGTCTTGACGATCTTCTGCGTCGCCAGATCGATAATGGTGATGTCATCTCCCTGGCTGTTGGCGACATAGAGCAGGGAACGGGTGGCTGCCTGGGCTGCCCCGGCGATCACCCATGCGGCGCCCAGCGCGAAAAGCTGCAAAACCGTCTTGCGGATTTTGGTCCTGACCATGTTTCCTCGCCCTGCCCCGGTTCTTTTACGGCAAAGTAGCCGAAGCGCTGCGGCGGGGCCAGCCGGGAGAACAGCGCGCCGGCATGCATCTGGATGGGAATCGGTGCGTTTCAGTCCCAGAATGGCCGAACCGCGCCCAGCAGCGAAGCCTGGTGGCGGCGCAACATGACAATACCGGCCTCGACCGCGATCCGCCGCCGACCCCCAGCTTCCTGATCGCAGGCAGCAGCTACTCCAACCGCACGCTCTACGATCTGATCGGCCGGCAGTTCATGCTGGGCCTCAGATACCGGATGGATTGAGTCGCAATGGCCCGGTCGTCACAGACCGGGCCATTTTTCTTTTGCGCCTGCGAAGAAAGTTCCGTGCGCGCATGCGCCGGGCAAAGCTTGTTACATATCAGCTTGCAACATAACATCCCATCCATAGGGCTGTGTAATGACTATCGGGTAGACAAACATGAAACTGCTTAAAGGTCTGACGGCGGCATCCTCCTGCGCCGTGCTGGCGCTGTTCGCCATCGGCGCCGACGCGCAGGACAAGGGCAAGCCGAAGCTCGATGCCAACGGCATGCCGTGCGACGGCGTGCTGGACGGCGCGCTGCAGTGTTTCAAGAAGGACGCGACCGTCAACACGCTGGACCATCCCTATCGCACAGCCGGCGAGTCGGATGGCCGCCGCTATGGCCCCGGCAAGGGCTTCACGCTAGGCGAGAAGGAGCTGATCTATGCGGCGGTTCCCGGCAGCATCGTGGTGCTGGACGCCAAGCATGATT
>CAYFKU010000127.1:3175-3605 GCA_964343955.1 uncultured Rhizobium sp. | reverse complement strand
AGGAGCGTCCGCATTACTTGGTGGTCAATGCCGACGAATCCGAACCCGGCACCTGCAAGGACCGGGACATCATGCGGCACGATCCGCATACTCTTGTGGAAGGGTGTTTGGTGGCCTCGTTCGCCATGCGCGCCCATGCCTGTTACATCTATGTGCGCGGCGAATTCATCCGCGAGCGCGAGGCGCTGCAGCGCGCGGTCGATGAGGCCTATGCCGCCAGGCTGATCGGCAAGAACAATATCCATGGCTGGGACTTCGATCTCTATGTCCATCATGGCGCCGGCGCTTACATCTGCGGCGAGGAAACCGCGCTGCTCGAATCCCTGGAAGGCAAGAAGGGGCAGCCGCGCCTGAAGCCGCCCTTTCCGGCCAATGTCGGCCTCTATGGCTGCCCGACCACCGTCAACAATGTCGAAAGCATCGCGGTGGC
>CAYFKU010000127.1:2678-3165 GCA_964343955.1 uncultured Rhizobium sp. | reverse complement strand
GAACAAGCCCTGCAATGTGGAAGAGGAAATGGGCATTCCGCTGCGCGAGCTGATCGAGAAGCATTGCGGCGGCGTGCGCGGCGGCTGGGACAATCTTCTGGCCGTCATCCCCGGCGGCGCCTCGGTGCCGCTGATCCCCAAGTCCGTCTGTGACGATGTGCTGATGGATTTCGACAGCCTGAAGGCGGTGCAGACCGGCCTGGGCACCGCGGCCGTGATCGTGATGGACAAGTCCACCGATGTGATCAAGGCGATCCAGCGCCTGTCCTATTTCTACAAGCATGAATCCTGTGGCCAGTGCACGCCCTGCCGCGAGGGCACCGGCTGGATGTGGCGGGTGATGACCCGCATGGTGAAGGGCGACGCGAAAGTGGCCGAGATCGACCTCTTGCAGGAGGTCAGCAAGGAAATCGAAGGCCACACGATCTGCGCCCTGGGCGATGCCGCGGCCTGGCCGATCCAGGGCCTGATCCGGCATTTCCGCCAG
>CAYFKU010000127.1:0-2668 GCA_964343955.1 uncultured Rhizobium sp. | reverse complement strand
CTGTCGGTCGCCGGCAATTGCCGCATGTGCCTGGTGGAATGGGTGGGGGCGCCCAAGCCCCAGGCCTCCTGCGCGCTGCAGGTCAAGGACATCTTCCCCAACAAGGACGGCACGCCCGCCAAGATCAACACCGCGTCTCCCTATGCCCGCAAGGCGCGCGAGGGCGTGATGGAATTTCTTCTGATCAACCATCCGCTGGATTGCCCGATCTGCGACCAGGGCGGCGAATGCGATCTGCAGGACCAGGCGATGGGCTATGGCCGTGCCGCCTTTCACCGCTTCAACGAGAACAAGCGGGCGGTCGAAGACAAATATATGGGGCCGCTGGTCAAGACGATCATGACCCGCTGCATCCAGTGCACGCGCTGCGTGCGCTTCGCCACCGAAGTGGCCGGCGTGCCCGACCTGGGCGCCACCGGCCGCGGCGAGGATATGGAAATCACCACCTATCTGGAAAAGGCCTTCGCGTCGGAACTGTCTGGCAATGTGGTGGACCTTTGCCCGGTCGGCGCGCTGACCTCCAAGCCCTATGCCTTCAATGCGCGCCCCTGGGAGCTGCGCAAGACCGAAAGCGTCGATGTGATGGACGCGCAGGGCGTCAACATCCGCGTCGATACCCGCGGGCCCCAGGTGATGCGCGTGCTGCCGCGCCTGAATGAGGAAGTGAACGAGGAATGGATTTCCGACAAGGCGCGCCATGCCTGTGACGGTCTGAACCGCCAGCGCCTGGATCGTCCCTATGTTCGGATCAACGGAAAGCTGAAGCCGGCAAGCTGGGCCGAGGCTTTTGCCGCGATTGCCGACAAGGTGCGCGCGACATCGCCTGAAAAGATGGCGGCGATTGTCGGCGACCTGGCCGCGGCGGAAGAGATCAAGGCGCTGAAGGACCTGATGGGCAGCTTGCGCGTCTCCAACATCGATTGCCGCCAGGATGGCGCGAAAATTTCGGGCGGCCCGCGTCAGACCTATCTGTTCAATTCCACCATCATGGGCGTTGAAGCGGCGGATGCCATTCTGCTGGTCGGCGCCAATCCGCGCTGGGATGCGCCGGTGCTGAATGCCCGCATCCGCAAGGCCTGGCTTGCTTCGGGGGTGAAGGTTGCCTCCATCGGCCCTCAGGTCGAGCTGACCTATCCTGTCGAGCAGCTGGGCACCGACATCACGGTCCTGGAACAGATCGCTGGCGGCAGCCACGCCTTCGCCAAGGTGCTGACCGATGCCCGGCGGCCGATGATCGTGCTGGGTTCGGGCGTGCTGACCCGCAAGGATGGCGCGGCCATTCTGAAGCTGGCCGCGAAGATTGCCGCCGACACCGGCATGATCGGCCCCGGCGGCACCCATGCCGAAGGCGGCTGGAACGGCTTCAATATCCTGCATACCGCCGCCTCCCGCGTGGCGGCGCTGGATCTCGGCTTTCTGCCGGGACCGGGCGCGCGCGATGTGGCTGGCATTGTCGATGGCGCACAGAAGGGCGAGATCGACTTTATCTATCTCTTGGGCGCCGACGAATTCGACCTGGCGCATCTGGGCCGCGCCTTCGTGGTCTATCAGGGCAGCCATGGCGATGCCGGCGCCCATCATGCCGATGTGATCCTGCCGGGCGCCGCCTATACCGAGAAGGACGGCCTGTATGTGAACTTCGAGGGCCGCGTGCAGCGTGCCCGCCGCGCCGCCTTCCCGCCGGGCGAGGCCAAGGAAGACTGGGCCATCATCCGCGCCTTGTCCGATATCTTGGGCGTGCGGCTTCCTTACGACGACCGCAGCCAGCTGCTTAAGGCGCTTGAGGCGGACGTCACCCATTTCGCCAATCTGAACGCGGCGCCGGTGCATGCCGAAACCTCGTCCGGCGTCTGGGGCGCGGTGGGTGAGGACGGCCCGCTGGACAGCGCGCCCGTGGCCTTTGCCATCAGGGATTTCTACCTGACCAATCCGATCGCGCGCGCCAGCGAGACCATGGCGCTTTGCTCCCGCGAATTCGTGGCGGGCGCCGGCAAGATGGCGGCGGAGTAGGCGATGGCGCTGATCCCCTTCCTGCAGAACAATATCCACCTGCCTTACGGCTGGGCCTGGTTCCTGAGCCAAACGGTCTTTGTGACCATCATCTGCCTGGTGCTGATGCTGGGCGTGGCCGCGATCATTCTGGCGGACCGCAAGATCTGGGCGGCGGTGCAGATGCGCCGCGGTCCCAATGTTGTCGGCCCCTTCGGCCTGCTGCAGACCATCGCGGACGCCTTCAAGTTCCTGCTGAAGGAAGTGATCGTCCCAGCCGGCGCCAACAAGGTGATCTTCTTCCTGGCGCCCCTGGTCAGCGTGATGGTGGCGTTCATCGCCTGGGCCGTGATCCCCTTCGGCGACGGCTGGGTCATCGCCGACATCAATGTCGGCATCCTCTATCTGTTCGCGGTGTCGTCCCTGGGCGTCTATGGCACGGTGATGGCGGGCTGGGCGTCCAACTCCAAATATCCCTTCCTGTCGGCCCTGCGCGCCGCGGCCCAGATGGTGTCCTATGAAGTCTCGATCGGCTTCGTCATCATCACCGTGCTGCTGTTTGCCGGCTCGCTGAACGTCTCCCAGATCGTGCGGTCCCAGGAAAGCAGCGGCATCCTCGCCCTGCTCAACTGGAACGTCTTTTCTATCCTGTTCCCGATGCTGGTGATCTTCTTCGTCT
>CAYFKU010000126.1:0-3874 GCA_964343955.1 uncultured Rhizobium sp. | reverse complement strand
CGCGACCGTCAGTCCGCGCGGCATGAGCAGTTGGAAGAGGATGAGGCAGAGCCCTATGACGAGGAAGAGGCGGCGGCGCCACCGCCGCCGCGTTATTACCGTGCCCGCATGCGCCACGATGACGATCCCTATGCCTACGGTTATGGCGAGCGCGCCTATCCGCCGGCCTGGCAATATCAGGATCGCTATCCCCTGCCGCCACCGCGCGGCTGGTACCGGCGCGACGATTGGTAAGGGTTATCCCGGAACCTACGCGACCCGCTCGACCTTGCCGATCACGAAGATATAGGCCAGCGCGCCCAGCATCGCGACGACGGCGATATAGGTGAGGCCGGGCGCGAAATTTCCGCCCTTGGCCAGATAGCCGATGACCAGCGGCGTGGTGATGCCTGACAGATTGGAGATGAAATTGAAGGTCCCGCCGGTCAGGCCAATGAGGCCGCGCGGCGCCACGCTGGAGATAAGCGACCAGCCGATCGAGGCCATGCCGTTGCCGAAAAAGGCCAAGGCCATGAAGGCGATTACCAGTTCGGGCGCATCGACGAAGTTCGAGCCCATGATGGTGCTGGACAGGAGCAGGCCGAAGATGATCGGCGATTTGCGGGCAGCGCCCAGGCTGCGGCCACTGCGCAGGATGCGGTCGGATGCCCAGCCCGAACACAAGACGCCCAGAAAGGCTGCCAGGAACGGGATGGAGGCATAGAGCCCCGATTTGACGAAGCTGAGATGGCGGAACTCGATGAGATAGGTGGGAAACCAGGTGAGAAAGAACCACTGGCAGGAAGTGACCGCGAACTGGCCCAGATAGACACCCCAGAGCTTGCGGTATTTGAAGACGGTGGCGACATCGGCCCAGCTCAGCTTGCGCTGGTCCTTGCGCGATTGCGCGCTTCCCAGATCGACCAGCGCGCCGCCCTGTTCCATATAGGCGATTTCCGCCGCGTTGGCCCGGGATTCCCGCGGACTGCGATAAGCGAAAAGCCAGACCAGTCCCCAGACCAGACCGCCGACACCCGTGGTGAAGAAGACCGCGCGCCAGCCGTGGCTGGATTGCAGCATCAGCAGCAATGGCGTGAGAAAGGCCAGCCCCACAAACTGCCCGGAGGTATAGAAGCCGATCGCGCCGGCGCGCTCGCGGTCGGGAAACCAGCTCGACACCACCATATTGTTGATGCTGTAGGACGGCGCTTCCAGCGCCCCGATCAGAAGCCGGATGGCGATCATCGATGCCACCGATCCCACCACGCCCAATAGCGCGGTTGCCAGAGACCAGAGAATGAGAAGCGCGGGATAGAACAGGCGCGGCCCGATCCGGTCCACCAGCCAGCCGCCAGGGATCTGGCAGAAGGCATAGGTCCAGCCGAAGGCGGAGAGAATCCAGCCCATATGCACCGTATCGATCCCCAGCTCGCTGCGCATGGCCGGCGCGGTGATGGAAATATTGCTGCGATCTAGGAAGGTGATGACCACGCTGACGAAAATCATCAGCATCACCACATAGCGCTGGCGGGTCGGCTTGTCGGTCACGGTCGCGTCAGCCATCTCACCACTCCGCAAAAGAGCCATCTTCGTGCCGCCAGACCGGCGGCCGCCAGCGGTGCCCGGCCTGGGCGCCCCGTGCCACCGCCGCTTCATTGACGGTGACGCCGAGCCCCGGCCCCGTGGGGATCGCGACATGCCCGTCTGCATAGGCGAACACACCCGGATCGCTGACATAATCCAGAAGGTCGTTGGTCTGGTTGTAATGGATGCCCAGGCTCTGTTCCTGGATCACCGCATTGTAGCAAACCGCATCGAGCTGCAGGCAGGCCGCCAGCGCGATCGGCCCCAGCGGGCAATGCAGCGCCACCGCCACGTCATAGGCTTCCGCCATGGCGGCGATCTTGCGTGTTTCGGTGATGCCGCCGGCATGGGAGGGATCGGGCTGGATGACGTCGGCCAGGCCATCCCGCAGCACGGTCTTGAAGTCCCAGCGCGAGAACAGCCGCTCGCCCAGCGCAATGGGTGTCGCGGTGTGGTTCTTGATCTCTTTCAGCGCCTCGACATGTTCGCTGAGCACCGGCTCCTCGATGAACATCAGCTTGAAGGCTTCCAGCTCCTTTGCGAGCTGCTTGGCCATGGCCCGATGCAGGCGGCCATGGAAATCCACGCCGATGCCGAAGTCGGGGCCCATCGCCTGGCGCAACGCCGCCACGCGCGCCACCACCTGATCGAGTTTGGCGTGACTGTCGACAAAGGCGCACTCCTCGGTCGCAAGCAGCTTCACGGCGGAAAAGCCCCGGGCCGCGGCCTGGCGCGCGCCCTCGACCAGCCCTTCCGGGCGGTCGCCGCCAATCCAGCTATACACCCGCATCCGGCACCGCACCGGCCCGCCCAGCAGCGCATGCACCGGCTGGTTCAGGGCCTTGCCCTTGATGTCCCACAGCGCCTGGTCGATGCCGGCCAGCGCGCTCATGTGAATGGCGCCGCCGCGATAGAAGCCGCCGCGATACAGAACCGTCCAGTGATCCTCGATGGCCGCGGGATCCTTGCCGACCAGATAATCCGCCAGCTCCGCCACGCAGGCCGCAACCGTCTCGGCGCGGCCTTCCACCACCGGCTCGCCCCAGCCGACGATGCCCGCATCGGTCTCGATCTTGAGGAACAGCCAGCGCGGCGGCACCAGATAGGTGTCCAGCTTGGTGATTTTCATGCCGTCTTCGTCCCCGCGCCAGCGTTGTGTCACGCCTTGTGACCGACTGTGACGGTCTTTATCCGCAGGCGCAATGCTGTACGGCCTTTTCCGGCCGGTGGTGAGCCGGTGGACCCGACCGTGCAAGTTGTCGCAGGGACAAGGCGCGCAGCGGAAAAATAAGCATTCCTGCCTATATTTCCGCCATGAGCGAAGACTGCGACATCAGCCTGAAAACCGCCATCCGCCGCGCCCTTCTGGGCCGTTGTCCGGCCTGCGGTGAAGGCAAGTTGTTTCGCAGCTATCTGAAGCAGGTGGAGAATTGCGCGGCCTGCGGCGAGCGCTTCGGCCATATCCGCGCCGACGATGCCGCCCCTTGGGGCACCATCATCCTGGTCGGGCATGTCTTTCTGCCGCTGGCCTTCCTGGTCAATCTGGATTTCATGCCGACCTGGGGCCTGATGCTGGCAATGGCCGCCTGTTTCTGCGCGCTGTCGCTGGCGATCCTGCCGCGCTCAAAGGCGTTGTTCCTCGCCATCCTGTGGCAGACGCGGGCGCCCGGCTACAAGCAGGTCGAGATCGCATCGCCCGGCGTGCACGGGCGCATCAATTCGCCTCTTTGAGATAGCTGGGGCTGAGCGTGCCCTTGGCTTTGGCGATCGGCATCAGCGTCGGATAGAACTGCACGAAGGTCGTATCGACCGCGCCGTGATCCTGGTGACAGGAATAGCAATTGGCGCTCTGCGGCCTCAGCGTGCCGGCAGCCTTGCCGTCGGCCGAGACAAAGAATGACCATTTTCCCGGAAAGCGCTTTCCATCCTTGATGTGAATTTCCAGATTCATCACATCGGCCTGGAAATGCCCCGCCTTGCTGAGCGTGCCGGCGGATTCGGCCATGCGGTTTTCCTTGATCAGGATCGCGCCTTCCGGCCAGGTCCCGGTCTTGAGAAAGGCGGCATAGGCCTGCGGATTCACAAAGACATTGTCCAGCATGTGATGGCCGGGCGCCGCCGCCGTGTTGTAATTGAGGTCAAGGCTTGACGTGAGGAAGACCCACTGCCGGTAGTCCGCCGGCACCGCCATGGTTTCGGCCTCTTGCGCCCAGGCCCCCGCCGCGGCCAGCAGCGCGGCCGCGCTCAAACCCAAGACCCCCAAACCCATAGCCCAGCGACGCATGGAACGCTCCCTCTTGCAGCGTTCCTA
>CAYFKU010000125.1:3549-3941 GCA_964343955.1 uncultured Rhizobium sp. | reverse complement strand
GTCTTGCCCACGCCCGGAGGACCGACCAGGCACAGGATGGGGCCTTTCATCTTGTCGACGCGCTGCTGCACGGCCAGATATTCCAGGATACGCTCCTTGACCTTTTCCAGTCCGAAATGGTCGTCGTTCAGCACCGCTTCGGCGGCGACGATATCGCGCTTGACCTTGCTCTTCTTGCCCCAGGGCAGGCTGAGCAGCCAGTCGAGATAGTTGCGCACCACCGTGGCTTCCGCGCTCATCGGCGACATGGAGCGCAGCTTCTTGACCTCCGCCTGGGCCTTTTCGCGCGCTTCCTTGGAGAGCTTGGTCTTGCGGATCCGCTCTTCCAGCTCGTTCATCTCGTCGCGGCCTTCTTCGCCTTCGCCGAGTTCCTTCTGGATCGCCTTGAGCTG
>CAYFKU010000125.1:666-3539 GCA_964343955.1 uncultured Rhizobium sp. | reverse complement strand
GGTAATATTCGCGCTGGGTCTTCTCCATCTGGCGCTTGACCCGGCTGCGGATCTTGCGCTCGACCTGAAGCACGCCGATCTCGGCCTCGATCAGGGACAGGATCTTCTCCAGCCTTTCGGTGGTGCCGAAGGTTTCCAGCAGCGACTGGCGCTCGCCGATCTTGACCGACAGATGCGAGGCGACGGTATCGGCCAGCTTGGCCGGATCCTCGATCTGGGCCACCGCGGCCAGGGTCTCGGACGGCACTTTCTTGTTCAGCTTGATATACTGCTCGAAATTGGCCTTCACCGTGCGCATCAGCGCCTCGGATTCCTGGGGTCCCGCATTCTCCTCGGCGATCTTCTCGACCGTGGCCTGGAAGAAATCGGTGCGGGGGGTGAAGCCGGTGACCCGGGCGCGTGCCTTGCCCTCGACCAGAACGCGGACCGTCTGGTCGGGCAGCTTCAGGAGCTGCAGAACAGTCGCCAGCGTGCCGATCGTGTGCAGGCCATCGGCCGTGGGGTCGTCCTCGGCGGCATTCTTCTGGGTGAGAAGCAGGATCTGCTTCTCCTCGTTCATCACCTCTTCCAGGGCGCGGACGGACTTTTCGCGGCCGACAAAGAGCGGCACGATCATGTGCGGAAAGACCACGATATCGCGCAGCGGCAAAACCGGCGCGGTGGTGCCCGAAGGCGATGCGGGTTCGATAATCTTGGCGTCTTCCGCCATGGGGTGCTCCTGCCGGATGACCGGCCTTATGACGGACCCCCCGGATGTGGCGAGGTCCTCGAAATAAGGAGCCGCCCGCCAGGGGCCGGCTCCGGATATAGTAAAGTGGGCCCCTGCCGGTTTAAATTCAAGGTAACGGAAAGGGTTAGGGACCTCTGGTTCCCTTTCGCACACAGAAAGGTCTGGGGAACCTTAATTTTTCCTGCCTTTGCGGCATATTTGCCGGCGCCGGAGGGCGCTTTATCGTCCTCCCACAACAAGACGGGGGAGCGCGTATGCTGACGCGGCGAGATTTTGGCGCCCAAATGAGTGCGGCTTTGGCGGCGGCAGCAGCCGTGCCTGCGCCGGCTGCCGCGCAGGCGGTGATTCCCTTCTATGCCAGCGTCGGTCCCAAACTGCTGCGCTACAGCCTGGACGTCGCGTCGGCCGGCCTGACAAGGCAGGAAAGCATCACCCTGCCCGCCAATGTCCAATATGCCTGGCCGCATCCCTCGCAGCGCTTTCTTTATGTGGTGGCCAGCAACACCCAGCCGGGCTCCGGGCCGATGGGCATCACGGGCGCCGACAAGAATCACTATGCCATCGCCTTTGCGGTCGGCCCGGGCGGCAAGCTCAGCGAACATGGACCACGCCGGCTGCTGCCCGCGCGCCCGCTGCATGTCACCACCGACCAGGCGGGGCGCTTCCTGTTCACCGCCTACAACAATCCCAGCCAGGTCACGGTGCACCGGCTGGCCGCAGACGGCAGCATCGGCGAAGAAGTCGTGCAGACGGGAAAGCCCGATTTCGGCATCTATGCCCATCAGGTGCGGGTGACGCCGGGCGACAGGACGCTGATCCTGTGTTCGCGCGGCAATGACGCCGCGAACGGCAAGCCGGAAGATCCCGGCCATATCGAGGTGTTCAGCTTCAAGGCAGGCCAGCTCGCCAATATCCAGACCATCAAGCCGGGCGCGGCAGGGCTGGGCTTTGGACCACGACATCTGGATTTTTCCAGGGATGGCCGCTTCGTCTATGTCTCGCTGGAGCGGGAAAACAGCATCGCGGTTTTCGGCCTGAAAGCAGACGGCACCTTCACGCCCGAGCCGCTGTTCATCAAAAGCGCCCTCACCGATCCGCAAGGCAAGGACAAGCATCCCGGCCAGGGCGTCGGACCGATCCATGTCCATCCCAATGGCCGCTTCGTCTATCAGACCAATCGCGGCTCGGGGACCAGGACCGTGAACGGCAAGCAGGTGGCCAATGGCGGCGAGAACAATGTCGTGGTCTGGTCCCTCAATCCGGCGACGGGCGAACCGACCCTGATCCAGCGCGCCTGGACCGACAATTACGAACTGCGCACCTTTGCCATGGACCCGTCAGGCCAGGTGCTGATCGCCGCCAGCACCACGCCGATGCAGGTGCTGGAACAGGATGTCCTGTCCACCATCAGCGCGGGACTTACGGTCTATCGGGCCGGAGCAGACGGCAAGCTCACCACCGCCCACACCCATGAGGTGGACACCAGCGCGGGGCTGCAGTTCTGGAGCGGCCTGCTGACGATGGCTTGAACCTGTCGGTCATGCACGCGCAAGCGGGCATCCAGCCAGACGGCGAATGGACCGGCGAAAGGCGTTGGCTTCCCGCTTACGCGGGAATGACAAACTGATTTAAGAAGCCGACTTCTGTTCCGCTTTGTCGGAATAGGTGTACAGCGGCCGCGCCTTGCCTTCGACCACATCGGCGGTAATCACCACCTCCTGCACGCCAGAAAGGGTCGGCAGTTCGAACATGGTCTCGAGCAGAATCCCTTCCAGGATCGAACGAAGCCCGCGGGCGCCGGTCTTGAGCTGGATCGCCTTGCGCGAGATGGCGTGCAGCGCCTCTTCCTGGAAGCGCAGCTTGACGCCTTCCATCTCGAACATGCGCATATACTGCTTGGCCAGCGCGTTCTTCGGACGGGTCAGGATCTCGATCAGCGCCACTTCCGACAGGTCGCCCAGGGTGGCGAGCACCGGCAGACGGCCGATGAATTCCGGGATCAGGCCGAACTTCAGCAGGTCTTCCGGCTCGATCTCGCGCAGCAATTCGCCGGTGCCGCGCTCATCGGGACCGAGCACATTGGCGCCGAAGCCCATGGACGAGCCGGCCGTGCGGGCCGCGATGATCTTGTCCAGGCCGGCAA
>CAYFKU010000125.1:281-656 GCA_964343955.1 uncultured Rhizobium sp. | reverse complement strand
CGTCCAGGATGCGCGCCAGGGTCTGGGCCAGCAGGGTCTTGCCGCAGCCGGTGGGGCCGATCAGCATGATGTTGGACTTGGCCAGCTCGACATCGCCATTTTTGCCCGAGCTGTTGATGCGCTTGTAGTGGTTGTGGACCGCGACCGAGAGCACCTTCTTGGCATGGGCCTGGCCGACAACGTAATCGTCCAGCACCTTGAAGATTTCCTGGGGGGTGGGCACGCCCTCCTTGGACTTCATGAAGGAGGTCTTGTTCTCCTCCCGGATGATTTCCATGCAGAGTTCGACGCACTCATCGCAGATGAACACCGTCGGACCCGCGATCAGTTTCCGGACCTCGTGCCGACTTTTACCGCAGAAAGAGCAGTAGAGCG
>CAYFKU010000125.1:0-271 GCA_964343955.1 uncultured Rhizobium sp. | reverse complement strand
GCCCGACACGTCGCGGGTGATGGAGGGGTTGTCGGACTTGCGGCTGATCTTGTCGACCTCGTCGATATAGACGATGCCGCGCTGGGCCCGCTCGACATTATAGTCGGCCGCCTGCAGCAGCTTGAGAATGATATTCTCCACGTCCTCGCCCACATAACCGGCTTCGGTCAGGGTGGTGGCGTCGGCCATGGTGAAGGGCACATCAAGGATGCGGGCCAGCGTCTGGGCGAGCAGCGTCTTGCCCGAGCCGGTGGGGCCCACCAGCAGGATG
>CAYFKU010000124.1:251-4043 GCA_964343955.1 uncultured Rhizobium sp. | reverse complement strand
TGCCGCCGCCATGCGCTACACCGAAAGCCGGATGACGGAAGCGGCGGCCGCCCTGCTGGAAGGGTTGGACGAAAACGCGGTCGATTTTCGCACCACCTATGATGGCGAAACCCAGGAGCCGATGGTGCTCCCGGCGGCCTTTCCCAACCTTCTCGCCAACGGCTCCAGCGGTATCGCGGTCGGCATGGCGACCAGCATCCCGCCGCACAATCTGGGCGAGCTCTGCGCCGCCACCATCGCCCTGATCGAAAATCCCAACGCGCAGGACCGCACCCTGCTCAAGCACGTGAAGGGGCCCGATTTTCCAACCGGCGGCATTCTGGTGGAAGACCCCGCCGCGGTTGCCGAAGCCTACAAGACAGGCCGTGGCTCCTTCCGCGTGCGCGCGCGCTGGGAAAAGGAAGACGGGGCGCGGGGCGCCTGGCAGATCGTCGTCACGGAAATTCCCTATCAGGTGCAGAAATCCAAGCTGATCGAGCGGATCGCCGAGCTGCTGGAACAGAAGAAACTTCCCCTGCTGGACGATATCCATGACGAGAGCGCCGAGGATATCCGCATCGTCCTGACCCCGAAAAGCCGGACGGTCGAGCCGGAAATCCTGATGGAGCAGCTCTTCCGCGCGTCCGATCTGGAAGCGCGCATTCCGCTCAACATGAATGTGCTGGACAAGGGCCTTGTCCCCAGGGTGATGAGCCTGAAGGAGGCGCTGAGCGCCTTCGTTGATCACCGGCGGGAGGTGCTGGTGCGCCGCTCCACCCACCGGCTGGAAAAGATCAGGGCGCGGCTGGAGGTGCTGGAAGGCTATCTGGCCGTCTTCCTGAACCTGGACAAGGTCATCAAGATCATCCGCACCGAGGACGAGCCCAAGCCCGTCTTGATGAAGGCGTTCAAGATCACCGAAGTGCAGGCCGATGCCATTCTCAACATGCGGCTGCGCAGCTTGCGCAAGCTGGAGGAGATGGAGATCCGCCGCGAGCATGACAGCCTTTCCAGGGAGCAGCGGGAGCTGACCAGGCTGCTGGGTTCCGAGCAGCTCAAGTCCGAAAAGCTGATCGCGGAGATGAAGGCGATCGACGCCAAGTTCGGTCTCAAGACCGAGATCGGCAAGCGCCGCACCCAGATCGCCAAGGCCGCCGAAGTGGCCGAGATGACCGCGCTGGCCGAACATGTGGAGGAGCGCGCCACCCAGGTGCCGCGCGAGCCGATCACGGTGGTCTGTTCCGCCAAGGGCTGGCTTCGCGCGCTGAAGGGCCATCAGGAACAGTCCAAGGACGACAAATATCGCGAGGGCGACCGCGCCCGTTTCTGGTTTCATGCCCAGACCACCGACCAGATCATGTTGCTGGCCACCGATGGCCGCTTCTTCACGCTGGATGGTTCGAAGCTTCCAGGCGGACGCGGCAATGGCGAGGCCATTCGCACCTTCATCGACCTGCCGCCGGAGGCCGATATCCTCACCATGTTCGTGCATGTGCCCGGTCGCAAACTGCTGGTGGCCGCCACCTCCGGTCATGGCTTCATCACCAGCGAGGATGACGCGCTCGCCATGACCAAGAACGGCAAGCGGGTTCTCAATGTGAAGCCCGGCGTGGAAGCGGCCTCCTGCCGCCCGGCGGAAGGCGATACGGTCGCGGTGGTCGGGGAAAACCGCAAGCTTCTGATCTTCAAGAAGGAAGAAGTGCCGGAGATGAGCCGCGGGCAGGGGGTGTTCCTGCAGCGCTACAAGGATGGCGGGCTGCTGGATGCCGCGGTCTTCACCTGGAAGGAGGGCCTTAAGGATGAAAATGGCCATCTGTTCGGGCCATCTGACCTCAAGGACTGGCGGGGCGAGCGGGCCCAGGCGGGCCGCGTGGTGCCCAATGGCTGGGCCCGGTCCAGGCGGTTCGGGGACCAGTCCTCCTAGCAATAATAACTTTGACCGGACCTGAACCGGGACAGTGCATGGGGCCTTCGCTATAGTTTGCCCGGCCTTTCCATATCCGCTGTCATGTCTGCCCTCCGGCTTCTTTCCCTGTCGTATCTTGCTTCGGCGTCGGTCTTTCTGGTGGCCGCGACCTTGGCCACGCGCCCAGACCTGGGCCGCGCGATCGGCGCGCGCGCCGGCGCGATGGCCGATGCGGCCGCCCATAAACTGAGCCTTTCGCCCGGACAGTTTGACGGCGCCGTGGTGCGGCTCGATATGCCGATGCCTTTGCCGACCCCTGGGCCGGAAAAGCGGGGTGCGACCGCGCCCGGCGCGACGGTGCCGCCTCGACCCCGGTCGGTCGCGGCCAATATCGACCGGTTCAGCGGCCCGGAATTTTCAGCTTCCGTCATTATTCCCATTGTGCCGGACCTGTCGCCGGAATCGGCGCCCGTGCCTCCGGAACCGAAAATCTCCGCACCCGTCGCTGCGGCGTCAAAGCCGGTGGCGCCCGAGGTCCGGGTGGGCAGTGCGACATCGCCGGCCCATGCCACGGATGCGGCGGCACCCGTCCATAACCGTGTTGCAGTGGCCGACCAGCGGCTCAAAGGCATGCTGACGCCGGAGATGGCGCACCACTTCGGTCTGATCGTCTATGTCAGCAAGGCGAGCAGGGGGCCGCTGGCGCAACGGATGCTGGTGTTCGAGAATGACAATGGCGCGCTCAAGCCGGTGCATGACTGGCCCGCATCGACCGGGCGGGAGCAGGATGAAATTTCGCCGCGCGGGCGCAAGAGCTTCACGGCCACACCCAGGGGCTTCTATGAACTCGATCCCGCGCGCATGTATCTGCGCTATCACAGTTGGAGCTGGGACCAGGATATGCCGCACGCCATGTTCTTCAACTGGGAGCGGCGGGGAATAAAGACCGGTCTGGCAATCCACGCGGCCATCGGAAAGGACATCGCCAAACTGGGCAGCCGGGCCAGTGCCGGTTGCGTCCATCTTGCGCCGGACCATGCCCACCAGCTTTACCGGCTGGTTCGGGACAAGTACCGCGGCACTGTTCCCCGTTTTTCCTACAATGCGGCGTCCCGGACCATGACCAACAGCGGCACCTTCATGCGGGATGGCAGGGGCGGCCTGGCGATGGACGACGGCTATCGGGTTCTGTTGATGATCGATGATTTCAGTGGAGAAAGCCGGCTCGCCGATCTCGATTGAGGGACGAGACCGGCGTGTGGAGCGTCAGCTCACGCGTGGCCGGTCACCAGCCACAGGATAAGGATGATCGGCAGGGGAATGCCGATAAGCCACAGCAGCGTCGAGCGCATTGAAACCTCCCAAGAAAATGCCTGGAAGATAACCTCGCTGTAAGGAGGAGGTTCCGGTCCGGAACTAGCGGCGCAGTTCGTAGAGCGCGATGGCCGCGGCGTTCGAGACGTTGAGGCTTTCCATGGCCGATCCGATCGGAATGAAGGCGGAGGCCTCGCAATGTTCCCGCACCAGGCGGCGCACACCCGCGCCTTCCGAACCCAGGACCAGAGCGACATCGCCGGCCGGTACCGCGTCCGCCAGGCTTTGATCGCCATCGCCAACCAGCGCAATGCGCCAGAATCCGCGCTGCGCCAGTTCGTCGAGCGTGCGGGCGATGTTCACCACTTCGATATAGGGCACCAGATCCAGCGCCCCCGAGGCGGCCTTGGCCAGCGCCCCCGACTGTGGCGGGGCATGGCGGTCCTGCACGACCACGGCCGTGACATGGAAGGCAGCGGCGCTGCGCAGGATGGCGCCCACATTGTGGGGATCGGAAAGCTGGTCCAGCACCAGGACAATCCGCCGGGTTCCGCCGGCTTCCCCCAGCACCTCATCCAGGTCGCGGGTCTTCA
>CAYFKU010000124.1:0-241 GCA_964343955.1 uncultured Rhizobium sp. | reverse complement strand
GGCCAGGCTTCCAGGGCGGCGCCCTGGTGAACGGCTCCGGGCGGCAGCAGCCGGTCGATGGCGCCGGGTTCGGATGTTTCCACCCGCACGCGGGCCAGGAGCTTTGACCCCAGGGCCTCGATCGCCCGGGGGGTCAGGACCGCCCGGCCCAGCTTGCGGCGGGGGTTGGCCAGGGCTGCCTCCACGGCATGAATTCCATAGAGCCACTGGGCGCCGGCAGCCGCGTTTTTCGGGCGGGAAG
>CAYFKU010000123.1:2087-4320 GCA_964343955.1 uncultured Rhizobium sp. | reverse complement strand
GCTCCGGGGTCTCGGCATGGGGCTCCGGGGGCCCGGGGGGCACCACCACGGGGGCAGGGGCCGATTTTTGCTGCGTTTCCCCGTCGCTGCGGAATTGCAGGCCGAACTGCACGCCGGGATCGAAAAAGGCGGTCAGGGCGCTGAAGGGGATGTGCAGCGGGGCCGGCAGTTTCTTGAAGGTCAGGGTGACCTCGAAATAATCATCCTTCACCTTCAGCGCCCAATATTGGTGCTGGATAATGATGGTCATTTCGTCCGGATACTGTTCTTTCAGGAAATCGGGAATGTCCACGCCTTCGGCATGGGTCTTGAAGGTCAGGTAGAAATGATGCGCGCCGATCAGGCCGGATTTCTCGATACGGCGCAAAGCGTCGCGGACCACGCCGCGCAGCGCTGAATCGGTAAGAGCCTGATAGCCGATGAAATCTTTTGCCATAGGCGGCGGAGACTAAATACGGCTTCGGCCAAGTCAATCGCCGGAGCCTCCGGTCATCGCTGCTTTGGGGGCAATTTCATGCAATTGCCAAGAAATCCGTAACCCGGATGCTCGAAATCTCATTGTGCATAAGGCCTTGCCGAAGTGTTCCGGCATGCGGATGGCGCAGATCGCCCCCCGGCCGAAAGCATCCCCCGATGCCCAATCCCGGACCAAAGCGGTTGACACACCGGCTGATCGGGGAATGGGGCGCCCAAGGGCGCTGTCTTGTCCCCTATTTCGCAGTGACGCGGCCGATTTTGCGGCCTGAGCAGGAGTGCCGAGCGATGTGTACGAAAAGTACATGAGCGAAGACGCGACGAACGCAGGACACAAAGGAACCGCGTCGAGTCCGAAATATTGCATGTGGTTAAGCGGCGGGTGCTTCTGTCGTTCCTCGCGACTCCGCCGCTCGTCAGGCGCTAGCTTTTCTAAGCTCGCTTCGCTCGCAAAGAAAAGCTAAGCGTGCTCGGAGGAAAGTGGGGGATGCTTCTGTTGCTCGGTGCATCCCCCGAAACCGCGCTTACCTAATTAATTAGGCAGCGAGCACCATTTCATTATCGTTGGCACTTGTACGATTAGCCCGATAACGGCGGAACCATACCGGGCGAAAGGACAGTCTTTACACGTCCGTCGATCCTGTTTCGCCCCCACAGAAACCCATCCGCAAATGGGCTTGTGGTGGAGGCGCCGGGTACCGCCCCCGGGTCCGGGCCGCTTATTACACAGCTGTTTATCGCCATAGTCGGCAAGCCGACCCCTGGAATATAAGGAGCCGGTCTTAAGATTTGAAGAGCCCCGGCACCCGATGCAACCTGTTGGGACATGAGAGAAATCTACGCCAGCGAGGCCGAAATCCTCCGCATTGGGCAAAGGTTCGCCGATTTGACCCTGCCGCGGGCGGAATGGACCCATGGTGCCCACTTTGCCGCCGCCCTGTGGCTGATGCGCCACCGTCCCGATCTGGATGCGGCGAGCGCCATGCCGGGCATGATCCGCGCCTACAATGAATCGGTCGGCCGGGCGAATGACGACAGCGGCGGCTATCACGAAACCATCACCCTGGCGTCCCTGCGCGCCCTGCGCGGCGTGCTGGACGTCAATCCCGACACGCCGATCCATCGCATCGTCAACAGCCTGATGGCTTCGAACTTCGGCAATCCCAACTGGCTGCTGGAATATTGGTCGCGAGACCGGCTGATGTCTGTGGAAGCCCGGCGCGGATGGGTGGAACCCGACCTCAAGCCGCTGCCATTCTGACCCGAATCCGGTAGAACTGCCCCATGCAGCAATATCTCGATCTGCTCAGGCTTGTCCGCGACACGGGCGTTGAGAAACGCGACCGCACCGGCACGGGCACGCGCTCGATCTTCGGGCACCAGATGCGCTTCGACCTGGCCGACGGCTTTCCGCTGGTCACCACCAAGAAGCTGCATCTGAAATCCATCATCTATGAGCTGCTCTGGTTCCTGCGGGGCGAGACCAATGTGCGCTGGCTGCAGGATCATGGCGTCACCATCTGGGACGAATGGGCCGACGGGAATGGCGAGCTGGGGCCTGTCTATGGCTATCAGTGGCGCAGCTGGCCGACGCGGCCCCCTGATGGAAGTGATGGGACGATCGACCAGATCGCGAACCTGATCCGCGACATCAAGACAAATCCGGACTCGCGCCGCCTGATCGTCACCGCCTGGAATCCGGCCGATGTGCCCAGGATGGCGCTGCCGCCCTGTCACTGCCTGTTCCAGTTCTATGTCG
>CAYFKU010000123.1:0-2077 GCA_964343955.1 uncultured Rhizobium sp. | reverse complement strand
TCCTGGGCGTGCCTTTCAACATCGCCTCCTATGCCCTCTTGACCATGATGGTGGCGCAGGTGACCGGTCTTCAGCCGGGCACCTTCGTGCACAGCCTGGGCGACGCCCATCTTTACCTGAACCATCTGGAGCAGGCGGACGAGCAGTTGAAGCGGACGCCCTATCCTCTGCCGACGATGCGCCTGAACCGGGCGGTCACCGACATTTTCGGCTTCCGCTACGAGGATTTCACCCTGGAAAATTACCAGGCCCATCCCTCGATCAAGGCGCCGATTGCCGTTTAAAGCCGGATTTGCCGGCCGACCGCGCGAGCCAAAGTGAGCGGCTGCGGCCATATTTGACAAAGCCGATTGTGCGACTAAAACACGCCCCGCGAAGGGAGTTTTGGCGATGTCGGACGAAGTTCAGGGCAAGGAAGAAACCAAGCTGGCCAATGGCGGCGGGGCTTTCCCCTTCTGGGTCTCGGTTGTCATCGTCACCGGCTTTGTCGTCCTGCTGTTCGGCGTCTTTTACGGGCTGATCCAGCTCTTTTCCTGATCTTTCCCCTTCACCGGTTCGGGTTTAGCCTTCCTCCCAAAAAGAGGAGGAAGTCATGAAACTTGTCCTTGCGCTGGCGCTGTCCCTGCTGGCCATCGTGCCGGCATCCGCCCAGCTTGTGCGCAAGCCCGCCACGGCCGAGGACCGCCGCCCCAACGATCCCAAGGTGCCCGATTCCTATGTCCTCAACGGGCAGTTCGACCGCATCCTGGTGCTGCGGGCCAAGAACAAGACCGACCTGCTCACCGAGATGGAAAAGCAGGTCAAGGCGCAGAAGATCAAGAATGCCGTGATCCTGTCGGGCATCGGGTCGGTGCGCGGCTATCGCCTGCACAATGTCACCGGCCGCGATTATCCCGTGCCCGACATGTTTTTCGGCGCGCCCAACACGCCCGCCGACTTCATCGCCATGCAGGGCTATATCAACAATGGCGTGATCCATGCCCATGTCGTGCTGGCGCTGGGCGACGACAAGGGCACCACGGTTTCGGGCCATCTGGAAAAGGGCACCGAAGTGCTGACATTCGCCGTGGTCACGCTGGGTGTGCTGAACACCGATCTGGGCCGGGTGGACGACGCGACCTATCGCTAGGCGTCAGACCCGGCAGCGCGACAGCGGCAGGCCGCGCCGGAGCAGATCCGGCAACGCCGCCACGCTTGGCAGAATGCCGCTGTTGCGTTCCTTGCGCAGGCGCTCTTCCGTGGACGCGCCGGAATAGACCCCGATGGCCGCGCCCATATTGCCGTTGGCGGCCGCCTGCAAATCCAGCGGCGTGTCTCCCACGGCCATGACCTGGGCCGGTTCATAGACACCGGCGGCTTCCATGGCATGAAACAGCATGTAGGGGGCGGGCCGTCCCTCCCGCACCTCGTCGCTGCTGATGCTGGCGACGAAATAGTGCTGCCAGCCCAGATGGGACAGGATCGCCGTGGTCAGCGCCTTGTCGAAGCCGGTGGTGGTGGCCAGGGGCAGCATCATGGCGGCAAGCTCTTTCATGGCCTGTTCGGCGCCGGGGATGGGCTGCACATTCTGGTAAAGCCGTGAGGCGGTCGCCATGAAGTCGGCATAGATCGGCTCGATCAGGCTCTCGCTCTTGTGCTCGCGGGTCACGAAATGGCGCACCATTTCGCGCTTGGCGGCGCCCCGCCATTCGGCGAACTCCGCCGGCGTGACCGTGATCCCATGGCGGGAAAAGGCGCCCAGCATCGCCTCCGGCACCTCGCCATGATCGGCAATCAGCGTGCCGCCAATGTCCAGCACCACCAGCTTGATGGCCATGGGCGGGTCGCCGCCCTCGTTGCGGGGCGCGGGCGCCTGGGCCGCGGCGCGGCCGGGCAGTGCCGCAAGCCCGGGCAGGATCGACAGGCTGCTGCGCCGCGTCAGCTTCACTGGCCCAACTCGTCTTCCTGATAGACCTTGATGATCTCGTCGAAATTCTTCTCGGCCTTGAAGCCCATCCGGGTTGCCATCCCGGCGTCATAGCGCCCGGCCCAGCCCTGCACGATCTTGGCCACGAAGGGATCTTCCACCCGCTTGATC
>CAYFKU010000122.1:0-4385 GCA_964343955.1 uncultured Rhizobium sp. | reverse complement strand
CACGTCCTGGGTCACGGGCTGACTGGTAAAATCGCGGACGGCGCGCCGTCCGCGAATGGCCTGCAAAAGGTTCATGGCTCCTCGCCGATCCGGCACTCAGTTCTTTTGTTCGCGGCTCTCCGTCCAGGACGCCCAGGCGAGGACGCCACCGAACAGGGTGAAGGCGCTGACAGCGGCAATCAGGAAAGCCATTTCGTTGGTCGACATAATATTCCCCTTTTCAAATGAATTTACGATGCAAGCGTCTGAAGCTTCTCCCGGCTGAGAACCCGCATATGCCGGGCGCCCGACAGGGCAATCACGCCGTCGCGCTCAAATTGCGACATGCTGCGCGAAACGGTTTCAATGGTCAGACCCAGGTAATCGGCAATGTCCTGGCGCGACATGACCAGATGCAGGCGATCGCCCTGGCCGGCCTTGGCTGTCCATTCCAGCAGGAAGGCGGCCACTTTTTCGGCCGCGCCGCGCCGCCCCAGGAGCAGGGAGTGAACCTGTGCCTGCGCCAGGCTCTCCATCGCATGCTGGAAGAGCTGGTGGCTGATGGCATGGTCGCCCTTGGCCTGCTGCTCGATGCTGCGGCGGCGATAGACGATGATGCTGCAGTCGGTGACGGCTTCAGCAGACAGCAGGCGCTCGCCGCCAAGTTCCAGGCCGAACAGCTCGCCGGCGACATGGAAGGCTTCTATCTGGCGGCGGCCATCGCTGAGGAACTTGCAGACCCGCACGACCCCCGACACGACTTTGTAGAAGGTGTCGGTATTGTCGCCTTCGGCGCAGATCTCCTCGCCCTCACTGACTTCGATCACCGTGCCGGCGGCGCGGAGCGATTCCTCGCGACCCCATACCGGGGAGGATTCCAGCGCCGCGACCGGAACCGGATTGGCGATAAAGGCTGGCTGCGTCCGCATGGCTGCACTCCGTGTTTGTTGAGTGCTTTCTACGCCGGGCCTTTCGCGCGCTAAATTCGGTTTGTCCCTAAGGGATTCTACCTAGGGACCGCGATCACCACCTTCAGGGCCCCGGTTTCCGCCGCCCGGCCGAATGTGTCATAGGCATCCAGGATGGCGTCCAGGCCATAGCGGTGCGTAATCAGGGGTTTAGGGTCCAGTTTGCCCGCAGCCACGGCCTTGAGCAGCATGCCGGTGGTGGCGGTGTCCACCAGCCGGGTAGTGATGGCGATATTGCGGTCCCACAGTTTTTCCAGGTGCAGGTCGCACTTGTGGCCGTGAACGCCGATATTGGCGATGGTGCCGCCCGGCGCCACCAGCTCCTGGCAGAGTTCGAAGCTGGCGGGCACGCCCACCGCCTCAATCACCGCATCGGCGCCCTTGCCGTCGGTCAGCGCGGATAGCCTGGCGGCGGCATCCTCCCGGCCATTGTTGATGATATCGGTGGCGCCAAAGCGGCGCGCGACCGCCAGGCGGTTGTCTTCCAGGTCGATGACGATCAGGCGCGCGGGTGCATAGAATTGCGCCGTCAAAAGCGTCGCCAGGCCGATCGGCCCCGCCCCGACAATGGCGACCGTCATGCCCGGTTCCAGCTTGCCATTCAGGACGCCGCATTCATAGCCGGTCGGCATGATGTCGCTCAGCATGACCAGCGCGTCTTCGTCCGATCCGGCGGGGATGTGATAGAGGCTGGTATCGGCATGCGGGATTCGCACATATTCAGCCTATGTTCCGTCAATCGTGTGCCCCAGGACCCAGCCGCCGCTGCTGCAATGGGAATACATGCCGCGGCGGCAATAATCGCATTTGCCGCAAGACGAAATGCAGGAAATCAGGACATGGTCGCCCGGCTTGAACCGGGTGCAGGCCGGTCCCACGCTTTCCACGATGCCGACGCCTTCATGGCCCAGGATGCGGCCCGGCGTGCAGCTTGGCACATCCCCCTTCAGGATATGCAGGTCGGTGCCGCAGATGGTGGTGCGGGTGATGCGCACCAAGGCATCGCCGGCATCGGCCAGGGCGGGCTTGGGCCGGTCTTCCAGCGCTTTGAAGCCGGGACCGCGATAGACCAGGGCTTTCATGGGCAAGACCCTCAAAAATTGCAGGAAAATCCGTGACATGAGACCGCGAGCCGCGCCTTGATGGCGATCAAGCCTGTTGGCGGGCCCGGGTCCGCACCGCTAGAATCACACCAAAATGGATAGCGTCAAACCCGATCGCCCGGCCGGAGCTTTGTGCCCCGGCGCCGCCAATGCCGCATCGCGGCTGGCGGCCATTGTCTCCTCCTCGGAGGACGCCATCGTGGGAAAGACGCTCGACGGGATCATCACCGACTGGAACCGGGGGGCCCAGACCATCTTCGGCTATACCCCCGAGGAGATCATCGGACAGCCGATGACCCGGCTGCTGCCCCCGGGTCTGGAAGACGAGGAAGACCGTATCCTTGAGCGCCTGCGCCGGGGCGAGCGGATCGAGCATTTCGAGACCCGCCGCCGCCGCAAGGACGGCACGATCATCGATGTTTCGGTCACCATTTCGCCGGTTTATGACGAGAATGGCCTTCTGGTCGGCGCCTCCAAGGTTGCCCGCGACATCACGGCTGCCCGCAAGGCCCAGGCCGCGCTGCAGGAGCGGGAGGCGCATCTGCAATCCGTGCTGGACACGGTGCCTGATGCGATGATCGTGATGGATACGCGCGGCATCATCCAGTCCTTCAGCGCCGCGGCGGAAAAGATGTTCGGCCATGCTGCTGCGGAAGTGGTGGGCCGCAATGTCAGCATTCTGATGCCCGAACCCTATGCCAGCCAGCATGATGCCTATCTGGCGCGCTATCTGGCGACCGGCGAGCGGCGCATCATCGGCCTGGGCCGGCTGGTGGTGGGGCTGCGCAAGGACGAATCCACTTGCCCGATAGAATTGGCGGTGGGCGAAATGCGCTCCGGCGACCGGCGATTCTTCACTGGCTTCCTGCGCGACATCACCGACCGGCAGGTGACCCAGCAGCGCCTTCAGGACCTGCAGGCGGAACTGATTTTCATGTCGCGCTTCACGGCGCTCGGCGAGATGGCCTCGACCCTGGCCCATGAACTGAACCAGCCCCTGACAGCGGCCGCCAGCTATCTGAATGGCGCGCGCCGGCTTCTGGACCGGGACAAGCCGGGCGACCGCGACCAGATCCGCGCCGCCATCGACGGCGCCGCCGATCAGGCGTTGCGAGCAGGCCAGATCATAAAGCGTCTGCGCGAATTCGTGTCCAAGGGTGAAAGCGAGCGCCATGCCGCGGATCTGCGCAAGCTGATCGAGGAGGCAAGCGCCCTGGCCCTGGTCGGCATCAAGGAAAGCGGCGTGCGCGTGTCTTTTTCCTTTGATCCGCGGGTCGGCCTTGTGCTGGTTGACAAGATCCAGATCCAGCAGGTGATCCTCAACCTGATGCGCAATGCGATCGAGGCGATGCAGGAAGCCGGCGGCGACCGCCGGGAATTGCGGATCGCCACCGCGGTTCTGGATGAGGATATGGTGGAAGTCACGGTCGCCGATACCGGCCCTGGCATCGCCCCGGACATCATGGCGCGCCTGTTCCAGCCCTTCGTTACCAGCAAGCGGCACGGCATGGGCGTGGGCCTGTCGATTTCCCGCACGATCGTGGAAGCGCATGGCGGCAATCTGGCGGCGGAGCCTGCGCCTGGCGGCGGCACGATTTTCCGCATGACCTTGCGGGCGGTGGATGAGCGGGATCTGACCTATGCTTGAAGGCGCGCTGGTCCACCTGATCGACGATGACGAAGATGTGCGCCGGGCGCTGGCCTTTCAATTGGGAACCGCGGGCCTGGCGGTCAAGGTCTATGACTCGGCGTCCCTGTTTCTGGAAAGTTTCAAGGATGCGCCCAGGAATATCGTGCTCAGCGATGTGCGCATGCCGGAAATCGACGGCCTGGAACTGCTGCGGCGGCTGCATGACAAGGGCCGCCGCGCGCCGGTGATCATCATGACCGGACATGCCGATGTTTCCATGGCGGTGGATGCTATGAAACTGGGCGCGGTCGATTTCATTGAAAAGCCCTTTTCGGACGAAACGATGCTGCGGGCGATCGAGACGGCGCTGCGCCGTCAGCAGGCCCGCGATCCCGCCCAGCCCGACAGCGAATTTGCCGACCGCCTGCAATCGCTGACGGATCGGGAACGCGACGTGTTGCGCGGGCTGCTCGCGGGCCATCCCAACAAGACCATCGCCTATGACCTGGGCCTCAGTCCCCGCACGGTCGAGGTGCATCGCGCCAATCTTATGGCCAAGACCGGTGCTTCCAGCCTGTCCGAACTGGTCCGGATGGCGCTTCTGGCGGGCTATTCCTGAGTCTTCAGCCGGGTGATGGTGGCGCCCTGGGCGGCGCCGAAATGCTGCCGCACGGTCTTTTCGACCTCTTCCAGGCGCGCCTCGAT
>CAYFKU010000121.1:0-4669 GCA_964343955.1 uncultured Rhizobium sp. | reverse complement strand
TCACCGCCGCGGAAACCAAAGTCTTTTTCGCAAAAAAGCAGGCATCGTTGATCAGGAAGCGGGTGGAGAAATTGTCACTGCCGTCAACGACAAGATCATAGCCGCCGATCAGCGCCAGGGCATTGGCGGCGGTGAGCCGCACCGGATGCGCCTCTACCGTCACATGGGGGTTCAGGGCGGTCAGGGCTTCCTGGCCCGCCGCCACCTTGGATCGGCCGACATCGCCGGTCCGGAACAATATCTGTCGCTGAAGGTTGGACAGGCTGACCGCGTCATGGTCCACCAATCCTAGCCGGCCGATCCCGGCGGCCGCCAGATACAGCGCCACCGGGCTGCCCAGCCCGCCGGCGCCGACGACCAGCACGCTGGAGCTGCGAATTTTCGCCTGACCCGGCCCGCCCACCTGGCGCAGCACCAGATGGCGGGCATAGCGGTCCAGTTCCTCGTCCGAAAGCATGGCCAGCCTTTTGGCGGGACGGCGAAGGGCAGGCAAGCCCCGCCCCGCAATCCTTTAAGTAATACAAATATCATATTGACGATAAACGAAAATTTCTGTGACAGCGTGGCCTGATCCCTTCCCGCAAACCCCGCCCGGCCGTTATAGGAAGGCGTCTTTCGCCATCTCTCTTTCGCCATCTCTGGGAGCAGTCATGACCGACACCGCCTTTGGCCTTGGCCCGCACGGTTTTCGCAACCTCAAAGCCGTGAACTGGAATCTCAGCGCGCCGTCTCTTTATGAAGAGGCAGTCCGCCGCGGCGAAGGCCAGGTTGCCGCCAATGGTCCGCTGGTGGTGCGCACCGGCATCCATACCGGCCGTTCCGCGGCCGACAAGTTCGTCGTGCGCGACGCCGAAACCGAAAACCAGGTCTGGTGGGACAACAACAAGGCGATGAGCCCGGCGCATTTCGACGCCCTCTATGCCGACATGATGGCGCATGCCGAAGGCCGCGAGCTGTTCGCCAAGGATCTGTTCGCCGGCGCCGACCTGACTCATCGCATCAGCGTGCGGGTGGTGACCGAATATGCCTGGCACTCGCTGTTCGTGCATCAGCTCCTGATCCGCCCCACAGCCGAAGAGCTGAAAGGCTTTGCCCCTGAATTCACCATCATCGACCTGCCCAGCTTTGCCGCCGATCCGGCGCGCCATGGCTGCATCAGCCAGACCGTGATCGCGGTGAATTTCTCCAGGAAGATGATCCTGATCGGCGGCACCTCCTATGCCGGCGAGATGAAGAAGTCGGTCTTCACCATCATGAATTACCTGCTGCCGTCCAAGCGGGTGATGAGCATGCACTGCTCGGCCAATGTCGGCGCCGATGGCAAATCCGCCATATTTTTCGGCCTTTCCGGCACCGGCAAGACCACGTTGTCGGCCGATGCCTCGCGCACACTTGTTGGTGACGATGAACATGGCTGGTCTGAAAACGGCATCTTCAACATCGAAGGCGGCTGTTACGCCAAGGTGATCAAGCTGTCCCGCGAGGCCGAGCCGGAGATTTTCTCCACCACCGAACGCTTCGGCACCGTGCTGGAAAATGTGGTGATGGACCAGGCGACCCGCGCGCTGGATCTCAACGACGCGACCTATGCCGAGAATACCCGCGCCGCCTATCCGATCGACTACATCCCGAATGCCTCGGCCACCGGCCGCGCCGGTCATCCCAAGAATGTGATCATGCTGACCGCCGATGCCTTCGGCGTGCTGCCGCCGATCGCCAAGCTGACCCCCAGCCAGGCCATGTATCACTTCCTGTCCGGCTTCACCGCCAAGGTGGCCGGCACCGAAAAGGGCTTGGGAAAAGAGCCGCAGCCCACCTTCTCGACCTGCTTCGGCGCGCCGTTCATGCCGCGCCATCCGTCCGAATATGGCAACCTGCTGCGCGCCCTGATCGCCGAACATCAGGCCGATTGCTGGCTGGTCAATACCGGCTGGACCGGCGGCGCCTTCGGCACCGGCAGCCGCATGCCGATCAAGGCCACCCGCGCCCTGCTGAACGCGGCGCTGGACGGCAGCCTGGCCAATGTCGAAATGCGGATCGACCCGCACTTCAAGTTCCGGGTCCCGGTGGCGGTGCCGGGCGTGGACGGCAAGATCCTCAATCCGCGCGACACCTGGGCCGACAAGGCTGCCTATGACGCCCAGGCCCGCAAGCTGGTCAGCATGTTCCGGGACAATTTCCGCAAGTTCGAGGCCCATGTCGGCCAGGACGTGCTGGCGGCCGCGCCGGAATTGGCCGAGGCGGCTGAGTGAGGACGGCCTGAGCCGAAGGTCCTTTGGACCTTCGGCCCGCCCGAACGCGGCAGCCGTGAAGCGGCGAGGCATTAATTTAGCGATTACAGTAACTTACCGCGCAGCATGAGGTGCAGCATAAATGTCTATGCTGCACTTTTTGCTGCGGCCATGCTGCAGCAAAAGGCGCAGCAAAAAGCCCTAGGCGTTGCGGTAAACCCAGACCTTGGCGGGCGGGATATTGGCCAGCACCATGGCGGCCTTGGCGACACTTTGCCCCGGCAGGGGCGGGACCGGCGGCATCGACCCATAGGAAAACTGCACGAAGGGCGCCCCCGGCATCAGGCGCTCCGCCACACCTTCCAAGAAGGCGCGCCGCCGCACCGGCGGATGGTTCAGCAGCGGCAGGCCGGAGACGATGGCGGCAAAGGGCGCGGCGTAACGGGGCCCAAGCGCATGGTTCAGGTCGAAGGCATCGCCGCAGATCACATGCACATGCGGGAAGCGCTTCTCCAGGTGGCGGCAAAGCTCCGGGTCATATTCCAGCAGGGTCAGCTTTTCGGCGGGGATTCCCCGTTCCAGCAGGGCTTCGCTGACCACCCCGGTTCCCGCCCCGATCTCCAGCACGGGTCCGGCATGGGGGTGAACCTGCTCGGCGATCGCCCGCGCCAGGATCGGGCTGGACGGCAGCACGGCGCCGATATTCCTGGGCCGCGAGATCAGGGCCTTCAGAAAGCGCAAATTGTCGGCCAGAGAGGTCTTCAGGGTGGTGGTCACGATAGGGGCCCTGCCCTGAGAAACGCCGGGAACTTTACGCAAAAACAGCGGCCCGGCGAAAGCGGTTACTTTTCGCAGCCCCCCCAGAATTCCTTGATCCGGGCCATGAAGCCTTCGGCCTCGGGCTGGGTGCCGGCACCGCTTTCCGCCTCGAATTCCCGCAGCAATTCCTTCTGCCGCTTGGTCAGTTTTACCGGGGTCTCGACCGCGACCTCGACATACAGGTCGCCTTTCTGGGCGCTGCGCAGCACCGGCATGCCCTTGGCCTTCAGGCGGAACTGCCGCCCCGGCTGGGTGCCTTCGGGGATCACGATCTTGGACCGGCCGCCATCCAGGGTCGGCACCTCGATCGAACCGCCCAGCGAGGCGGTGACAAAGCTGACCGGCGCGCGGCAATGCAGGTCATGGCCGTCGCGCTGGAAGATGGGATGTTCGGCTATGGAGAGGAAAATATAAAGGTCGCCCGGCGGCCCGCCATTGACCCCGGCGGCGCCTTCCCCCGACAGCCGGATGCGGGTGCCTTCCTCGACGCCAGGGGGCACATCCACACTCAGGACCCGCTCTTTCTGGACCAGGCCGCTGCCACGGCAGCTCTTGCAGGGATTGCGGATGATCTTGCCGTTGCCGCGACAGGCCGAGCAGGTGCGCTCGATGGTGAAAAAACCCTGGGTGGCGCGCACCTTGCCGTGCCCGCCGCAGGTGGGACAGGTCTCGGGCTGGTGCCCGGCTTCCGCGCCCGAGCCGTTGCAGGGCTCGCAGGCCACCATGGTGGGGACCTTGATCTCGGCGCTGCGGCCGTTGAAGGCCTCTTCCAGGCTGATATCCAGATTGTAGCGCAGATCCTGGCCGCGATTCTGGCGCTTGCCGCGGCCCATGCCGCCCATCATCTGGCCGAAAATATCTTCGAAGACGTCGCCGAAACTGCCGGCGAAATCGCCGAAGGGATTGCCGCCGCGCGCGCCCGCCGCGCCCATGCCGCCTTCGAAAGCGGCATGGCCGAAGCGGTCATAGGCGGCGCGCTTCTGCTCGTCCTTCAGGACGTCATAGGCCTCGTTGATTTCCTTGAATTTGACGTCGGCCGTCTGATCGCCGGGATTCTTGTCGGGATGAAACCGCATCGCCAGCTTGCGATAGGAGGATTTCAGCACCTCCATGGTCGCACCCTTCTGGCACTCAAGGGTCTCGTAATAACAGCGCTTTGTGCTCATCGCCCGGACTTTACCTTCGAACCCCCTCCGGCCCTTGCATCCCTTCGCGCATGAGCGCTGGCGATGCCAAGGCCACTTCCCCCTCCCGTGCCCTGCACGGAAGGGGAAGGCAGACCTGAGCTTTAGGCAGCGCCCTTCTTGTTGTCATCGACTTCCTCGAAGTCGGCATCGACGACGTTATCGTCGGGCTTGTTGCCGGCGCCGTCGGCCGCCGCATCCGAAGCTGCGGCCTCGGACTGCTGCGCCTTGTACATAGCCTCGCCCAGCTTCATGGACGACTGGGCCAGGGCGTTAGTCTTTTCCTTGATGGCTTCGACATCGTCGCCCTTGACCGCTTCCTTCAGCGCGGCAAGGCCGGCCTCGATCGCGGTCTTTTCGTCGGGCGAGACCTTGTCGCCATGCTCGGACAGCGCCTTCTCGGTGGACTGCGCCACCTTATCAACCTGGTTCCTT
>CAYFKU010000120.1:0-4824 GCA_964343955.1 uncultured Rhizobium sp. | reverse complement strand
GATGCCGATCTGGGCCGCGCGATCAGACGTAAGGCAGAAAAAATCATTGGCGCCGAGCAGAATGTGCGGATCGACGGGATGGCCTGTCAGGTTACCGTCCCGCCACTTTTCCATGCCGATCCGGGCGGGCGCCGGGCTGTTTTCGATCTTCAGCACGCAGGCTGTCGTCAAGGCATCCGGGAAAACCGACTGGCCATGATCGAAATAGGTTACGGCCTTCAGATATCCACGTCCCAGCAGGAATGACTTCAGCGGATCACCAAAATTGGCATTCGTCCATTCGACGGGCACAAGGATTGCGGCCCTCCCACCCTCTCTAAGGCGCAGGCAGGCCTCGATGATGAAGAAGACATAGATGTTGCTGAGCCGGGACAAGGCCAACCCTGCCTTTGCCCGATAGCGGGAGAGCAGTTCATCCTTGCCGGAATAATCGCGATGCCTGAGATAAGGTGGATTGAGGAGAATGGCATCGAACTGCGCCTCTCGCCGCCAATGAAGGAAATTCCCGTTGATCAGGCGCACATCGGGATTGAGGCGCTTTAAAGCCCTGCGCGCGAAGGCGAGGACCGCGGTGTCGACATCCATGGCGGTAATGTCGATATCCGCTTTGCGCGCCAACAAGGTGCGGGCAAATATGCCCGCGCCACAGGCCGGATCCAGCGCATCCTTCGGATCGATGGCCAAAACCCATTCAGCCATATGGGAAGCAATATGCGGGGGCGTGAAAAATTGCGCTAGCTGCCTGCGATGCTCCAGGGACGCCGCCCGGCAATAGCTGTCCTCCGGCGCGGCCTCATCCAAGCCTGGAAGGTGCCCATCCCCGATGATCTCCGGCTGGAACGCAACCGCATGTCGCGCCGCGCCTTCCAATCTTTGTGCCTTTGCCCCTGGGCGCCCCATGACCGGCCTGACAGATGACAATGGCGAGGTATGGCAGCTAACCCCAACCCCATCAAGCCGCTATCCCGATGGACAGACAGCATGGCGGGGCAATTTATGTCATCGATAGAACCATGCTAGGATGGCCGGCGCGGTGGGGGCACATGAAGATCTATATCGCAATTCTATTGAGCATTCTCCCGCTCACCGAAGCAAATGCCCGATGCGTGCCTGTTCCCAGCAGGTCGGCCAAAGTGACCCTCAACGGAATTTACGCACCGCTCTATGACGCGGGAGGTGTGGCGGTTGCCGGATGCATTCTGCGTGCCGATAAAAAGGTGCTGGGCTTCACGCGGGAGGCGGCGCTGTGCAATGCCCGGTCAGGCAGCAGCATGAACGTGAAGCTATTCCATGGCTGCTGCGATAGCGGACCCGATAGCGGCGAAATTGCATGCGTCGTCAGGACACAATCTTCGGGCGGCTCCAATCCTGTTCACGGGAACGGCGTGGTGGTCTCCACAAATGTGCCATGAGTTGAGGACGGCACCGCGATAAGCCCGGTGTGGGCCAGGCGCCTTTAGGGGACATGCCTTTCCCAATCTGATTGTCTAATCCTCATTGGCATAGGCCTTCACCAGATCAGTCAGATAGTCGCGGCTGACATAGACAGACCGCACGCTATTGCGCTCATTCAGGCCGTGGATGCCGCCCATGTCGGGGTCATGCCAGCCTCCAGGCACGCCATAGGTTGGGATGCCGATGGCGCCCAAATACCGTCCGTCGGTGGCGCCGGTCAGCATCACCGGGACCACCGGCACGCCAGGGAAATATTTGGCCGCCAGCTTCTCGGCAGGGCCGACCACCTTGGGATCCAGCGGCGGGGGCGACGCAACCGGGGTAATCTTGCCGACGGCGGTTATCTTGATCCCGGGATCGCCGATAACCTGCTTCAGGGCCGCGGCGGTCTGGGTGACCGTCTCGGTGGGGAAAATCCGGCAATTGATGTTGGCGCCGGCGCGCTGGGGCAGCGCGTTGTTCGCATGCCCGCCGTCCAGCAGGGTCGCCACGCAGGTCGTGCGCAGCATGCTGTGATAGGTCCGGTCGGCCGAGACGATGGCGTCTGCCGCCTTGTCGGTCGGGTCCCTGGAAAGGGCGATCATCGCGCGCCCGATATCGCCGCCGCGCGCCGCCCCCACGCGGGCGAAATAGGTCCGGGTGGTATCGGTCATCTTGATGGGGAATTCATAATTGCGGATTTTCAGCAGCGCGTCGGACAATTGGTAGATCGCATTGTCGCGTATCGGAATGGAGCTGTGGCCGCCGGCATTGACGGCCTCGATCCGGTAATTCTGGAAAATCTTCTCGCCCACCTGGATGGTCTGTATCACCAGCTTGCCGTGGCCGTCGGTTTGCCCGCCGCCACCCTCATTCAGCGCGAATTCCGCGGAAATCCAGTCGGGATGGTTTTGCGCCAGCCATTCGGCGCCATTGAACGGCGCGTCTGATTCCTCGCCGCAGGTCAGCGCCAGCTTGATGTCGCGCTTGGGCCGAAAGCCCGATTGTTTGAAACGCGCCATGGCATCCACCCAGGTGGCGCTCATCGCCTTCATGTCCGAGGTACCGCGGCCATAGAAGAAGCCATTCTCCTCGATCAGGGTGAAAGGATCGCGGGTCCAGTCTTCGCGCCGGGCCTCGACCACATCTATGTGACCGAGCAACAGGATGGGTGTGGCGGTTCTGGAAGTGCCATGCAGAATCGCCACCAGCCCGCCTTCCCTTGGGTGCTCGGGGGTCGAAAACAAAGTGATGTCGGAATCCGGAAAACCGGCGCTCTTGAGATGCGCCGCCATCCGCTGGGATGCCTGGGTGCAACTTCCCACGGAAAGCGCGGTGTTGGTCTCGACCAGCTCTTTATAGAGAGCGCGGAACGCAACCTGGTCCGGCCGCAAGGGCGGCATGGGCGCGTCCTGGGCCAGGGCCGCTTGCGGCAGAAGCGCCAGTCCGAACAGTCCCGAAAATAGCTTTTTCATCGATCCCGCTCCCCGAAGCATCACGGCAATGTGGAATATTCTCTGCATGGAGTTTCCCCCGGATAGTTGTTCAGCCCGCGTCTTTGCCAGCCCCGCCTTGCACCTCACCCCGGCCGCCTGAGTTCCGTCACCCGGAAGGGCTGCAGAACATCGATCGACGACGCCGTGTCACGGCGAACATCGAAACGGAAAAAGCTGAGCGTGATGGCGCCCGGAACAAGATCGGCGATGATGAAACCGTTTTCCTCGATGGGCTTCAACCGCTCGTCCATGGTGAGGTGAGAGGGCGGACTGGCGCCGATCCCCCGGAATGCCGACGGCCATAACAGGTCGCCGGTGCCCAGCGGCCCCGACAGCACCGTCACCACGGGGTTCTTGCTGAAATCCATATCTCCGCTGCGCATCATGCGGCCCTCGGCGATGGCATGCAGGTCTCCGCTGATCACAAGCGGGATGCGACCGGGCATGGCGGCTGCGGCGGCCATCAACCGGTCGTGCTGGCTTAGCCAGCCCTGCTGCCAATAGGGCTTGCGCTTTGCCGTGGTCAATCTGCCATCGTCGGCCAGGATATCAGGATACCATTCCCCCCATTTACCCGCGCTCCAGCCGGGCGGATTTGACGGGATGTTGACGACATGGGCGACATCGCGCGCCGCCATGCGCGCTTTCAGCCATTCCTCGGCCACCCCTTCGACAAAGACGGCGGTGGGACCAGCCAGAGTCAATGTGCGACGAACGTCATAGAGCAGGAATTCCGCAAGCCGCCCATAGCGCAAGGTGCCGAACGCTTCCGACACACCCGGCGCGCGATCACCCGCGGACGAGCCGGAAAGCCCCAGCGGGCGTCTCGCATCGGGCAGGAACTCCGGATAGTAGAGCCGCCGGGTCGCGCGGGCCAGGTTCAGCATGAAACCGTCCGGCGGAAATGTCACCGCCTCATCCGTGGCCTCGTCATTGTCGAAGTAATCGTGGTCGTCGGTCAGAAAGAACATCGGCGTGGAGCGGCATAACGTGCCATACAGAGGAACGATCTGGGGGCCCGCGGCGCGGCGCAGCACCGCTTCATTGGAGCCCCCCAGAACGGGCCGAGCGCGGTCGAAATGTCCGGCAGCCGCGACTGCCTGTGGCGAAGCGCCCAGAAAGCCGGACAGCCGCGGCGCGCGCAAATCCCAATAGACATGATCGCCGTTTGCAATGATCGCGTCAGGCTTGAAGGACAAGCCGCGCATCAGCAGGCGCTGGCGCAGGGCAGACGGCAGAAAACTGGTCTTGCCGTCCGCCAGCCCCTGGTTCAGGGCATCATGGCCGCCCGCGCAGGTATAGATCAGCAGACGCATTCGTTCCGGCATGGCGTCTGGCGCGGGAAATGTACGCAGATCCCAAGGCTGGCACAGCGCGCGACCGCCCTGGGTCAGGGACAAACGGTACCGCGTCTGCGGCTTCAGACCCGCCACATCGAACTGCCAGAAGTCGCCGGTGACCGAGGTTTTCTGGCCACGCACGCGGGAAGAGCTTCCCACCTCCAGTTCCGGCGGCGCGGCCAAGGCAGAGGTAAACGACGCCTTGATCAGGATGCGATCGTGGCTGACGGCGGGAATTAGATGCGCAACACTGCCCTGATCCCAATCCCCAGGCCGCGCGCCCAGCGCTGCGACAGGGTCGAGAAGCGATGCGGCACCCGCGCCGATCACGAAATCACGCCGTGTCGTCATACGCGCTCCGCTGGCTGGGCCCTACCAGGCACCATTCTGAAGAACAGGGTGTAAGATGGAACCATCCGCTTCCCGCCAGGCCGCGAAGTTGCAGGCCGGGACCCCACCCTTGTCAATCGTTCCGGACCGGCAATCGAAATCGTTCTGCTACTTGCTGGCTTCCTTGATGCGCTTTTCGCGGGCGATGCGGTCGGCATAGGCCT
>CAYFKU010000119.1:0-4976 GCA_964343955.1 uncultured Rhizobium sp. | reverse complement strand
GTGACACGTCGCATTTTTGTCGTCTCCACGGTGCGCGACGCCTATGCGTTCGTGGGCGCGAACCTGGGCGGCATCATCGGCGTCATCTGGCTGCCCATGGTGCTGATAACCATCGCCCAGTTCTTTACCTATAATCGCTGCTACACCGATTTCATCGATGCGCTGGCCAGCAGGAATTCGGCCCATATGGGGCCGGCGCTGCTGATGCTGCTGGGATATTGGATCGCCAAGCTGCTGCTGACCGCCTTGATGTGCGTCGGCGTGGTGCAACTGGCGCAGGGCAACCGAAATCCCGGCGCGCTGCTTTACATCGCCTTCGGCCCCCCCGAGGGCCGTCTGTTCCGCGCCTTTTGCGGTTTCGCGGGCATGCTGGTCATGGTGCTGATCACGGTGCTGGTGGTGGCGCAGATGGCGATTTCCATGAAGGGGGCGCCCTCGCTGCAGCTTCAGGAAACCGTCAGCGGATTGATGATGCTGGTCCTGTTGGGCGCTGGCCTGCTGCTTTCGGCCCGCTTCCTGTTCCTGGCGCCGGCCATCGCGGCCGGCGAAACAAGCCCGGTATTGCGCCGGGCCTGGGTCCTGTCGGCGGACAATTTCTGGCCTTTGCTGGGCGCGTTGCTGGCTCTCTTCCTGCCGCTGCTGCTGCTTTTCGTGGGCATCGAGCTGGGGCTTGGCCAGAAAAGCGGTGCCCCGTCGGCCGATGGCACGCCGGAGGGCCAGATGATCGCGGCGTTGACCAATGCCCGCCAGATGCTGCCCTTGAGTTCGGGCCTGAGCTTCTTCTTTTCGCCCCTGATGATCGGACTGTTTTCGGGCGCAAGCCTTTCGGCATGGCGCGCCTTGAAGGACGAGCTGAACAGTATCGATATCGCAGTCTGATTTAATGGTCGCGCCGGACCGCCCTCCGCGGCTTTGCCGCTTCGGGTCGCCAGTCGCTCGGCTTATTCCGCCGCTTTGAGGCGTTTGGTCGTGGGCGCGTTCCTGAGCAGCGGCTTGAGATATTGGCCGGTGTAGGAGCGGGCGACTTTCGCCACCTCTTCGGGCGTTCCGCTGGCCACGATCTCCCCGCCGCCATCGCCGCCCTCCGGCCCCAGATCGACAATCCAGTCGGCGGTCTTGATGACCTCGAGATTGTGCTCGATCACCACCACGGTGTTGCCCTGATCGACCAGCTCCTGCAGCACTTCCAGCAGCTTCTTGACGTCGTGGAAGTGCAGGCCGGTGGTCGGCTCATCCAGGATGTAAAGCGTTCGTCCCGTGGCGCGGCGCGACAGTTCCTTGCTGAGCTTGACGCGCTGCGCTTCACCGCCCGACAGGGTCGTGGCCTGCTGGCCGATGGAAATATAGCCCAGACCGACGCGCTTGAGGGTCTCCAGCTTTTCGGCGATGGACGGGACGGCCTTGAACAGGTCGGCACCGGCCTCGATCGTCATGTCCAGCACATCGCTGATGGAATAATCGCGGAATTTCACTTCCAGGGTCTCGCGATTGTAGCGCTTGCCCTTGCAGACATCGCATTGGACATAGACGTCTGGCAGGAAGTGCATCTCGATCTGGATGACGCCGTCGCCCTGGCATGCCTCGCAACGCCCACCCTTGACGTTGAAGCTGAAGCGTCCGGGGGCGTAGCCCCGCGCCTTGGCCTCCGGCAGTTCGGCGAACCAGTCGCGGATCGGTGTGAAGGCGCCGGTATAGGTGGCAGGGTTTGAACGCGGCGTGCGCCCGATCGGGCTTTGATCGATGTCGATCACCTTGTCCAGGAACTCCAGCCCCTCAACCCGGTCGTGGGGCGCCGGATTCTCGCGGGCCTGGGCGAGTTTGCGGGCCGCGGCCTTGTAAAGCGTCTCGATCGTCAGGGTGGATTTTCCACCGCCGGATACTCCGGTGATGCAGGTCATAGTCCCCAGCGGAATCTGGGCGGTGACATTTTTGAGATTGTTGCCGCGCGCGCCCACCACCTTGAGCCAGCGATTGTGCACGGCCTTGCGGCGGACAGCCGGGATGGGAATGAACTCGGTGCCGTTCAGGTATTTGCCGGTCAGGCTTTTCTTGTTGGCAATGATCTGGGCGGGGGTGCCTTCGGCGATGATTTCGCCGCCATGCACGCCGGCGCCCGGCCCCATATCGATCACGTAATCTGCGGTGCGGATGGCGTCTTCGTCATGCTCCACCACCAGCACGGTATTGCCCATGTCGCGCAGGCCCTTGAGCGATTCCAGAAGCTTGCAATTGTCGCGCTGGTGCAGGCCGATCGAGGGCTCGTCCAGAACATAGAGCACGCCGGTAAGCCCCGACCCGATCTGGGAGGCCAGGCGTATGCGCTGGCTTTCTCCGCCCGACAGCGTGCCGGAGGCCCGCGCCAGGGTAAGATAATCCAGCCCGACATTGTTGAGGAATTTCAGGCGGGCGCGGATTTCCTTGAGGATGCGCACAGCAATCTCGCGCTGCTGGGCGTTCAGCTTCTTGTCGATGTCGCGGAACCAGCCATCGGCGTCGCGGATCGACTGATCGCAAACCTCGCCGACATGCAGCCCGCCAATCTTGACCGAAAGGGCTTCGGGTTTGAGGCGATAGCCCTTGCAGGCCTCGCACGCGGCCGCGGCCTGGTATTTTTCCAGCTCTTCTCGTGCCCAGTCGCTGTCGGTTTCCTTGTGGCGCCGGTCCATATTGGTGATGACGCCTTCGAAGGTCTTGCGGGTCTCGTAGCGGCGCATGCCGTCGTCATAGACGAACTTGATCTCGTCATCGCCTGAACCATGCAGGATGATCTGCCGGATCTTTTTGGGCAGATCCTCCCAGGGCTCGTTCATGGAGAATTTGTAGTGCCGCGCCAGGGCTTCCAGCGTCTGGAGGTAGTAGGGCGATGAATTCTTGGACCAGGGCGCAATGGCGCCTTTCTTCAGGCTGAGCGATTCATCGGGTACCACCAGGGCCTCGTCGAAATAATTCTGGGTCCCCAGCCCGTCGCATTGCGGGCAGGCGCCATGCGGATTGTTGAAGCTGAAGAGGCGCGGTTCGATTTCAGGGATTGTGAAACCCGAAACAGGGCAGGCGAATTTCGACGACAGAAGGATCTGCCTTGGGGTGCCGTCCTTTTCCTTTTCGTCGGCAAATTCCACGACCAGAAGGCCGTCGGCCAGGTTCAGCGCGGTTTCGATGGAATCGGGCAGGCGGTTGCCGATATCGGGTTTGACGACGATGCGGTCGACCACGATCTCGATATCGTGCTTGAGCTTTTTGTCCAGAACCGGCGTGGCGCCGATGTCATGGAATTTGCCGTCGATCTTGGCACGCTGGAAGCCCTTCTTTTGCAGCTCGGCCAGTTCCTTGCGGTACTCGCCCTTGCGGCCGCGCACGATGGGCGCCAACAGATAGAGGCGGGTATTTTCCGGCAGGGCCAGGATGCGGTCGGCCATCTGGCTGACGGTCTGGCTTTCGATGGGACGCCCGGTCGCCGGCGAATAGGGCACGCCCACGCGCGCGAAGAGCAGGCGCAGATAGTCATAGATCTCCGTCACCGTGCCCACGGTCGAGCGGGGGTTTTTCGACGTGGTCTTCTGCTCGATGGAGATGGCCGGCGACAGGCCCTCGATATGGTCCACATCCGGCTTCTGCATCAGTTCCAGGAACTGGCGCGCATAGGCGGACAGGGATTCCACATACCGGCGCTGGCCTTCGGCATAAATCGTGTCAAAGGCGAGGGAGGATTTTCCCGAACCGGACAGGCCGGTCAGTACGGTCAGCGTGTCGCGCGGAATCTCGACATCAATATTCTTGAGATTGTGCTCGCGGGCGCCGCGTATCGAGATATTCTTCAGCATCAGTTGGTTTTCCGGGCGGGCAGGATGGCGAGATAGCGCTTGCCGGCATCCGTGGGCAGCGCGCCCAGCTCGATCAGGGTGGCGATGGATTTCAGCGCCAGGTCAAAGGAGCCGTAGCAATGATGCGCAATCAGGGCGAGCTGCTTCCATTGCTCGACCGTCATGTTCGTGGCCTGGCTGAAGTCGCGGACATAGACCATGTCGGTTTCCAGAAGCTGGCGGATACCGCGATTGGGTGAGTCGCCGACAACCATGGGCGCGATGGGCCAGATCTTCGTGCCCGTGACGCAATGGGGCAGGAACCCTTCTGCCCGCAGCGCCAGATCGATTTCGCCGAAAACCGGCTGACCCTGGTAGAGGGGAACAAAGGAAACCTCGGTCTGGACCACGACCGCGCTTTTCAGCTTGCTCCGCCCATGGGCGAGCACCGTCCGCTCGGACCCCTGGACGTCCATTTTCAGGAAATCCATGACTGCGAAGTCGTCAATGTCATCGAGCTTGCGGGTATTGACAGGGATCTGGGCTTTCACTTTGCCCCATATAGGAAACAAATTGAAAAGCGCCAGATGGCGCGGCTCGGGAACCAGCAGGCTTGTCATGCCTTCGAGTTCACACATGTTCAGCGTGGCGGGATTTCCATCGCCCAGCACATAGGGAAAATAGCGCTCACGCGGACCCTTCAGCTTTTCGAGCCTTTCCAGCGCCTGGGGCTGTGGTTCAAATCCGACCACCTCGCAGAGACCGCCAGCCAGCATCCCCTTGTAGGGCGGATCCCCGTCGATGGGATTGGCGCCCACGTCCACAATTTGGGTCAGCCGGGCCGGAGCCAGGATCTGCTGCAGGGATTCCATGGTCTTTTTTAGCCTTTTCTGCCCAGAATGGAAACAAAATGGGAACAAAACCCTCGGAAACATGATTGTGTATTTGCAAAAAGACCGGGATTCGGCCTAATAGTAACCTAGGAGCCGGTCGAACAGGCTTAGCAGGGCAAGCTATTTAGGGGACTAGAAGAAAATGGCTAAGTTTACCAAAGCAATGACGGCTGCAGTGGTGGCTGCGATGCTTACGATGCCTCACGCGATGGCGGCTGATGGGACACTCGCTCCCGGCAAGCCGGCCGGCGTGAAGTCGGCGCAGAAATATGGCCCTGGTCAC
>CAYFKU010000118.1:0-5026 GCA_964343955.1 uncultured Rhizobium sp. | reverse complement strand
GGCCCCTGCCCCGCCCGCGAACAGGCCAACCAGCGCCGCACCGACAAGGCAGCCCTTCAGATACCGCTTCGACATGATTTCCCCCGACTGTTATGAGCCCTGTTTTACCGTTTTTTGGGCAGCAGAAAAGACCGCCCGGCTAGATGGTCCCGGCCTTGACCAGCTTGACGGCATGATCGGCGGCCCGCGCCGTCAGGGCCATGAAGGTCATGGAAGGATTGACGCAGCTTGTGGACGCCATCTGTGCCCCGTCGGTGACGAAGACATTGGCGGCGTCATGCAACTGGCTCCAGCGATTGACCACCGAGGCGCTGGGGTCCTCGCCCATGCAGGCGCCGCCCATTTCGTGAATGGCGTCGCCGGGCACATGTTCCTCGTTCGATGACCCCACGCCGGTAAGGCCCGCCGCCCTCATCATCGCTTCGCCCTGGAGCGCCGCGTCCCGCATCAGTTTCAGTTCATTGTCGCGGAACGTGACGTTGAACACCGCCAGCGGCACGCCATAGCGGTCCAGCTTGCCGGGGTTCAGGCTCAGCATATTGTCCTTGTAAGGCAGACATTCCCCGAAAGCGGTGAAGCGGATGGTCCAGGGCGCATAGCCGCGCATCGCCTCCTTCATCGCCTTGCCGAATCCCCCGGGTGTCGCGGGCGCGCGCCCCGCCGCCCCCTGCATTCCATAGCCGCGCACGAAATCGGCATCGGCATCCTGGCCCTTCAGGTTGCGGAAACGGGGGATATAGACGCCGTTGGGCCGGCGACCATAGGCGATGAACTGTTCCAGCGCCGGATCGGGCACCACGCCCCAGAAGCCGGTGCGGAAGATATGGTCCATGATGTAATGGCCAAGCAGCCCGCTGGAATCGGCGAAGCTGCGATCGCTTCCCGGCAGGCGGGAGTTCAGCAGAATCTGCGTCGAGGCCATGGCCGACGCGCAAAGAAAGACGATGCGCGAGCGCCAGACCCTGGCCTGCTGGGTATTGGCATCCACCACTCGCACGCCGGTGACCTTTTTTGTCTTCGGATCATATTCCAGGTTCGTCACCACCTGATCCGAAAGCAGCGTGAGATTGCCCGTCTTGCGCGCCGCCGGCAGGGTCGAGGACTGGGTGGAGAAATAGGCGCCGAAGGAACAGCCGCGGGCGCACATGGCGCGATCCTGGCAGCGGGCGCGCCCCTGCTCCGGCTTGTCCTCGGTCATGTTGGCGGTGCGGCAGGAAATCAGCTTGCGGCCCGGAACGGCTTTTTCCAGCTGCTCCTTCACCCACAGTTCGGCGGCATTCAGGGGATGCGGCGGCTGAAATTCGCCGTCGGGAAGCTCGGCCAGGCCTTCTTTCGATCCCGCGATGCCGGCGAATTTCTCGACATAGGAATACCAGGGCGCGACATCGTCATAGGTGATCGGCCAGGGGCTGCCATGGCCGTCGCGCTTGTTGGCTTCAAAGTCGATCCGGCTCCAGCGCAGCGCCACCCGGCCCCAGATCAGCGACTTGCCGCCGACCTGCGCCGGCCGCACCCAGCGGAAAGGCTTGCTGTTCTCGTAATCGATCGGGTTCAGCCGGTCATTGTTGTAGAAATGGGTCTGCTGCGTCATGCTCGCGCCGCCCCATTTGGCCATGATGTAATCGCGATCGACCTCGGCCGGCGGCAGGGTGCCGCGATATGCAAGCTGCCAGGGGCCCTTGCCTTCGGTGATGTAATCCTTGCGATGCTCGACCATGCGGCCGCGGTCCAGCATCAGCACCTTCATGCCCTTCTCGGTCAGTTCCTTCGCGGCCCAGCCGCCGCTGATGCCCGAACCGATCACAATGGCGTCGAAATCAAAATCGGGCATGGCTCATGACAGCTCAGGATGAAAAGACGCGCCGGACCTGGGCGTAGGGATATTGGCCGTCATAGCGGCCGGGCACGGGCACATAGACCCGCTCCTGCTTGCAGCCGATTTCGGACGTGTAATAGCCCAGAATGACAAGCTGGCGGCAATGGCCGAAGAAGCCGCCGGTTCCAGCGATCTGGTTGCGCATGGCAAGGGTCAGGATCTGATCCTGCTCCTCCGGCGCCAGCGCGACAAAGGAAGTGTTGAAATGCACCCGGGCATGGCCTTCCACCACGCCCATGCCATTCAGGAAATCGTTGCGGTCGGCGGTCTCATAGAAATCCGCCACCATCATCTCGATGAACTGGGGCACGCCGGCGGCAATGGCGCCGGGCGTGTCGGTGGTGGGGATGATCCGCTCGCTGATTGCCGCCAACAGGCTGCGCTGATCCGGTGTGAAAACCGCCCGGCTGGCGGCAAAGCCCGGCGCGGCGGCTTCGGCCGCCAGGGCCCTGGCCAGCGGGGCGACGAGTTCCGCACCCAGGAGCGCTACCGCCCCCGCCAGCAAATCCCGCCTGTCCAAGCCCATCAGGCCCAATCCATCCCAACAACCGGAGCCATGCTAGGGGCTGGGCGCCGGTCCTGCAAATTACCGAATGCAGAGCCTTTTCGCCGTGAAAACCCGAGCCTTGCGGCCCCATGCGGGCCTATGGTCTAGAAAGGCATGAATCAGGGGGAACTTCTGAGCCGGGCGCTGGCCTTCCATCAGCAGGGGCGGCTGGCCGAGGCTGAGCAGCTTTACCGGGCCGTCATGCAGAGCGCGCCCCAGGAGGCGGCCGCGCCGCATCTTCTGGGTGTGGTGCGCGCCCAGCAAGGCCGCACCGCCGAGGCGCTGGAGCTGATGGCGGCGGCGCTGAAGCTCAAGCCTGACGCACCGGAAATCCTCAGCAACTATGCCAATGCCCTCAAAAGCGAAGGGCGCACACAAGAGGCGCTGGCCAGCTTCGATCGCGCCGTCGCCCTGAAACCGGATTACGGCGCGGCCTGGAGCCGGCGCGCCCAGGCGCTTCATGTGCTGCGCCGCCTGCCTGAAGCGCTAGAAAGCGTGAATCGGGCGCTTGCCTTCAATCCGGGATCCGTCGAAGCCCTGAATGCCCGCGGCGGCGTTCTTCTGGACATGGGCCGCCCCGAAGAGGCGCTGGCCAGTTTCGACCGGGCGCTGACCGCGGCGCCGGGCTTTCCGGACACGCTGAACAACCGCGCCCTGGCGCTCAAGGCCCTGCGTCGGCCCGAGGAAGCTTTGACCAGCGTGGAGCGCGCGCTGGCAGCCAATAGCGGCATGGCGGAAGCCTGGAACAACCGCGGCATCATCCTGTTCGAACTCAAGCGCATGGCCGAAGCCATCGACAGTTACGATCGCGCGCTCACCCTGCACCCGGCCTATGCCGAGGCTTTCAACAACCGCGCCGTCGCCAGGGCGTCGCTGAAGCGCTTTGCGGAATCGCTGGCCGATTGTGACCAGGCGCTGGCCCTGAAACCGGATTTCGCCGACGCCCATTATAATCGCGGTAATGCCCTGAGCGAACTCAGCCGGCCGCAGGAAGCGCTGGCCGATTATGAGCGGGCACTGGAAATCGATCCGCAGCATCCCAATGCCCTGAGCGGCCTGGCCAATGCGGCGCTGCTGATCGGCGACTGGCAGCGCACCGGCGAGCTGGCAGAGCGCCTGAAGGAAGATGTCCAGGCCGGCCGTTCGGTGATCCAGCCTTTCGTGGTGATGGGCTATTGGGACGACAACGACCTGCAGCTTCGCGCCGCCCGGCAGTATGTTCTGCGCTCCGGTCCCGGCCCGCTGCCGGCCCTGTGGCGCGGCGAACGCTATGTTCACGACAAGGTCCGCGTCGCCTATCTGTCGGCGGATTTCCACAACCATGTCACGTCCGCCCTGACGGTAGAGATGTTCGAGCGCCACGACCGGGCGCGCTTCGAGATCACCGCCATGTCCTTCGGGCCGGACGACAACAGCGCGATGCGGGCCAGGCTGGTCAAAGCCTTCGACCGCTTCCATGACGCCCGCCAGCAAAGCGACCGGGCGGTCGCCGAACTGCTGCGCGCCTGGGAAATCGATATCGCGGTGGACCTGGGCGGCCATACCAGCGGGGCGCGGCCCTGGGTTCTTGCCCACCGCCCCTGTCCCGTGCAGGCGAAATACATGGGCTATCCGGGTACATCGGGGTCCGATTTCATCGACTATCTGATTGCAGACCGCATCGTGGTGCCGCCCGACCAGGAACCTTTCTTCAGCGAAAAACTCGCTGCCCTGCCGGACACGCTCTGGGTGACCGACACGGCGCGACCGGTGCCGCCGCCGCCGGGCCGAACGGAAGCCGGCCTGCCTGAAAGCGGATTCGTCTTCTGCTGTTTCAATCATAACTGGAAGATCACCGCCCCGATCTTCGATGTCTGGATGCGGCTGCTGGGCCAGGTGGAAGGCAGTGTGCTGTGGCTTCTGGAAGGCAATGCCGCGATCGGCGCCATCCTGCGCAAGGAAGCGGTCGCGCGCGGCATCGCGCCGGAACGGCTGATCTTTGCCGGCCGCACCACGCCCGAGCAGCATCTGGCGCGCCAGCAACTGGCGGACCTGTTCCTGGATACCCATACCTGCAATGCGCACACCACGGCGAGCGATGCCTTCGCCGCCGAAGTGCCCGTGCTGACGTGGCCGTCGACGCAGTTCGCCGGACGCGTGGCCGAGAGCCTGGTACGGGCGGCGGGATTGGACGAACTAGTCGCTGGCAGCCTCACGGACTACGAGGATCGCGGCCTTGCCCTCGTTCGCGAGCCTCAGCGCCTCGCGCAAATCCGCAAGCGTCTCGCGCAGGCGCGGCGCTCGCGAATCCCGTTCGTTACGCGCGACTACGCGCGCGCGCTAGAAGCGGCCTACGTATGCATCCGGGAAAGGCATCTCTCGGGCAAAGCGCCCGCGAGTTTCGACGTGCCGGGCAACTGGAGCGGGTGAAGGGAATCGAACCCTCGTTCACAGCTTGGGAAGCTGTTGTCTTGCCATTAGACGACACCCGCGTCTAGAGGAGAAATTGTATCATTCGGCCCATGATCCACGTCACCGTCAACGGCGCCGAACACCGCTTCGCGCAGCCTCTCGCGGTCACGCGCCTGCTCGAGGAACTCGCGCTTGCCGGCCGCAAGATCGCA
>CAYFKU010000117.1:95-5460 GCA_964343955.1 uncultured Rhizobium sp. | reverse complement strand
GCCTAATAGTAACCTAAGAGCTGGTCGAACAGGCTTAGCAGGGCAAGCTATTTAGGGGACTAGAAGAAAATGGCGAAGTACACCAAAGCGATTACGGCGTCAGTGATGGCATCGATGCTTATGATGCCTCACGCGATGGCGGCTGATGGGACACTCGCTGCCGGCAAGCCGGCCGGCGTGAAGTCGGCGCAGGGCAAATATGGCCCTGGTCACTGGATTGTTCCGGCTATCGGCGTCATTGGCATCGTGGGGGGCATTGCCCTTAGTGTGGGGGGGAAGCCCACCAACAACCTGTGCGGCACGCAGGCGACCTGCGCCGCCACCGTCACTGCCACCTCGAATACCTCTGCCAGATGAGGGCTTCGGCCCTCTTTCACTGATTGCGCAGGCCCATCTGCCGCAGGAGCCAAACTCCTGCCGGCGGACGGAAGTGCACAAGATCCACATAATCACGACTATGCCCATCCGTCAGGCCTTCCATGGTCAGGCGGTTGGGCGTCATGAAGTCGAACAGCGCGACCTTGCTGGGACAGCGCGCGTTGTGGCGCGCGACGGCGGCGCCGACCTTGCGCTTGAAATCGTCCAGCCCCGGGCCGTCGCTCTGGCGATAGCGGGCGACGATGGCCATGCTGTCAGGCGGGAAAAACAGGGTCAGCGCTGACGGGGCACGGCAGGCAGTGGCCAGCATGGTGACGAATTCCTGCTCGGCGCCCTTTTCCATCCGCATCACGCGCGCACGGCGATAGTTGAGGTCCCGGCGCATCACCGCCTCGCTCATATGGCTATAGGCATCGAACAGATCGGGCCGGTCGGCGGCCTGCTGGCCGGGCTTGAGCTGGGCCAGGGTCCAGGCGCTGAGGGCGTTCATGCCGAGGGCGCCGCCGCTTAGGTACCCGGTCGTGAACAGCCACAGGCCGCGGCGTGGGGTCGGCGCGCCATCCGGGGTCACGGCCAGGCGCGTTTCGTCGAAGCTGGGCAGGGCCTGGCCGGGGCCGCCATCGCCCGAGAAGGCATCGAGCCCCACCACCACCCGGCGCACCGAAGGCTGGGCCAGCGCATCCTGGATAAAGCGGCGGGCCTCGTACGGCGTCATGCTGGAGGCGCCATAGTTGAAGCTTCGAACACCGAAAGCCGGATCGATCAGGCTGGGATCGAAGCCGTCGCGCACGCGGCTGGAGCCGACGAACACAAGCTGCGGCCTGGTCTGCGCCAGCCATACCGGCTTAAGGGCGCGTTCGAAGCCGGACAGGGTCTGGACACTGGCCCCGGCGGGGTGACGGAAAATATAGGCATTGGCTGCGGCGTTGAATCCGGCCATCGCCGTCACCACCAGAAAGACGGTGCCCAGGAACCAGCCGGCATAACGGGTCTTTTCCATCGCGCCCTTTAGAACTGGAAATAGATGAAGGGTTTGAGATTGGACAGCGCCAGAACGGCCAGAATGCAGACCAGGCCATAGGCGGCGGCATTGAGCGGCGTCGGCGCCCAAGAGAGGCGCTTTGCGGGCTCGACCGGCTGGTCAGGATAGGGCGAGGGCAAAGCAGGGCGATGGCGCCACATCATCTCCATGCTGTTGGGCATGAACCAGACGATGACAAACAGAAGTACCAGCGTCACCGCCGCCAGCGGGGAGAAGCTGACGACATGACTGTTGCCCAGGCCGATCAGTCCGCCGGCGACATTGCGTGCCGAGGCCAGATCGGGCGCTCGGAAGACGATCCAGGCCAAAGAGGTCGCGGCAAAGGTCAGGGCCACCGATGCGGCATGCAGCGGCGTCCGCCAGCCGGGCGCGGGTGCGCGCCCCTTCATGGCGCGGCGGAACGCGTGATTGATGGACAGGTAGAGCCCATGCAGTCCGCCCCAGAGCATGAAGGTCCAGTTGGCGCCATGCCAGAGGCCGCCCAGCAGCATCGTGATTAGCAGATTGCGATAGCGCCGCATCCGTCCATGCCGGTTGCCGCCGAGCGGCACATAAAGATAGTCGCGCAGAAAGGCCGAGAGCGAGATATGCCAGCGCCGCCAGAATTCGATGATGCTGGCGGCCTTGTAAGGCGAATGGAAATTGACCGGCAGCCGGATGCCCAGCATCACCGATGAACCCAGCGCCATGTCGGAATAGGCGGAAAAATCGAAATAGATCTGGAAGGCGAAAAAGAGGGTGCCCAGCCAGCCATCGGTGACGCCCAGGGCCTGGCCACGGGCGGCCGCTCCGAAGATTGCATCGGCGAATGGTGCCAGATTGTCGGCGATCAGGCTTTTCTTGGCCAGCCCGATGGTGAAAAGCGTTATGCCAGTGGCCAGATCGTCGTTCTCGCCGCGCATCTGCCGGAATTGCGGGATCAGATCGCCATGGCGCACGATCGGGCCGGCGATCAGATGCGGGAAATAGGCGACGAAGAGGGCGTAATCCAGAAGACTGTAGTTGGCGGTTTTCCCGGCATCGGCATCAACCAGGTAGCTGATCTGCTCGAAGGTGAAGAAGCTGATCGCCAGAGGCAGAAACCAGTGCGGGACCGCAAGTCCGATCCCCAAAAGCTCATTGGCCGTCGAAAAGAACAGGGTGCTGTATTTGAAGGCGGCGATCAGGCCCAGATTGAAGACCAGTCCGCCGATCAGCAGGGCACGCCGGTCCGCGAAGCGGCGGCGGCGCTGCTCGATCTCCCGTCCCAGGGCGAAATTCACCAGGGTCGAGCCGGCCAGCAGCAGCAGGAAGTCGGCGCGCCACCAGGCATAGAAGGCGTAGGAGGCCAGCAGCAGGAACACCCGCCGCGCCGTCAGGGCATTTCTTTCCAGCAGCCGGAACCCGAGCACCGCCGCGGCCAGGAAAATGAAATAGGGATAGGAATTGAAGGGCATGCCCCGACTTTCGCGCCCACGCGACCTCCATGCCTTATCGGGGAAAAGGCGCGCCTAGGCTATGGAAAAGTCTATTGGAACAAAAGTGGAACAGTGTTATGGGGGTGGATAAGAAAAGGCGGCGATGGCGCGCCGATAGGCGGCCCACTAACCTCGCGGCCGATTAATGGAGACAAGCATGGCGGGTAGCGTCAACAAAGTGATTTTGGTCGGCAATCTGGGCAAGGACCCCGAGGTTCGTCGCATGACCAGTGGCGAGCCGGTGGTGAATCTCTCCATCGCCACCTCCGAAAGCTGGCGCGACAAGGCAAGCGGCGAGCGGAAAGAAAAGACCGAATGGCACCGCGTGGTGATCTTCAACAAGAACTTGGCGGAAGTGGCCGAGAAATATCTGCGCAAGGGCTCCAAGGTCTATGTCGAAGGCCAGCTTCAGACCCGCAAATGGACCGACAAGGACGGCGCTGAGAAATATTCCACCGAAGTGGTGCTGCAGAATTTCCGCGGCGAGCTCACCATGCTCGACGGACGTGGCGGTGAAGGCGGTGGTGGCGGCGGCGGCCATGGAGCCGGCGAAGCGCCTGCCAGCTTCCAGCGCGACGAGATGGATGACGAGATTCCGTTCTAGTCTCGCCTTACTCTTTTTATCCCTGACGCTTGCCGGGTGCGCTCATTCGTCTGGCGCGCCGGCAAGCGTCATTGCGGCGCCGGCAATCGCCGCCGCCTATCTGCCCCTTTATAGTCGCGTGCACTTGGGACTGGTTTCGGCGGTCGGCGCGGCGGTGGTGGTTGCCCCCGGTATCGCCGTTACCAATGCGCATAACCGCAATTTGCTGGACGAAAAAAGTGTGCTGGGCGTGCGGCGTGACTATGATCTTCTGTTTTTCCGCACATCCCGCCGGACCGCGCCGGAAACGGCCATGCCGGTTGTGGGGGAAGCTGTGACCGCCTATGGCCAGGGTGCCGATCGCGATCTGCGGGTGGCCCATGGCGTTGTCCGCCTCATCCAGCGCTATCCCGGTCTCGGCGCGCCGGCCTATTTTGTCTTCGCCGGCAATGCCGGTCCTGGCTTTTCGGGCGGACCGGTTATCGATGCCGATGGCAGGCTGGTCGGCATTACCTTCGGCTACAAGGATGAAGGCGGCGAGCGGCGCATTTATGCCTATGATATGAGCCGGGTCCGCGCCGAACTTTATGCCCTGTCCAAAGGCTAAAATTACGTAACTGGTTCAGGCGGTTACGACGGGTTAATTTTCTGGTTTCCGTCAGGCCAAAATGCTAGGAAGAACGCCTGTTTCAAGCGGCGATTCCGCGCCGCGCCGAGGGTCCTTTTGAGCGACAATCCTGAGACGATCAGCCCGCCCGAGGGCGGCAATCCCGCGCAGGCAATTGCGGTCGAAGACGAGCTGAAGCGGTCCTATCTCGACTATGCCATGAGCGTGATCGTGCAGCGTGCGCTGCCCGACGCGCGCGACGGCCTGAAGCCTGTGCACAGGCGCATTCTCTATTCGATGCACGAGAATGGTTACGACTGGAACAAGGGTTATCGCAAATCCGCCCGCGTGGTCGGCGATGTCATCGGTAAATATCACCCGCATGGCGACCAGTCGATTTACGACGCGCTGGTGCGCATGGCGCAGGATTTCTCCATGCGTGCGCCCCTTATCGACGGGCAGGGAAATTTCGGCTCGGTGGACGGCGATCCGCCGGCCGCCATGCGTTACACCGAAGTGCGCCGCGCCAAGATCGCGCACGCCCTGACCGAAGACATCGACAAGGACACGGTCGAATTCCGCGACAATTACGACGGCACCGAGAAAGAGCCGTCGGTGCTGCCGTCGCGCTTCCCCAATTTGCTGGTCAATGGCTCAGCCGGCATCGCGGTGGGCATGGCGACCAACATCCCGCCCCACAATCTGGGCGAAGTGATCGATGCGTGTCTGGCTTATATCGAAGATCCCGCCATCAACCTTGAGCGGCTGACCGAAATCGTGCCCGGCCCGGACTTCCCGACCGGCGCGTTTTTGATCGGCAAGCAGAATGCCCGTGCCGCCCTGGCGCGCGGCCGCGGTTCCATCCTGATGCGCGCCCGCTGCGCGGTGGAGGAAATCCGCAAGGACCGCGAAGCTATCATAGTCACCGAGCTGCCTTACCAGGTGAATAAGGCGATGCTCATCGAGCGTGTCGCCGAATTGGTGCGCGACAAGAAGATCGAGGGCATTTCGGACATCCGCGACGAAAGCGACCGTTCGGGCATGCGCATGGTGATCGAACTGAAGCGCGATGCTTCCAGCGAGGTGGTGCTGAACCAGCTCTACCGCTTCTCGAACCTGCAGATGAGCTTTGGCGTCAACATGCTGGCCTTGAATGATGGCCGCCCGATGCAGATGAACCTGAAGGAGCTGATCGCTTCCTTTGTGGGCTTCCGCGAGGACGTCGTCACCCGCCGCACCAAGTACGACCTGGCCAAGGCGCGCGACCGCGGCCATGTGCTGGTCGGCCTGGCGGTGGC
>CAYFKU010000117.1:0-85 GCA_964343955.1 uncultured Rhizobium sp. | reverse complement strand
CGGTGGCCAATATCGACGAGATCATCAAGCTGATCCGCGGCGCACCCGATGCCGCCAGCGCCCGCGAGCAGTTGATGGCCCGCGC
>CAYFKU010000116.1:0-5554 GCA_964343955.1 uncultured Rhizobium sp. | reverse complement strand
CTGACCCGCGCGCAGGCGGAAGCCTTTGCCCGCGCCACGGTCTCCGGTGCCGGCGCGCTGCTCAAGGCCGATCCTTCGCCGGCATCTGCCTTGCGCGAAGCGGTAACCAGTCCCGGCGGTACCACCGCCGCGGCGCTTTCTGTGCTGATGGCCGATGACGGGCTTGTGGCCTTGATGAAGCGCGCTGTGCGCGCCGCGCGCCGGCGGGCCGAAGAGCTGCGTTAAGCCCAGATCTGTCAAACGCGTGGAAGCGTGGATGGCCGGGTCGAGCCCGGGCATGACAATGGCGCTAAACAGGCAACCGCACCGTCGCTTTCAATCCACCGAGGCTGCTGTAACCCAGTACCAGATCACCGCCATGCGCGCGGGTGATGTCGCGGGCGATGGCCAGCCCCAGGCCCGAACCGCCGCTTTGCAGGTTTCGTCCCTCATCAAGACGGTGGAAGGGCCGGAAGGCTTCTTCCCGCCTGGCTTCCGGAATGCCGGGACCGTTATCTTCCACCGCGATTTCCACCATGCGCCCGTCGCGCGCCAGGCTGACGGCGACCTGGCTGCCATGCTTGAGGGCATTGTCCAGCAGATTGCTCAGGACACGGCGCAGGCCCGCGCGCTTGACGCTAAGTGTGACCTGCTCAGGCGCATGGACGGCGATGCCCTCGCGCTGGCGGGCCTTTGCGGCCGCCGCGGCGGCGTCGCGCACCAGCTCGCCCAGGTCGGTGGGCTCTGACTCCTCGCCGCCCTCGCCGCGGGCAAAGGCCAGATATTCGTCCAGCATATGCTCCATTTCCTCGACATCGCCGCGCATGGACTGGGTGTCGGCATCGTCGGGCATCATGGCAAGGGCCAGTTTCAGCCGCGTCAGCGGGGTCTTCAAGTCATGGCTGACCCCGGCCAGCATCTCGGTGCGCTGGGTGACATGGCGATCGATGCGTTCGCGCATGGTGATGAAGGCCTGGGCGGCGCGGCGCACTTCGGTGGCGCCCGATGGCTTGAAGTCGGGCACGGCGCGGCCCTTGCCGAATTTCTCGGCGGCCCGCGCCAGCCGCTCGATGGGGCGCACCTGGCCGCGCAGGAACAGGATGGCGATGCCCATCAGCAGCATGGATGAGCCGACCATCCAGAGAATGAAGATGTCGGGCTTGGATACGGTGACGCGGTCGCGCGGCACCAGCACCGACAGAACGCCGTCATGGACGTCGATGCGAATTTCGAAGTCATTGCCGATGCGCGCGGTGCGGAAATCACGGTCCGATCCGATGCGCTGTTCCAAGATGTCGTCCAGCGCCACGTCAATGGTGCTGACGGGGCGGCCGTGAAAGGGCGGCAGATTTTGTCCCGGCAGGAAGCGGATGCTGTAGGCGAGCTGCCGTTCCGACAGCCGCCGCAGCCTTTCGCGTTCCGGGCTGGGATTGTTGTCCTCCAGCGCCACCAGCAGCGCCATGTCGGCGGCGACATCGCGGGCCAGGCGCCTTGTGGTCGTGTCCAGATCGCGCTCGAAAAAGACATAGGCGATGATCGCCTGCAGGATCACGATCGGCGCGACGATGATGATCAGCGAGCGGCCGAACAGGCCGCGCGGCAGGAAACGCTTTACGGAAAAGCTTTCACGCACGATCGGGGACTAACATATAGCCAACCCCGCGCACCGTCTGCAGATAGAGCGGCAGCTTGGGGTCTTCCTCGATCTTGCGGCGCAGGCGCGTCACCTGTACATCGATCGACCTTTCCAGCGCCACGTTCAGCCGCTTGCACAATTCGGTGCGGGAAAAAGGCTTGCCCGCGTGGGTGGCGAAAAGCTGCAGCAGCGCCGCTTCCGCCCCGGTCAGCTTGACGGGGCGTCCGTCGCGCATCAGCCGCGAGGTGGCCGGATCGAACACCGCCTGTCCCATTCGTACCGGCCCGCTGCGCGGGCTTTCGGGCGGTGTCGCCCGGCGCAGCAGGGCATTGACCCTGAGCAGCAGTTCGCGCGGCTCGAAGGGCTTGGGCAGATAGTCGTCGGCGCCCAGCTCCAGCCCGGCAATACGGTCGGCGGGGTCGCCGCGGGCTGTCAGCATCAGGATGGGGACGGCGGATTCCTTGCGGACGCTGCTGGTGAGGTCCAGCCCGGATTCGCCGGGCATCATCACATCCAGGATCAGCAGGTCGAATTCCATGCTGCGCATCAGGGCGCGGGCCTCGGCGGCGCCGGGGGCCGCGGTGACGCGATAGCCGTTGGACGACAGGTACCTCTGAAGCAGGGCGCGCAGCCGCTCGTCGTCATCGACGACCAGCAGATGCGGTTCGCCGACCGCCGAAGTCGGGGGGGGCAAACTCATGGCTGCCATGCCTGGACGGCGGGCGAAAATGCCCTTGCCACCCTTGCGGTTTTCACACCGGCCATGCTGCAATACATGGGAGAAAAACTAGGCCCTCCCAGACAGGCGGGCAAGCCCGATAGGAATACCAGGACCGATGGCAGACGTGATCCCTTTCGACCAGCGCGACGGCTCGCTTTGGTATGACGGAAAGCTGGTGCCCTGGAAGGACGCCAAGACCCATGTCCTGACCCATGGCCTGCACTATGGTTCCTGCGTTTTCGAGGGCCAGCGCATCTATAACGGCACCATCTACAAGCTGAAGGAACATACCCAGCGGCTGTTCCGGTCGGCCGAGGTTCTGGGGATGACCATCCCCTTCACCCAGGACCAGATCAACCAGGCCTGTATCGAGGCCGCGGCGGCCCAGAACATCAAGGATGGATATCTGCGGCCCGTGGCCTTTCGGGGCAGCGAGATGATGGCGGTTTCCGCCCAGCAAACCACCATCCATGTCGCCATCGCCTGTTGGCCCTGGCCGTCCTATTTCAGCCCGGCGGAAAAGCTCAAGGGTATCCGCCTGGACCTGGCGCGCTATCGCCGGCCCGCGGCCGATACCGCGCCGGTCCATGCCAAGGCCGCCGGCCTCTACATGATCTGCACCATCTGCAAGCACGAGGCGGAAGCCAGGGGCTATGCCGATGCGCTGATGTACGACTATCGCGGCTATGTCGCCGAGGCGACCGGCGCCAATGTCTTCTTCGTGCAGGACGGCGTGCTGCATACCCCGATCCCAGACTGTTTCCTCAACGGCCTGACCCGCCAGTCGGTCATCGCCATCGCCAGGGCGCGCGGCGTCAAGGTGGTGGAGCGGCATATCCAGCCGGAGGAGATGGGCAATTTCACCGAATGTTTCCTCACCGGTTCGGCGGCGGAAGTGACACCCGTGTCCGAGATCGGACCCTGGCGCTTCAAGCCCGGCGCGCTGACGGAGACGCTGATGAACGCCTATGCCGACGAAGTGCGCGGCGTGGCGACGGTTACCGCCTGAATTTCCTCTCCCCGCGAGGGCGGGATAACTCACCCTTTGGGACTGGCCCAAACAATCAGGATGGCGCCGGCCAGCAGCAATCCGATGCCGGCGGCTTCGCGCCCGCTTGTCTTCTGGGCGAAAACAAAGCGTGACACGCCCTGGGCGAATAGCACTTCGACCAGCGCCAGGGTGCGGACGCTGGCGGCGGTGGCCAGCGCAAAGGCCAGGAACCAGAATTGGGATGCGGCCGCGCCGGCAAAACCGGCCATAAGCGATGGCCGCCACAGCCGGGCAAGCGCCGCTAGGGTCTTGCGGTCGAACAGCAGCAGCCAGGCCAGCAGAAGCAGGGTCTGCAGCGCAAGACCCGCCGCCAGCGAAAAACTGGCGCCGAGCACAAAGCCGGTCTGATGCAGGGCCAGGATGGCCCCGCGATAGCCGATGGCCGAGGCGGCAAAAAGCGCCGCCGATGACAGACCCAGAAGCGCGGGTTTGAGACCGCCGCGCAGGGCTTCGGGCTTGATGGAGATCAGCGCAATGCCCGTCATGGCGATCACAATTGCCAGGCCCATGGCCGGTGTCAGCGGATCGCGCAGCAACAACAGACCCAGCAGCGCCACCAGAACCGGTTCGGTTTTCAGGTAAGCCGTGGTGACGACGAAAGAGCGATGCTCCATGGTCATCAGCATCAGCGCGGTGGCGAAGATCTGGGTCAGGGCTCCCAGCACAATCCAGAGCAGGAAGCTGGTGTTGATGGCGGGCAGACCTGCGCGGCTCCAGGCCAGTACCCCTGCCAGGAACAAAAGCGCGAAGGGAAAGCCGAACAGAAAGCGCACCAGCGTGGCGCCCAGCGCGCCCAGTTGCGGCGTCAGCCCGCGCTGCATGGCGTTGCGCGCGGTCTGGCCAACGGCACCCAGCAAGGTGAAAGCGACCCAGAGGTGACTCAAGGGCAGATGCTCAAGCGGTCTCGCGCGAACCGAGCGGATCGACGCGCTCGGGCGTCACGCCTGGGCGCAGGTGCCGCATGCCGCTGCGGAAATAGACCACCCCGGTATAGACGGTCAGCGCCGCCGCCACCCACAGCAGGATATAGGCGATAAAGGCATAGGTCAGGCTGGGCATGCCGGGCACGAAGACATCGGCCAGGGGCGTCAGGATCATGGCGCCGATGGCCACCATTTGTACCGCCGTCTTGAACTTGGCGACATTGGTGACGGGCACGCTGACGCGGGTGCCGGCCAGGAACTCGCGCAGGCCGGAAACCAGGATCTCGCGCGACAGGATGATCAGCGCAGGCACCAGCTTGAGCAGGCTCAACATGCCGTTGGGCTTGATCTGGGTGAAGGTGCCTTCTGCCACCAGCATCATCAGCGCCACGGCCACCAGCACCTTGTCGGCGATCGGATCCAGCATGCGGCCGAAATCCGATCCGGCCTTGAGCTTCCTGGCGGCGAAACCGTCCAGCCAGTCGCTCACCCCGGCAATGACGAATACGCCGAAAGCCACCAGCCGCGCCGGCTCGCCCGGCAGCACGAAGGCGACAACAAAGACCGGCACCAGCACGATGCGCAGGATGGTCAGGGCGTTGGGCAGGGCGAACATGGACCCAGTTTAGAACCGCCAAGCCCCTTCGGTCACCCTCTAGTTTTGCCCGCAACGACCCAGGCGGCTGTGCCGGTCCGGGGCGGGACGGTTATGACGGGTGGAAGAAATCGAAGATTTTCCTGGCCAGTGTGGCGCTGACCCCTTCCACCGCCGCCAGGTCCGTCAGGCTGGCGGCGGATACCGCCTTGGCGGAACCGAAATGCTGCAACAGGGCGCGCTTGCGGTTCGCCCCCACACCGGCGATCTCGTCCAGCGGGTTGGCACCTATGGCGGCGCTGCGCTTCTTGCGATGGCCGCCGATGACGAAACGGTGCGCCTCGTCACGCAACCGTTGCAGATAGTACAGAACCGGGCTTTTGGGATCGAGGCGGAAGGGTTCCCTGCCGGGCAGGTAGAAATGCTCGCGGCCGGCGTCGCGGTCCGGTCCCTTGGAGATGCCCACCAGGGTCACATCCTCCACCCCCAGATCGGCGAAGACCTGGCAGGCCACCGACAATTGGCCCGGACCGCCGTCGATCAGCACCAGGTCGGGCCGTTTCCAGCGGTTGTTGTCCGGATTGGACGCGTCGGCCTCTTCCTTGACCATGCGGGCGAAGCGGCGGGTCAGCACCTCGCGCATCATGGC
>CAYFKU010000115.1:0-5653 GCA_964343955.1 uncultured Rhizobium sp. | reverse complement strand
CCGCGATCAGTTTCCGGACCTCGTGCTGGCTCTTACCGCAGAAAGAGCAGTAGAGCGTGTTCTTGGACTCGCCGCCGCTGGCCTTGCTCATCGTCCTACACCGGGCCCTTTCGACCCCTTGCCGTTAAAGGGCAAACCAACGCCCCGTCCGGCAGTTCCACAGCTTCCAGCCTAGACGGCCTTTGCTGCTTTGCACAATGCGGGTAGGCGCCGAAGCACCCCCACCGCCCAACATTCGACCATGCTAAGGCTGCCGGGATCAAGAATTGTTTAATCCGGTTCCGACCGGAATCTGCGTTTGATTCCGGAACCTTAAACCGAAAAAACCTATTTATCCGTGGATTCCGGCTCCGGCCGGCGCTCCATGACATGGTCGATCAGGCCGAAAGCCTTGGCTTCTTCGCCCGTCATATAGGTGTCGCGATCCAGCATTTTTTCAATGGCTTCCACGGTCTGGCCGGTATGCCGGGCATAGATCTCGTTCAGCCGCTTCTTGAGTTTCACGATCTCCTGGGCATGGCGGGCAATATCGGCCGCCTGGCCATAGAAGGAAGCCGAGGGCTGATGCACCATGACGCGGGCATTGGGCAGGGCATAGCGTTCGCCCTTCTTGCCGGCGCAGAGCAGGAGCGAGCCCATCGAGGCCGCCTGGCCGATGCAATAAGTCTGAATCTGGGGCCGCACATATTGCATGGTGTCATAGATGGCCATGCCGGCCGTCACCAACCCGCCGGGCGAGTTGATGTACATATGGATTTCCTTCTTGGGATTTTCCGCTTCCAGGAACAGAAGCTGGGCGGTCAGAAGGCTGGCGCCGTAATCCTCGATCGGGCCGGTGATGAAGATCAGCCGTTCCTTGAGCAGGCGCGAATAGATGTCGAAGGCGCGCTCGCCGCGGGCGGTCTGTTCCACCACCATGGGCACCAGGGTGTTGTTGTAGAATTCCGTCGGATTGACCATGGGGCGCCTCGTGATTCGTCAGGGGACAGTAGCCGGAAAATCAACCGGCCACGCTTAATATAGCGTTCGCGGCGGGGATTACGAGGCAGCCCAACCCCTTACATCTGTCATGGCCGGGCTTGACCCGGCCATCCATGGTGGAACCGGCGAGATGGATGGCCGGCTCGGAGGCCGGCCATGACAAAGTGGGCTCAAGCCTTGGAAGGCTCGTCCTCGGGGTCGGCGAACAGCGTTTCCTTGTCCACCTTGCGCTCATTGACCGTCGCCAGCTCGGCGATGAAGTCCACCACCTTGTCCTCGAACAGTGGCGCGCGGATCTCGGCCTGGGCCTGGGCGTTCTGGGCATAGAACTGGAACACCTGCTGTTCCTGGCCGGGGAACTGGCGGGCCCGCGCCAGGATGGCGCGCTGAACCTCGTCATTGGCGACAGTGATGCCGTTCTGCTCGCCGAGCTTGCCCAGCACCAGCCCCAAGCGCACGCGGCGCTCGGCGATCTTGCGATATTCGGCCTTGAGCTCGTCCTCGGTCTTGCCTTCGTCTTCGAAGGTGCGGTTTTCGCGCTTCAGCTCTTCCAGCACCTGGGCCCAGATGTTCGAGAATTCATGCTCGACCATGGCGGGCGGCAGCGGGAAATCATGGGCGGCATCCAGCGCATCCAGGATGCGGCGCTTCAGATGCAGGCGGCTGGCGGCCTTGTAGTCGTTCTCAAGCTGCTCCTTCACCCGGGCCTTGAGCGTGGACAGATCGTCCAGGCCCAGCTTCTTGGCCAGTTCGTCGTCGATGCTGGTGGCTTCCGGAGACTTGATCTCCTTCACATCGACCTTGAAGACCGCCGCTTTTCCGGCCATTTCCGGAGCGTGGTATTCGGTCGGGAAGGTGACGTTGACGTCACGGGTCTCGCCGGCCCTGGCGCCGATCAGCCCATCCTCGAAACCGGGAATGAACGTGCCCGATCCCAGGGTGAGGCTGAAATCGCTGCCCTTGCCGCCTTCGAAGGCCACGCCATCGATGCTGCCTTCATAATCGATCACCGCCACGTCGTCCTTTTCGGCGGCGCCGTCCTTGGTCACATAGTTGCGGACATTCTTGGCCAGGCGGTCCAGGGCCTCGTCCATGTCGGCGTCGGTGACGTCGGACACCAGACGCTCCACCGTCAGCTTGGCGACATCGGCGGTGGCGAAATCCGGCATCAGATCGACGATGACCTTGAAGGTCAGGTCGGCCTTGCCCTCGACCACATCCTCGACACTGCCGACCGGCTCGACGCGCGGCTGAAGGGCGGGCTTGAGCTTGTTGTCGGCGATCGCCTTCTGGCTGCCTTCATTGACGGCGGCTTCCACCACCTCGCCCATGATGGACTTACCGAACTGCTTCTTGAGGAAGGAGACCGGCGCCTTGCCCGGACGGAACCCCTTGAGGTTGACGCGCGGCTTCATCTCTTCCAGGCGCGCATTGACCCGGCTGTCCAGCTCGCTGGCCGCCACCGTGACCGTGAACTGCTTGTGCAGGTCCTGGGAAAGGGTCTCGCTGATCTGCATGACGGTCGCGTCCTTGTTCTGTCGTTATTCTGTCGGTCTGGAACCCCGGGCGATCATCGGGCGGCCGGATTTGCCGGGGAAACCTTCGAGATTTGGCCCGCCGCTTTACCTGTTTCCCCCCCGGCCCGCAACACTGGGAATAATGCTGCCAAAACATCGGCTTTTGCCTGGGCGGCCCCTTCTGCCTATACAGGCCCCCCGGGCGGCCGTGGCGAAACTGGTAGACGCAGCAGATTTAGGTTCTGCCGGGCAACCGTGGGGGTTCAAGTCCCTCCGGCCGCACCATTTTCTGTCGCTTGCGTGGCACGCGACAGAAAATGCCGAGCCGGCCCGCGCGTCAGCGGCTAAAGGGCGGGCGCGCGTCAGGCCAGGCCGGCCCATCGTCGGCTAGTCCGACAAGCCCTGAAGCACCAGCGGCAGCATGTCCGGCAGGTCCTCGGCGATCAGGCCCGGGCCAAAGCGGCCCGCGGCATCGCCGTGCAGCCAGGTGCCGCAGCAGGCCGCGTCGAAGGCGCTCATTCCCTGGGCGAGAAGGCCCGCAATAAGCCCCGCCAGGACATCCCCTGCCCCGGCCGTCGCCAGCCAGGGCGGCGCATTGGCATTGATGGCGCATCTGCCGCCCGGGCCGTCGCAGATCACCGTGTCCACGCCCTTGAGCAGCAGGGTGCAACCGGCCCGCGCCGCCGCGGCACGGACTGCCTCCAGCTTGCTGGCGCTTTCCTCCAGCAGGCCCGGAAACAGCCGCGCGAATTCGCCGGCATGGGGCGTTAGCACGCACCGGTCGTGCAGCCGGTTGAACAGCGCATCGGGATCGTCGCGGAAAGAGGTCAGCGCGTCTGCATCCAACACCACGGCGGCCCCCGATTTGAGCGCGACATCGGCCAGCGCCCTTGTTTCTCCCCCCAGGCCCAGGCCCGGTCCCAGGGCCACGGCATTGAAGCGCCTGTCGGACAAAAGGCCCGCAAGACCGTCCGCGCCATCGCATGGCTTGATCATGACGGCCGTGAGATGGGCGGCATGGACCGGCACCGCATCGGGCGGCGAAGCGACGCTGACCAGCCCTGCGCCCACGCGCAGTGCCGCGCGCGCCGCCAACCGGGCGGCGCCGGTCTGGGCCGCGCCGCCGCTGACAACCACACAATGACCGCGCGAATATTTGTGGTCCTCGATGCCGGGCCGTGGAAAGCGCCACAGCGCCGGCGTGTTCTCATGCAGCGCGGAGGATGCCGCCTGCGGCGGTATGCCGATATCGGCCACCATGATCTCGCCGCACAAGGCGCGGCCGGGCAGCAGCAGATGCCCCGGCTTCTTGCGGAAGAAAGTGACGGTCAGCGCGGCGCGCACATGCACGCCGCCAAGCGGCCGGCCGGTGTCGCCCGACAACCCGCTGGGCACGTCGATCGCCACCACCGGCAGATCGTTCAGCGCTTCCACCACCTGGGCACAAGCGCCTTCCAGGGGGCGCGACAGCCCGGCGCCGAACAAGCCGTCCACCACCAGCTTGGCGCCATCCAGCGCCGCCGGCGTCAGCGCAACCCGCACACCCATCCAGCGCGCCGACATCTCGCCCGCATCGCCATGCGGATCGCCCTCTTGCGCCACCCGAACGGTAAAGCCCAGTTCGGCCAGCAGCCGCGCCACGACAAAGCCGTCGCCGCCATTGTTGCCGGGACCGCACAAGACGGTGACGACGCAGGGCCTGAACCGCGCCGCAATGGCCTTTGCCACCACCTGGCCGGCATTTTCCATCAGGGTGAGCGAGGGCACACCATGGGCAACGGCATAGGCGTCGGCCTTGGCCATTTCCGCACAGGTGAGGACCTCGTCGGTCATGACGTGACCAGATATCTTTCCAGCCGTTCCAGCGCCTGCTCGACCAGGCTCTGCTGCTTGCAGAAGGCAAAACGCACAAATGTGTCCGGCGTGCCGCTCTGGAAAAAGGCCGAAAGCGGGATCAGCGCCACGCCCGCTTCGCGGATCAGCCGTTCGCAGAAGGCAAAATCCTTTTCATTGGTCAGCTTGGAAATACCGGCCGTGAGGAAGTATGTGCCCTCGCAGGGCTGGACCTCGAAGCCCAGCTTCGCCAGGCCCTCGCGCAGGACATCGCGATTTTTCTGAAGGCGCCTGGTCAGGGCAATCGGAAAATCCATCTCATGGGTCAGACCATGCGCCACCCCGGTCTGCAGCGCCGGCGAGGTGGTGAAGGTGAGAAACTGGTGCGCGTTCTGCACCACCCGCACCAGTTCGCGCGGTCCCATCACCCAGCCCACCTTCCAGCCGGTGAGCGAAAATATCTTGCCGGCCGAGCCGATCTTCAGCACGCGCTGGCGCATGCCCGGCAGGGTCGCCAGCGGAATATGCGGCCGGCCGTCAAAGACCAGATGCTCATAGACCTCGTCGCAGATCACCACCGCCTCGGTCTCGGCCACGACCTTCGCCAGGATATCCAGCTCCTCGCGGCTGAAGGCGCGGCCGGCCGGATTGTGCGGCGAGTTGATCAGGATGGCGCGCGTTCTGGGGCCGATCACGGCGCGCAGCGCCGCTTCGGTCAGCCGCCAGTCCGGCGGCCCCAGTTTCACGGCCTTGACGGTGGCGCCCGCCCCCTCGGCCATGGGGCGATAGGAATCGTAAGTGGGCTCGATCATCACCACCTCGTCTCCCACCCCGGCCATCGCCATCAGGGCGCCGGTGATGGCCTCGGTCCCGCCGGAGGTGATCACCACCTCGTCCTCCGGATCATATTCCAGCCCATAGAACTGGCGGGCATGGGCCGAGACGGCCTGGCGCAGGCCCAGCATGCCCCTGGAAGGCGGATACTGGTTGGGGCCCTCGATCAACTGGCGGGCGGCTGCCTCCCTCAGCGAGAGGGGCCCGTCCTGGTCGGGAAAGCCCTGCCCCAGATTGATGGCGTCATGCTTCAGGGCCAGCATGGTCATGTGCTGGAAGATGCTGGTTGGCAGTCGGGAAAAGACGGGATTGGGCATGGGCGGGCGGCGGCTTTTTCTGTTGGCCAGGGCTGCGGTGCCGTCCCACCGGAACGGCCCGCGGCCGCTGTCGGCGGAACCTTGCATTCCTTGTCGCCGGGCACGGCGGTCCGCTCAAGGCCTTTTGGCGCCGGACCTGCTCGCAATAAATGGCTAGTTATTGTGCATGTT
>CAYFKU010000114.1:0-5658 GCA_964343955.1 uncultured Rhizobium sp. | reverse complement strand
TCTGGTCAGCCAGAGAGCCGCCGAGCGGGCGCAGGCCCAGGCTCGTGTGGCCATCAACGCCTTCAATCACTATGGCAGTTCCTGCGAGCAGGATTGAATAGGGTTTCAAGGGCCACCTTCTTTAAAAGGCCCGACGAAGAACAAAGGGGAGGGGTTTAATGAAGAAGTTCATGCGTTCGCGGAAGTTCCTGATGGGGGCCAGCCTGGCTGGCCTGGCGACGCTGGGTGTCATCGGCTCGGTGGCGCTCGATCTCCATGCGATCGGCGAGGCAAAGGCGCAGGCCGCCGGGGATGTGATGGTGCCCTGGTTCGAGGTGGATCCCTATTGGCCCAAGCCGCTGCCCAATCACTGGATCCTGGCCATGACCATCGGCCTGGGCCTGGACAAGAATGACAATGTCTGGGTTTTCCACCGGCCGCAGACTTTGGAGCAAAAGGAATCCTATGCCGCCCGCGGCGAGGCCGATTGCTGTGTCGCCGCGCCCGACGTGCTGGAATTCGATCCGGCCGGCAACCTGCTCAAGCATTGGGGCCGCGACCAGGTAAAGGGCAACGGCCATGACTGGCCCAGCTCCAACCACGGCATCACGGTCGGCCCGGACGGCAATATCTGGCTGGGCGGCAACGGCGCCTATCAGCCCCGCCCGCCTGCCGGCAGCGCGGCCCAGTTTGCCGACACACCGGCGCCCGCCGCCGCGGCGCCCTATGCCGGCGGCGTGCCGAAATATCACGACAGCTTCATCCTGAAATTCACGCCGGATGGGAAGTATCTGGCCCAGATCGGCAAGGCCAATGCCAGCAAGGGCAGTCTGGATACGGAGAATGTGCGCGGCGTCGCCCAGATCCGTTTCGCGGGCAACGAGATGATCCTGGCCGACGGCTATGGCAACAAGCGCGTGGCGGTCTATGACGCCACCACGCTCAAGTTCAAGCGCATGTGGGGCGCCTATGGCAAGAAGCCGGACGACACACCCATTCCGCACTATGACGTCAACTCGCCGCAGTTCGGCAATCCCATGCATTGCGCCCAGCCGTCGAATGACGGGCTGATCTATGCCTGCGATCGCACCAACAACCGCATTCAGGTGTTCAAGATGGATGGCACCTATCTGCGCCAGGTCACCCTGAAGCCCAATACCAAGGGCGATGGTTCGGCCTGGGAGATCGCCTTCAGCCCCGACAAGGAGCAGAAGTTCATGTATGTGACCGACGGCGCCAACGCCACCATCCATGTCTTCGATCGCGCCAGCATGAAGGAGCTGTACTGGTTCGGCGGCGGCGGCCGCCAGCCTGGCCAGTTCTATGCGGTGCACAGTATCGTCACCAACAAGAAGGGCGACATCTACACCACTGAAACCTATCGCGGTCAGCGGGTGCAGAAGTTTGTCTATAAGGGCATGATCAAGCTTTCCGAGCTGATCAAGAAGGGCACCGTCGGCGGCAGCCGGATCAATCCCTGATCCCTGGACGAAATGCGAAATGAAAAGGCCCGGAGGACATCCTCCGGGCCTTTTTCATGCAGATGCGATGGGCGGACCGGAATCCCCCGACCCCGGCGGTCCGCCTTTGGCCTAGCGCAGGTTGCCCGAGATATTCGTGAAGGTGGTGGACAGCGAAGTGCCGACCGCGGTCACGCCGGTGATGATCACCACGGCGATCAGGGCCGCGATCAGGCCATATTCGATGGCCGTGGCGCCGGATTCGTCGTTCAGGAATTTCTTGAAAAGCATGGTCATGAGGAACAGCCCTAAATGTGTCCCCCACACCATAATGCCCACCCTTTGAGCAATTCTTGAGGCGATCGTTAAAAACAGAAAGGAGCCCTGTCCGAATCGATTTCGCCGGGCAGTCCCTCCTCCCAAAAGGGGGCAACGGGGATCTTGCGGCCCGGAAAAAGCGGATTTGTGCCGATTTGGGGCATTTGGCGTCCGGGCGCTTGCGAAGCCCGGCGACCGATCTGCTAGATTGGGAACAGAACAAAAAATGGGGAGACGCCGTGATGCGGGCTTTGCTTTGGGGTGTCGGTGCGGCGCTTCTCATCCCGGCGGCGCAGCCGCCGGTTCAGGCGCAAGGCCGTCCCGCCATTGTCCTGTACCAGGAAGACAATTTTCGCGGCAATCAGTTGCCCGTCGATCGCGATATCGCAAACCTGACGGACTTCCATTTCAATGACCGGGTTTCCAGTGTGCGCGTGCTTGGCGGCGGCGCCTGGCGCCTGTGCGAGCATGACTATGGGCGCGGCCGCTGCATCACGGTGACCCATGACGAGCCCAAGCTGGACCGGCTGGGCATGGATGACGCCATCACCTCGGTCCAGTGCGAGAATGGCTGGGGACGGGGCCGGGATCGTGATCGTGATCGGGACTATCGCCGCCGGGATCGTGACCGGGACCGCGATCGGGATGATGATCGTTACCGCGACCGCGACTGGGAACGGCGTTAAGGCCGGCAGGATCTGGTTGTGAAAGGCGCCCGGGGAAAAGCCATCGCATGAGCACCAAAAATCTTGACGAGATGCCGGAAAGATCACCCTTTCCGGGCTGGCGCGGAAAATTCACCCGCTCGGCGGGCATGAGCTTTGTTTATTGGGATGTGCCCGCCGGCACCCTGTTGCCCGAACATTCCCATCCCCATGAGCAGGTCGCGCACATGTTCGAGGGCGAGTTCGAGATCATCGTGGATGGCGTCCGCCACCTGCTTCGTCCCGGCTCCATCAGCGTCATTCCGCCCAATGCGATTCATTCCGGAAAGGCGATCACCGACTGCAGAATCCTGGACGTCTTCTGCCCGGTGCGCGAGGATTACATTCCATTTGAGCGGTGAGTGCTGGAGCGGGTGATGGGAATCGAACCCACGTATGCAGCTTGGGAAGCTGCCGTTCTACCATTGAACTACACCCGCACCTTTCGGTGCTATGCTGCCGGGGTTTTCTCCCGGCGCCTCGAAGCCCGGCGGTCTTTAGCATGGCCCTCCGGTGACCTCAAACGACCGATGTGCCGATCGGTCTGCAAGCGCTTTTGCTTGCGCTGTCCCTGAAGCGCCCCTGTGCGGTCATCCAGCGGCGCCGCGCCCGCGCCATCGGTCTGCCATGCGCGACGTCCGGCGCCGGATGGTCTGCCGGTGCGGCAGTTTCGTCCTGTTAAGCGAACCTTAGCCCTGTTTGCGGCTTGTCATTAAACATGTCTGCTGTCCCGTGTTAGGCGAGACGGCATGGGGCAAACCATCTCGTCTGCCACCGACATGATCTCTTATGCCGGGGAATTGCGCCGTGCCGCCCGCCGGGAGGCCGCGCCCGAGCTTGCGCAAAAGATCGCGCTGTCCGCCAGGCAGTTGGAAAAGACCGCCATCCAGCAGGTCGCCCCGGATGCCGGTCCGCGGCTTGGCAGGCTGCTCGACACCCTGGTCTGAGCCGGCCGTTCCCTAATTGCCTGAAAATGTTACCGAATATCCAGGTCTGGGGAACCCTGCTGCCTCTTCTGCCGGGCGCCGGTATCGGATAGTTTGCCGCCGGGGCTGATCGCCAGTTGTGCTATTTTATGGATTGAGGGCCGCGTGGTTCGCGTCCCTCGCAAGAACCGGCATCGCATGAACGGGGCCGGGCGGGAGAAAAACAAACTTGTCTACGCGCGTTCTGGCTTTTGCCCTTCTGGCTTGCGTCGCCACCTCGGCCTTCGCGGCTGATACGCTTTCTCCCAGGACCAGCGCGGCGCCCGCGCCAAGCCTGCAGGCGCAGTTCGACGGCGCGGTGAAGCCCTTTGTGGGAAAATATTGCGTCGGCTGTCATTCCGGCGCGCAGCCGACGGCCCAGTTCGACCTGAAGTCCTACACCACGCTCGATCAGGTGAAGGAAGACTTCCCCCGCTGGAATCTCCTGGCCGAACGCCTGACCGCGCATGAGATGCCGCCCAGGACCATGCCCCAGCCGCCCCAGGCGCTGGTGGACCAGGTCGTGGCCTTCGTGCATGGCGTGCGCGCCGAGGAGATCAAGCGGCTGGGTGGCGATCCCGGCATCGTGCTGGCGCGGCGCCTGAGCAATGCGGAATATGACAATACCATTCGTGACCTGACCGGTCAGGATATGCGGATCGCCCGCCAATTCCCGGTCGATCCGGCCAACACCGCCGGCTTCGACAATTCCGGCGAGACCCTGACGATGTCGCCGGCGCTGCTGAACAAGTATCTGCAGGGCGCGCGGCAGATCGCCGATCACATGGTGCTGAAGCCCGATGGCATCGATTTCGCGCCACATCTGATGCAGGTGGAAAGCGATCGCGACAAATATGCGATCCAGCGCATTATCGCCTTCTATCAGGCGCAGCCCACGGATTTTGCCGACTATTTCCAGGCGGCCTGGCGCTATCGTTATCGCGCCCAGCTCGGCAAGCCCGCCGCAACCCTGGCATCCACCGCGGCCGAGGCAAAGGTCAGCGCCAAGTATCTGCAGACAGTCTGGGGCATCCTGAACGAGAAGGATGCGGTCGGTCCGGTGGCCAGGCTGCAGGCCATGTGGAACGGCCTGCCGGCTCCGAAATCGGGCGCGGGCAATGTCTCGGCCCGGGCGATCGAGATGCGCGACTTCGTCGCCCGCATCCGCGCCCATACCGCCATGCAATTTGCCTCGCTGAAGGTGACCGGCCTGCCGGGCCAGTCCGAGCCGATCCACAACTGGCGGCTTCAGCAATATGCGGACAATCATCGCAAGAGCGATCCGGCCGATATTCGCGCCGACAATGAGGCGCCGGCCGCGCTGCCGGAAATTCCTAAATATCCGCCGCTGCATGAAGACGCCTCGCCGCGCTGGGCGGCGCTGCAGGCTCATGCCCGCGCCGGCGATGCCGATCTGGTCTATCCCGCCGGGCAGAAGGCCCGCTATCAGAAGGCGTTCGACCGCTTCGCCTCGGTCTTTCCCGACGCCTTCTATGTCAGCGAGCGCGGCCGTTACTGGCCCGACCAGTCAACCGACAATGGCCGCCTGCTGAGCGCCGGCTACCACAATACCGGCGGCTATTACCGCGACGACACCGCCCTGATGCAGCTTGTGCTGGACAAGAAGGGGCAGGACGAACTCAACCGGCTGTGGAACGAATTCGATTTCATCGCGCACCAGACCGAGCGCACCTGGGTCCAGTATTTTTTCAATCAGTCGGGCGAAGTGGACGGCAATATCAACGGCCCGCTCTCCACCGAAAGCGGTTCCAAGCGGCCGGTCGGCCATGAGGTGACCGACAGCTTCGTGATCAACCAGTTGAGTGACAAATATCTGGCGCGCTGGGCGCTGGACAGGGCGAACAACGACCCGGTCGCGCCCAAGGCTTTCCATTGGCATTTCGGGCTGATCAACGCGACGCTGCGGGACTTGGAAAAGCAGCGCAAGGCTTCCGAGCCCAGGCATCTGGCCGCCCTGGCGCAGTTTGCCGAACGCGCCTATCGCAGGCCGCTGACCGCCCAGGAGCGCACCGACCTGCTGGCCTATTACAAGAAGCTGCGGACACAGAACCGGCTCTCCCATGAAGCCGCGGTACGCGACTGTGTCGTCAGCGTTCTGATGTCGCCGGACTTTCTCTATCGCTTCGATCTGCAGAGCGGCGGCGGCAAGGCGGGTCTTGCCCAGGTCAGCCTGAAGCCGGGCCAGGCCTATGCCAGCCAGCCGCTGTCGGA
>CAYFKU010000113.1:0-5699 GCA_964343955.1 uncultured Rhizobium sp. | reverse complement strand
CATCAACGACCGCAAGCTGCCGGACAAGGCGATCGATGTGATCGACGAACTGGGCGCGTCCCAGATGCTGCTGCCGGAAAGCCGCCGCAAGAAGGTCGTGAACGTGAAGGATGTGGAGGAGGTGATCGCCAAGATTGCCCGCATTCCCTCCAAGTCGGTCAGCAAGGACGATGCCGAGGCGCTTCGCACCCTGGAAGCCGATCTGGGCCGTGTCGTCTATGGCCAGGATGCGGCGATCCACGCGCTGTCCTCGGCGATCAAGCTGGCCCGCGCCGGACTGCGCCAGCCGGAAAAGCCGATCGGCTCCTATCTGTTTTCAGGCCCCACCGGCGTCGGCAAGACCGAAGTGGCCAAGCAGCTGGCGAATATCATGGGCGTGGAATTCCTGCGCTTCGACATGAGCGAATATATGGAGCGCCACACCGTCAGCCGCCTGATCGGCGCGCCGCCGGGCTATGTCGGCTTCGACCAGGGCGGCCTGCTGACCGACGGTGTCGATCAGCATCCCCATTGCGTGCTGCTGCTGGACGAAATCGAAAAGGCGCATGGCGACCTTTTCAACATCCTGTTGCAGGTGATGGATCACGGCAAGCTGACCGACCATAACGGCAAGAAGATCGACTTCCGCAATGTGGTTATGATCATGACCACCAATGCGGGCGCCAGCGATGCCGCCAAGGATGCCATCGGCTTTGGGCGCGGCAAGCGCGAAGGCGAGGATGAAGAAGCCATCAGGAAGCTGTTCACGCCGGAATTCCGCAACCGGCTGGACGCGATCATTCCCTTCGCGCCCCTCACGCGGGCTACCATCGACAAGGTGGTGGAGAAATTCGTGCTGGAGCTGGAAGGCCAGTTGGCCGATCGCGACGTCACCTTCGACCTGACGCCGGAAGCCACGCGCTGGCTGGGCGAAAAGGGCTATGACGATGCCTTCGGCGCCCGCCCGCTGGCGCGGGTGATCCAGGACAACATCAAGAAGCCCCTGGCGGACGAGATTTTGTTCGGCGCGCTCAAGGACGGCGGCACGGTGCGCGTGCTGCTGGACCGCGAGAAGGACAAGCTGGCCTTCGAGTTCATCCCGGCCAAGGATGCCAAACCGCGCGCGCCTCGCAATGGAAAAGCGGGCGGCAAGGCGAAAGAACCGATCGGAAAATAGCGCTCTGGCCGTTGGCGCGGCTTAGGTCTTTCCGGTGCCCTATAGTGGCGCCTGATAGTGCTCGACTGCGGGCGGGCCGGCGAAATGCGGGCCCAGAAGGGCGCGCCATTCGGCAAAGGCCGGGGATTCGCGGAAGCCGACCATATGGTCCTCCAGCGTGTCCCATACCGCCAGCAGAATGAAACTGTCGGGATTCTCGACGCCGCGATGCATCTCGGCCTTGCGGCAGCCCTTGGCGGAACGGATCAGCGGGGCGGCCAGGGCAAAGGCCTTTTCGAAATCTTCGGCCTGGCCGGGCTTGATGGCGAAGATGGCGCGTTCGAGGATCACAATGCACTCCGTATCTTGGCGGCGATGGGTTCAAGCTTTGCCGCCTCTACCATGACCTTGCCATGCGGCGCCATGGGCATGCCTTCCCGGCGCGGCACGATGTGGAAATGGACATGGAAGACGCTCTGGCCGGCGGCCTCGCGGTTATATTGTTTGAGCAGGATGCCGTCGGGGGCCAGCGCCTTATCCACGGCCTTCGCCACCTTCTGGGTCGTGGCCATCATTGCCGCCATGCCGTCAGCCGACAGGTCCAGGATATTCTCGGCAGGCTCCCTGGGGATGACCAGCACATGGCCTTCGCCTTCCGGCATGACATCCATGAAGGCCAGCGTCGAGGCGTCTTCGTAAACCTTCACACACGGAATTTCGCCGCGCAGGATCTTGGCGAAGATGTTGTTGGTGTCGTAGGGCATCGAACCTCACTTGTCATGGCAGGCCCCCAAGCCGGCCATCCATATTTCCGGGATACATTTTCCGGCCGCGGCTGGGCGGTCAAGCCCGGCCATGATAATCAGGGAGATTTCCGGAACGGCGCATGCCGACCCAGTTCCGCGATATTTTCCGCCACCGCGTCCCGCTCGGCCGCCAGGAAATCGTCCACCGCCCGCGCCAGGCCCTTGTGCGCAATCAGATGGGCGCTGTAAGTGGTCACCGGCAGATAGCCGCGCAGCAATTTGTGCTCGCCCTGCGCGCCGGCCTCGACCCGCTTCAATCCCCGCGCAATGGCGAAATCGATCGCCTGGTAATAGCAGGTCTCGAAATGCAGGAAGGGAACATATTCCGTTGCGCCCCAGTTGCGGCCGAACAGCACCCCTTCGCCGAACAGGTTCAGGGCGCCCGCGATGGCGCGGCCATCCTTCTTCGCCATGACCAACAGCGTTTGATGCGACAGGCTCTGGCCCAGCCGCGAGAAGAATTCCCTGGTGAGATAGGGCGTGCCCCATTTGCGGTTGCCCGTGTCCATATAGAATTCGAAGAACCGGTCCCAATGCGATTCAGTGATGTCCGAACCGGTCAGCCACTCGAAGGTCACGCCGGCCTCCCGCACACTGGTGCGTTCCTTGCGCAAATTCTTGCGCTTTGCGGAAGCCAGTTCGCCCAGGAACTGGTCGAAGCTGTCATAGCCGCGATTTTCCCAGTGAAATTGCTGGCCGGTGCGCAGCAGATAACCGGCCTCACCGGCCGCTTGCCATTCCTGCTGCGTTAGGAAGGTGATGTGCAGTGACGATGCGCCGATCTGGCGCAACGCCCCGGCTGCGGTTTTCAGCAGCGTTTGGCGATTGCCATTCGCCGTCAGCAGCCGCGGTCCGGTGACGGGTGTGAAGGGGACCGAACATTGCAGTTTGGGATAATAATCGCCGCCCGCCCGCTCCAGCGCCTCGGCCCAGGCATGGTCGAAGACATATTCACCATAGGAATGGTTTTTGAGGTACAGCGGCAAAAGGCCGTCCGGCGCCAGCAGATGCGCCGGCTGCCACCCGGTCTTGCGCGAGGCCGAACCGGACTCTTCCAGTGCCGCGAAGAATTCATAGCGGGTGAAGGGGTGCGGCTCCGCCAGCCCTTCCGGATTGGCCAGCGCGTTCCAGCGCGCCGCGCCGATCTCGGCCGCGCTGGTGACCAGCCTTGCACCCGCCGTTTCCGCTGTCACTTGATCTCGAAGTTCGCGTCCACTTCCACCGCGACGCCGCGGGGCAGGGACCCCATGCCGACCGCCGCCCGCGCATGCTTGCCGGCATCGCCGAACACGGCCACGAACAGGTCGGACGCGCCATTGGCCACTTCCGGCTGCTTGTCATAGTCCGGCGTGGCGTTGACGAAGACATTGACCTTGAGGCAGCGCACCACCCGTTCCAGGTCCCCGCCGCAGGCTTCTTTCAGGACCGACAGGATATTGATGGCGCACAACTGCGCCGCCGCCTGGCCCACTTCGACGCTGAAATCGGCACCCAGCTTGCCGACATATTTGAGCGCCCCGTCCGAAACCGGCACCTGGCCTGACACGAAGACCTGATTGCCGGTGATGGTATAGGGCACATAGGCGGCAACCGGCTTGGGCGGCGTGCTCAGGGTGATGCCCAGATTTTTGAGACGGGACTCGACGGTGGCCATGAAAACCTCTTTGCAATGGCCACCAGACTAGCGCAGCTCCGGCGCTTTTTGAACGCGCGCCCGCGCCGCGCCCCTTGCGCGGCCCTATTATTTTATGGGCCGCGTGTTTCTCAAGGCGCGGCCGGTATGGACAGCGCCGCCGCCGAACTTGGCGCGAATTTTATCCATCGCCAGTTCGGCCGCTGCGCGTTTGTCGCCCTCCCGGTCGATCAGGCTGGCGGGGTCGGCGCCTTCCGCGCCCGTCAGGTTGGAAAGGCCCACGCCCAAAAGGCGGAAACGGGTGCCGTCGGCTTCCCGCTTCAGCGCGGCCACGGCGGTACGGAAGATGCGGTCGGCAAGCTGGGTCGGCGCCTCCAGCGATTGGGAACGGGTGCGCAGCCGGAAATCGGCCGTCTTGAGTTTCAGCACGATGGTCTTGCCTGCCAGACCCTTGGCCTTTGCGCGCGCCGAAACCCGTTCCGCCTGCCGCCACAGGATGCTTTCCAGATCGACAAAGCGGGACAGGTCCTTATCGAAGGTGGTTTCCGAGGAAATGGTCTTCACTTCCCCGCCCGGATCCACGGGCCGCGAATCCTGGGCGTTGGCCATGCGGTGTAGCCACAAGCCCGTCGCGCCATAGCGCCGCGCCAGGTCCGCCGGATCGGCGTCCTGCAATTGTCCGATGGTGACATAACCGTCACGCTCCAGATTGGCCTGGGTGACCCGCCCCGCGCCGCGCATGATCCCGATCTTCTTGTCGCGCAGAAAGCTTTTGGCTTCCGCCATGCCGATCACGGCGAAGCCCCGCGGCTTGTCCAGCTCGCTGGCCAGCTTGGCCAGAAACTTGTTGCCGGACAGGCCAACCGAAACGGTTATGCGGATCTCCCTCTCGATACGGCTCGCCAGCGCCGCCATGGTCATGGCGGGTGTGCGGTGATGGATGCGTTCGGTTCCGGAAAGGTCCAGATAGGCTTCATCCAGCGACAGCGGCTCGACCAGCGGCGTCAGTTCTTCCATGAAGCCGCGGATGTGCCGCGCGACCTCGGCATAATAGTGATGTCGCGGTTTCAGGATCACGGCATGCGGGCACAGTTTACGGGCCTGGAACATGGGCATGGCCGAGCGCACGCCATAGGTGCGGGCAATGTAGCAGGCGGTTGAGACAACGCCCCGCGTCTCGCCCCCGACGATCAGCGGTTTGTCATTCAGCGAAGGATCGTCCCGTTTCTCGATGGCGGCATAGAAGGCATCGCAGTCCATATGGGCGATCGCCAGCCGGTCCAGCTCGGGATGGGCCAGAATGCGGGTCGAGCCGCAGGACGGGCAGGGTTGATCGGCCGTCGCATCCGACAGGCAGTCGCGGCAAAAGGCGGGCCAGTCCTTTATTCCGGCCACAACCAGGCGGCGCCTCTCACGCCACTGGAGTCGCCGTGCATGTTCTTCACGATCCTGGGCTGTGCGCCCAGATTGAAGGCGTATTTCTCCACCAGGGGCGGCAGGTCGCGATAGATGCGCTCGATATTGGATAGGCCGCCGCCCAGCACGATCACTTCGGGATCCAGGATATTCACCACCGTCGCCAGCGCCCGTGCGAAACGGTCCACCCAGCGGTCCATTGCAGCGCGCTCTTGCGCGCCGTCCGATGCCGCGATGTCTTCCGCCTTCCGGTCCTGGCTCGAAACCCGCCTGAAATCGGCCGCCAGTCCGGGACCGCTGCACCAGACCTCCAGACAGCCGCGCTTGCCGCAATAGCAGAGCGGCGCGGTCTCCACTTCTTCGATGGATGGCGCGGGCAGGGGAATGTGCCCCCATTCCCCGCCAATGCCATGCGCCCCGTTTACCAGCCGGCCATTCACCACCAGACCGCCGCCCACGCCCGTGCCGGCGATGACCCCGAATGCGCTGGCTGCGCCCGCCGCCGCGCCGTCGCTGGCTTCGGACAGCACAAAACAGTTGGCGTCATTGGCCAGCCGCACTGTCCGCCCCAGGACCCGCTCCAGGTCCCGGCGCAACGGCTTGCCGATCAGGAAGGTGGTGTTGGCGTTCTTGATCAGGTCGGTACCGGCGCTTTCGTTTCCTGGGATCGCCATGCCGACCGGGCAGCCCCGGACCCCCAGATCCGCTT
>CAYFKU010000112.1:0-5730 GCA_964343955.1 uncultured Rhizobium sp. | reverse complement strand
GTCGTCAACTTCGTTACCGACAAGCGTTATGAAGGCTTCAAGACCAACGCGCTGGACCAGCATCTGCGGGAGCATGCTGACGTCCACTACGCCGTTCAGGTTGGCGGCAACGACGCGCTGACCGTCCATCAGGGTCAGGGTACGCAGCGGCGACAGAGCGCGCATGCCGAGGGCGGAGAGACCGATCAGGCCGTTAGAGGTTGTACCGGCCTGGGCCGCGGCGCCGGTCGAACCCTGCAGGGCGGGCAGGTCTTTCAACGAGTCAAAGACGTTGGGCTTGGACTGGGCCTGCAGGTCAGCGGCGCTGATCACCGTTGTCGGCGTCGGCGCATCGAAGCCCGCGGCTTGCAAACGGGTCGAGGAGACCACGACCTGCTCGACGCCTTCCTGGGCCATCGCGGCGCCAGTGCTTAGCGCAAGGATCGCAGCGCCACCTGCAAGACGCGCCCTGGTTTTGGACAGGCGCGCACTCGTACGACCATGATTCATTTTAGCCCCCAGTTATAGGATTTTTACCTTCTTAATTTTATTTGAGCGGACAACCTGCTGAACTGCAAGGGCCAATCCGCCAAGTTGGGCGCCCGGCAAGCCGTATTTGTGTACTTGACGTAGCAATTAAGCATACATTAGGTAGCCGATAAAAATATTTCGAGTGACACAATAAGGGGTTAGGGGAGATGTCACCAAAATCACACAGCCGCTTCACCAATGCAGAGGCGGCGCGAAAATATCTGGAGAATTTGCTCTGGCAGGACGGTCCGGTCTGTCCGCATTGCCGAATCACCGGCAAAGCCACGGCTCTCAAGGGCAAATCGACCCGGCCTGGAGTCTATTGGTGCAACGCATGCAAGAAGCCTTTCAGCGTCACGGTCGGCACCGTCTATGAAGGCTCGAAAGTGCCGCTGAATATCTGGCTGCGCGCCAATCACCTTCTCTGCAGCAGTGAAAACATGTCGGTGCGCCAGATGGCCCACATATTGGGCATCACCTACAAAACAGCGTGGTTCATGGCGCACCATATTCGCGAGGCCATGAAGATGGGCGTTCCGCTCTGACGGATCGGGGCGCCGCGCGGCGCGCCGGAACCTCCGCCTACGGAATATTTATTCGCCGCCCTTGGTGCCCTTGGCGGGGCTCCTGCCCTTCAGCTTCATATCGACATGCGGCTTGGGCGGCGTCTTGAGCATGCGCAAAAGGACTTCGTCCTCACGCTTCTGACTTTCCGATTTTACCAAAGCATACCCCCCCCGGAATGCGTGGTCCGGCGCAGAGATTACGTCTCTGACCGCCGGGCGCAAGGGCATGGATCAGGGCTTGGCAAGGCGGATCCGCCCCACGGCACTGACCTGCTGGTCGGGCTTCTTCGGCGTGGGCTTGAGCGGCCGCGACTTGTTGTAGAAATCCTGCATCCAGGGCGGGATGCCGTTTTCGTCCTCGCCGGGATAGTGCTGGCGATAGAGGGTCTTAAGGAAATAATCGGCGCTGGGAAGATCGTCCAGCAGGCTTTCCGTGATGCCGACCGCATCTTCGGTCGTGCCGGGTGGAACCAGTTGCGGCACCCGGGTCTCGGCCCCCTTGATGACCGCCTCCCTGGTCTGTTCGAAGGCGAGCTTGCGGTCCTCCTCAAGCGCCAGCTTGGGCACCTCCATCGGCTTGTCGGGATCGACCACATAGGCCGACGTCATGCGGATGCGATAGGCGGTGGAGATGCCGTCGAACTTGCCGGTCCTGGGATTGTACATGCCGTCGGCGTTGCGGCGGAGGGCGTAATAAAGCGCCACATGATCCTCATGTTCGCGGATGCCCTGCTGGCCCCCATCCTGGGCAAATGTGTTCTCGGCATAAAGGTCGCGCCAGTTGCGATAGCCGCCCATCAGGCCGGTGGCGCTGCGCCCGTCAGGCGCGATGGAAAGCCGGATACGGCCATCGGTGAAATTGGTGTCGCCTGTCTGGTCGTAGAACCAGGCGATGCGCGGCGAATGCAGATGCGCGACCTGTTCGGTCTCCACCGTGCCGTTCACGATCCTGGCCTTAAGCTTCGTATATTGGGCCGGCTGCAGGATGCGATAGGAATAATCCAGCGCGACATTGTTGCGGGCATCACGCACGATGCGGTCGGGTGAATAGCCGATCTCGACTGTCGCATCGCTGTCATTCAGCGGGTCCTGATTGCCCGAGATGCGGATAACCATCGTATAGAGGCCGTCCTGCATCTTGTCGTTGGCGCGAAGATCCAGGGTGGCATTGCCGTTGCCGCGCCAGGGCGCGTCGCAGCCCCAGGCGCGATAGAGCGCATTGTCGATGCCGCGCTCTCCATCGGGACTGACGAAATCGCCGGCATTGATCCTGCCGTCCAGATTGAACCCGTCGCCGATCAGCCCGGTGACCTGCGGCTGGCCGGGATCGTCGGCGGCCCAGGGGTTCACATAGGTCTCGATCTCTTTCTTGTAGCCACGCCGCGACAGGGCGCGGTCCCAAATGTAAAAGCGGGTCAGGTTCGGCGCGCGCACATTGTCCAGCCCCGGAGGCGCCGTGATCCAGTCAATCTCCTGCTGGGAACGCCATTTCTGGCGCGCGATGGCCACCCTGGTGCGCTCCTCCTGCGCGAAATGCACCGAGGCCCCACGGGGACAATCCACGCCCGGCTCGATCTCGCCCGCGCGGCTGAAATCGGCCCGCCCGCCATACCGAAAGGCATATTCGTAAGCGCCCACCACAAAGCCTTTCACCCAGGGCGCGGCCGCCGCCGGCTGGGCAAAGCCCGCCAGGCTCGCCGCCATGGCGGAAACCAGAAGCTGCTGGCGAAGAACCATAGCGCTGTCTCCTTCTTAGGGTGCCGAGCCCTTGTAACCGGGCCCATGCAACACACGGCCAGGCGTGGCGTTGGTCGGCTTGCCATTGGCAACCACAGCCTGCCCGTTCACCAGAACCCAGGCAATGCCCGTCGAATACTGGGCCGGATTCTCATAGGTGGCCTGGTCCTTGACCGTCGCCGGATCGAACACCACGACATCGGCCTTCATGCCCTGACGGAGCAAGCCGCGGTCGGCCAGGCCCAGCCGGTTGGCGGGCAAGGAGGTCATCTTGCGCACCGCCTCCTCGATCGTGAACACCTTCTTCTCGCGGACATATTCCGCCAGCAGCCGGGTGCTGCTGCCGAAGGAACGGGGATGGGGGCTGCCAAAGGACGTACGCACATTGGCCGGCAGGGCAATGCCGTCGGACCCGATATCCATCCAGGGATTGTTCAGCATCTGGGTGACGATCGCGGCCCGCTTGCCGGTGGGCATTCCGATCTGGAAACCCTCGCCTTTCATCTTGACCAGAATATTCAGCAACGCTTCCTGCGGCGTAACTTTCATTTCGCCCGCAATCCTGGTCAGCAGCTTGCCGTCGAATTGCGGATTCACCGACGCCACTTTCAGGGTGGAGAAATCGCGGTCCTTCATCTCGGCAAGCACGCGGGCCCGGCTGTCTGGCGCCTGCAGCCGCGCCACGATGGCGGCGGAATCGCCCTCCTGCGCCCAGGCCGGCAGGGACTGCGTCAGATAGGTCCATCCCGTTTCATAGGGATAGGAATTGCCCGTGATATCGACGCCATCGGCGCGGGCCTGCTGCACATCCCTGATAAAGGCATCCGGATTCATGCCGGCGCTGGCGCCCAGGTGGAATACCTCCAAAGGTATGTGGGCGCCCTTGGCGATCGCGATCGCTTCTTTCAGGCCGGTATCGGGCGGATCGCCCGGTTTCACGTTGCGGATATGGATGGTGAAGATGCCGCCATAGCCCGCCGCCACCTTGCACAATTCGATAAGCTGCGCGGTGTTGAAGAACATGTTGGGGACATAGGACATGCCGTTGGAGAGGCCGAAGGCGCCCTCCTCCATGCCCTGGCGGATAAGCTGCTTGATCTTGTCCATTTCCGCCGGCGTGGGCTGACGGTTCTGATAGCCCATCACGGAGGCGCGCACCTGGCCGGCGCCAACATAGGAGGCGACATTCGGGCCGATGCCCTTCTTGGTCAGATAGTCGAAAAATCCGCCCAGCGTGGTCCAAGTGCGCTTGACCGGCGGCGTCACCATCATGGGATCGTCCACCGCCGGACCGAGCACCGGCCCCGCCGACAGGTGTTCGCCCATAACCTCGGTGGTGACGCCCTGCGTGACCTTGCTCAGCCCGCGGCCATCCAGGGCCAGGCCGAACTCGGAATGGGAATGCATGTCGATAAAGCCAGGGGAGACAATCTTGCCCGCGGCATCAATCACGCGCTTGGCCTTGACCGGGGCGCGGCCGACATAGGAAATCCGGTCGCCGGTGATCGCGACATTGGCCTGCATCCAGGGGCCACCCGCGCCATCCACCACATGACCGTTGGTGATGAGGATATCCGCCTGGGTGACCGGTTGCGCATCGACCTGCGCGGCCCCCACCATGAGCAGAAGCGCCAGGGCCGCCAACGCCCGACCACCTTGTGCCTTGTGCTGAGTCGCCATCATCGATCCCCTCTTTCAGCTCCGCGCGAGTTTGTTGGGGAATGGCGTGTGTGGCAACCCCGGCGCCCTGTGCAGAGGCGCTCCCGCCTCATTTTTGCGAGCGCCTGTGTTTTGCCCGCAGGGCGCCATTGACGGCATGGCCCCAACTGATGCCAAACTCGGCCAATACCGCTTGGGGATGGGCTTTGATGAACCGACGGCACCTGCTGAAACACTCACGCCTTTTGGGCACGGTATTACTTCTGGTTGCGGGCAGCGCGACGGCCCAGACTCGCCAGTCAACCTGGGACGGTGTCTATACCGACGCCCAGGCGGGGCGCGGGCGCATCGCCTACATGCAGAATTGCGGGCGCTGCCATGGCGCCGACTTGTCGGGCACTTTTGAAATCCCGCCGCTGGTGGGGCGTTTCATGCCCTATTGGTCCGGTTCCACCCTGGATGCGCTGTTCGATTACGTCTCCCATGCCATGCCGCTGGACCGTCCCGGCGCGCTGAGCCCAGCGGCCAACGCCGATATCGTGGCCTATCTGCTGAAGGCCAACGGTCTTCCCGCGGGCGCAAAGGAGCTGAGCGCCGACGGAATGCAGCGCATCCATTTCGACCCCGCCAGGCAGATGGCGCAGCGCGCAAAAAAATAGCGGAAAATCTGCATTTCACAGGGGCTTGACCGGGATGCGGTTGCCCCAGCGCCGCGATTTTGTTTCTATTCGAAAGACAGGGTCATGCGACCGCGCGCATCAGCGGCCGCAGAAGGGAAAGATATGCGTCACATCTGGCTTTTGGTGCCTGCAATTCTGGGTATGACGGCTTCCGCGCAAGCGCGGCCCCGTGACGATGCGCTTGCCGGAGCCGTTCGCTGCGGCGTGATCGCCGATTCCCGTCAATGGCTGGACTGTTTCTATGGCGCCGCCCAGCCGGTGCGAGCCGGCCTGGGTCTGGCGCCCGCCCTGGCGGCGCAGATTCAGCTCGCCACGGCGCCGCCACAAGGCGGCGCGCCGCATGACGAAGCCCTGCGCAGCCAGGTGGTGACGAATGCCGTCGGATGCATGCGCGTGGCGGCCGAACGCGCCTGGCTGGACTGCTATTATGCCGCCGCCAATCCCATGCGGGCGCAGTTGGGTCTGGCCGTGTCGCAATCCACGCCCAGGCCGGCATTGCAGCCCGCACCGATTCCGGCGCCGATCCCTGCTCCAATGCCCGGGCCGCAAATGGCCTCTGCCCAGCCCGCCCCGCCGCC
>CAYFKU010000111.1:808-5868 GCA_964343955.1 uncultured Rhizobium sp. | reverse complement strand
CAAGCGCAATTTTATTTCACAAGATTGGGACTGCGGCTGTCGCTGGTTCTGCTGGTGGCGGCGCTAGTAAGCCCGCCCGATCAGGATCTCTTCCACGCCGGGCTTGCCGGTGAACAGGCAGGGGGCGAAGCTGTCCGGCTGCTCAAGCGGCGCGTTGCGGATGGTGAGCTTCAGGGCTTTCAGCCTGTTGTCCACCGCTTCCAGCTCGGCGCCCGTCGGCTTTGACCAGCTCACCTTCAGCCAGCCTTTGAATTCGTCATCGCCGCCGGCGAAATAGTCTTCCACGCCCTTCCAGTCGGTGACGCCGCTTTTGATATTGGCGTCCAGCCGCGCCTTGGCCTCGGCAAAGAGCGCATGCTGGATCTCGGCCAGAAGCTGCACCGCGCGCTCTTCCAGGAATTCCTGCCGGGACATGGCGATGGACTTGACCTTGTCGCCGTCGCGCAGCGTGTCGCGGCGCATGAAAGTGACCTGGCCGTTGGCGGCGTCGCGCGGGCCGATCTCGATGATGATGGGCGCGCCGCGGCGCACCCAGTTCCAGCGCTTTTCCGCCGACTTGATCTTCTTGATGTCCAGATGGGCGCGCAGCGGCTGGCCGAAGACGCTTTGCCTGTTCAGCGCCGCCACCAGGCTTTCGCAATATGCCAGCACATCGGCATCTTCGGGCTTGTCGCGCAACATCGGCACAACCACGATCTGCCTGGGCGCGATGGCGGGCGGCAGGCGCAGGCCGTCATCGTCGCCATGGGTCATGATCACGCCGCCGATCAGGCGGGTGGAAACGCCCCAGCTTGTGGTGTTGCACAGGGTGACCGTGCCGGCATCGTCCTGGAACTTGATGTTCTGGGCTTGCGCGAAATGCGTGCCCAGGAAATGGCTGGTGCCGGCCTGCAGCGCCTTGCCGTCCTGCATCATCGCTTCGATGGAATAGGTGTTCACCGCGCCCGGGAAGCGCTCATTTTCCGGCTTCTCGCCGGCGATCACCGGCATGGCCAGGACGTCCTCGGCAAAGCTGCGATAGACTTCCAGCATCTTCCTGGTTTCTTCCACCGCATCGGCTTCGCTGGCATGGGCGGTATGGCCTTCCTGCCAGAGGAATTCTGTGGTGCGCAGGAACAGGCGCGGCCGCATTTCCCAGCGCACGACATTGGCCCACTGGTTGATCAAGAGCGGCAGGTCGCGATGCGAACGCACCCAGCGCGCAAAGGCGTCGCCGATGATGGTCTCGGAGGTGGGGCGCACCACCAGCGGTTCTTCCAGCCTGGCCTCGGGATCGGGCTGCAGCTTGCCGTCGATGCTCTTGAGGCGATGATGGGTGACCACCGCCATTTCCTTGGCAAAGCCTTCGACATGCTCGGCCTCCTTGGCGATGAAGGAGAGCGGAATGAACATGGGGAAATAGCAGTTCTCGTGGCCGGTCGCCTTGATGCGGCGGTCCAGTTCCTGCTGGATCTGTTCCCAGACGCCATAGCCCCAGGGCTTGATCACCATGGCGCCGCGCACAGGGCTGGTCTCGGCCATGTCGGCATCGCGCACCACGGCCTGGTACCAGTCGGCGAACCGGCTGCGATTGATGTCGAGGGCGCGTTGCATGGAGAAATCTCCGGGAAAGCCTGGTGTCGAAGGATGGCCGTTCTTACCCCGCCGGGCGCGGGCGTAACAACAGATACATGGTCACGCCGGCGATCCCGAACAGCGCCATCAGGCCGGTCAGGGGCAAAGGCGTGGCGGGGGTGGGAAAGGCGCCCATGAGGGCCGAGGCCAGGGTGCCGCCGCCATAGAGGAAAATGCCGATCAGGGCCGACGCCATGCCGGCGGCATGGCCGTAGTGATGCATGGCCAGGCCCGAACCCGTGGCGTTGATCGACCCGATCATGGCGCAATAGATGAAGGTAAAGGGCAAAAGTCCCAGCAGGGCGCCCCAGCCCATCCAGCCGAAGACCATCGCCAGCACCCCGGCGGTGGCGTTGGTGGCAAGGCAGGCGAAGAACAGGGGCTCGCCGGGATGGTTCTTCAGCCAGCGGGCGCTGCCCTGGCTGAACACCACCAGTCCGATGCCGTTCAACACAAATGTGAAACCGAAATATTCCGGCCGCACCCGGAAAATGTCGATCACCACATGCGGCCAGCCGGTGAGAAAGACATAGAGCCCCGCGCCGGTCAGGGTGGCGGGCAGCACGAAGCGATGGAAGCGCCGGTCGCGGGCAATGTTCCAGTAATCCATCAGCACATGGAAGGGATGCAGCCGCCGGTCCGAACCGGGATGGCTTTCGGGCAGCAATTTCCACACCACGCCGACCGTCAGCAGCGCCGAGGCCGCCTGCAGCCAGAACAGGCTGCGCCAGCCCGTCAGCGGCAGCATCCAGCCGCCGACAAAGGGCGCGAACAGCGGCGACACCGACAGGATCAGCAGCATCTGGGCGAAGATGCGCGCGGCCTCCTGCGGCGGAAACAGATCGCGGACGCAGGCGCGCGCCAGCACCGTGCCGGTGCAGCCGCCCACCGCTTCCACGAAGCGCGCGATATCCAGCGTGATGGGATCGGTCGCCAGCGCACAGGCGGTGGCGCCCAATATGTAAAGGCCCAAGCCGATCAATATCGGCCAGCGGCGGCCGAAACGGTCCGAGATGGGGCCTACCGCGGCCTGGCCCAGGCAGAGGCCCAGGAAGAACGTCGCCAGCGAATGTTCGATTGCCGCGATGGGGGCGTTGAATTCGGCCGCGATGGTGGGCAGGGCCGGCAGATAGAGATCGATGCCGATGGGGGTAAAAACCGTCAGCACGCCGAACAGAGCGATCAGCTCAAGCCGCCGCAATCCGGTGATTTCCGCGCGGGCAGGGGAATCGTGGGGGAACATCGCGGGAAGGGGTATGGGGCCGGGCCGCAGGGCGCGCAAGGCTTTGTGCCCCGGTTTATATGGACGGGCTGGCATAGGCCCCTTACGGTGCCCGCATGCCAGACTCTGCCCCCCGCCAGGCCCCCGGAAGCACGGGCATTTTCGCGCCATTCGAATGGATGATCGCGCTGCGCTATCTGCGCGCCAAGCGCCAGGAAAGCTTCATTTCCGTCATTTCGCTCTTTTCGCTGATCGGCATCGCGCTGGGGGTGGCGACCCTGATCATCGTCATGTCGGTGATGAACGGCTTCAAGGTGGAACTGCTGAAGAGCATCCTGGGCCTGTCCGGCCATGTCACCATCCAGTCCCAGATGGGGCGCATGCCCGGTTACGACCAGGTCACGATGCGGGTGCTGAAGGTTCCCGGCGTGGTCCGGGCCGCGCCGATCGTGGACGGCCAGGTGATGGCTAGCCAGAACAACGTCAATACCGGCGTGATCGTGCGGGGCATCCGCGCCGCCGACCTGGCCAGGACCGATGTCGTCGCGCCCAAGCTGCTGCCCGGCACCCTGGACTATTTCAAGGGCGACGATGTGGTGATCGTGGGCGCGGGTCTGGCCGCCAAGCTGGGCCTGCGTGTCGGGGGCGAGATCACCCTTCTGGCGCCCAAGGGCAATATCACGCCCTTCGGCACCACCCCGCGGGTCAAGACCTATCGTATCATCTCGGCCTTCCGGGTCGGCAACACGCTCTATGACAACAATTATATCTTCATGCCGCTGGACGAGGCGCAGGCCTATTTCAATTACGGCGATACGGTCAGCGGCATCGAGGTGATGCTGACCGATCCGGAAAAGGACATGGACCTGCTGCCCGCCCTGACACAGGCCGCCGGAGGGGCCGCTCGCGCCGTGCCCTGGCAGGACCTGAACAGCGCCTTCTTCGAAGCCATACAGGTCGAAGCCAATGTGATGTTCCTGATCCTGTCGCTGATCATCCTGGTGGCGGCGCTGAACATCATTTCCGGCCTGATCATGCTGGTGAAGGACAAATCCGCCGACATCGCCATCCTGCGCACCATGGGGGCCAGCCGTGGTGCGGTAATGCGCATCTTCTTCATCGCCGGCGCCAGCATCGGGGTTACCGGCACGGTCATCGGTTTTGCGATCGGCGTGCTGTTCTGCGCCAATATAGAAAGCCTGCGCCAGGCTCTTTCCAGGCTGACGGGCACGCCCCTGTTCGATCCCACCATTTATTTCCTGTCGCGGATGCCGGCGGAAATGGCGCCCGGCCAGGTCGCTTCGGTGGTGGTGATGGCGCTGGTGCTGACCTTCCTGGCGACGCTTTATCCGTCCTGGCGGGCGGCCCGGCTCGATCCGGTCGAGGCGCTTCGCTATGAGTGAGGTGCTGAAGCTTGACGCCATCACCCGGCGCTATCGCGAAGGCGAGGGCCAACTGGAAGTCTTTAGCGGCTTGGACCTGAGCCTGAAGGCGGGCGAGATCGTGGCGCTGGTCGGCCAGTCCGGCGCCGGCAAATCTTCGCTGCTGCATATTGCGGGCCTTCTGGAAGCACCGACCAGCGGCGAGATCTATGTCGAGGGCGTTGCCGCCTCGCGCCTGCCCGATTCCGAACGCACGGCCATCCGCCGCACCGCTATCGGTTTTGTCTATCAGGCGCATCACCTGTTGCCGGAATTCGATGCGCTGGAGAATGTGGTGCTGCCGCAGATGATCGCGGGCGCCTCGCGCGCCCAGGCGGCGAAAGAGGCCGAGCGGCTGCTGACCGTGCTGGGCCTGGGAAAACGGCTGACGCACCGGCCCTCCCAGCTTTCGGGGGGCGAGCAGCAGCGCGTGGCGATCGCCCGCGCCCTGGCCAACCGGCCGCGCATTCTGTTGGCCGACGAGCCCACGGGGAATCTGGATCCCAAGACCGCGGGCGGGGTGTTCGAGGCCCTGATCGCCATCACCCGGGCCCAGGGCCTGGCGGCGCTGATCGCCACCCACAATTTCGAACTGGCGGCCCGGATGGACCGCGCCTTCCTGCTCCACCAGGGCAGGCTGATCCAGGGCACCCAGGCGCCGCGCTGACACCCAGGTTGTTAACTTCTGCCGGCAAGTACCTTGAAACGAAGCGATATTTCATTTTTTCGGCAACTGATCCGTGTGCGGACGCTTGTCTGCCTATGCGCGGCGTCTGGCAGGAAAATTCGATCCCTTTTTGTTC
>CAYFKU010000111.1:0-798 GCA_964343955.1 uncultured Rhizobium sp. | reverse complement strand
GAACAAAACGTGATCGTTTTTCCTGCCAACCGCCGCGCTGACATCCAGGTTGTTAACCTCTGCCGGCAAGTGCCTTGAAATCCAGCGGTATTTCCCTTTCCGGCAACTGATCCGTGTGCGGACGCTTGTCTGCTTATGCGCGGCGGTTGGCAGGAAAAACGATCACGTTTTGTTCTTGCGTTCCGACAAGAACCAAACTAGAACAAACCCCGAGCAAAGGGGAGATCGCGATCATGTGGGTCAAGGATGCGGCGGCGGCGGCGGGACTGGTTCTTTTCATGGTATCGGCCTTCGTGCTGGCCAGCGGGGCGCATGCCGCGCTGAACCACCTTCCGATCTGAAGGCGATCCATCGCATCGCTGTGGATAGCGGGGTGTCATTCCCCCGCTGACCGGCGCGTCAGGCGATAATCGCCCCGCGATTTTCGGAAATTTCGGCATGCCCGGCTTCGTCCATCTGCGCGTCAGAAGCGCCTATTCGCTGCTGGAAGGGGCGGTCCGGCCCAAGGAGCTGCCGGGTCTGGCGCGCGAGGCCGGGACGCCCGCGGTCGCCGTCACCGACACCAACAATCTCTTCGGGGTCTATGAGATCTCCGAAACGCTGATCAAGAACGGGGTCCAGCCGATCATCGGCACCTCGTTGTCGGTGGAGTTCCATGCCCGTAATCCGCTGCAGACCGGCTCGCGCAAAAAGCCCCCGCATGTGCCGCTGCTGGCGCAAAGCGAGAAAGGGTATCTGAACCTGACCCGGCTGCTGTCGGCCGCCTATCTGGAGGTCGAGCCCGGCGATTTCCCGCAT
>CAYFKU010000110.1:2688-5880 GCA_964343955.1 uncultured Rhizobium sp. | reverse complement strand
GCCGCCCCCTGTCCAGCCGGCGGCGCCGCCGCCGGCTGGACAGGGGGCGGCAGGGACGCGAGGGGCGCGCGCCCCGCGGGCGCGGGCGGCACAAGCCGCTGCTGATAATCGGGCGCGGGCGCAAGCCCCAGCTTGGCCCGCATCAGTTGCTGTGCGCCATAGGTGCATTCCAGCCACGTCCGGTCATCCTGCATCACCGAACAGCGTTGCATGGCGGCCATCACGTCCTCGCGCGTGTCCGCCCATGCCGGCGCGATGCAAGCCCAGCAACCGATCGCAGCAAGATAAGAATACTTCTTCATGTCGTTCCCCTGGATGTCCCGTGCCGCTGGACGTCCCTGTTTCGGGCGAGTAGGTCATGCCGGGGACGGTCCGTCCAGTCTATAGTTGCCGGGAAGATGGAAAGCGCGGAACAGCATTGCCGGCAAGGAAATGCGCGGATGGCCGCCGGCGATGTGACGGGCGCCCTGGCGGCCTATGACAGATGCCTGGCGCTGGAACCGGATCATGCGCAGGCTCTCTACAATCGCGCATTCGGCCTGATCCGCCTGCAGCGCTGGCGGGACGCGCTGGAAAGTCTGGATGCGCTGGTCCGTCTGCGGCCGCAATTCGCCGATGCCTGGAACAATCGCTCCGGCGCGTTGCAGGCGCTGGGGCGCTTCGAGGATGCGCTGGAAAGCCTGCGGCCGGTGCTGCAGCTCAGGCCCGAGGATGCGCGCGGTTTCTACAATGCCGGCGCCATGCTTCTGGCCCTCAGCCGCTTTGACGAAGCGCAGAAGATGCTGGCGCGCGCGGTGCAGCTCGACCCCGACCATGTCGATGCATTGGGACATCTGGTCTCGGCCGCCCTGCGTGCCTGCGATTGGCCGGAGGTGGAGCGGCTGCTGCCGGTGCTGGTCGCCAGGCTGGGGCAGGGAAGCCTGGTGGTGCCACCCTTGACCATGCTGGCCTTGTCGGACGATGCGCGCCTGCAGCGGCGCTGCGCCGAACTGAATCTGAAGCGCACGCTGGCCGATGCCGTGCCGGCCGGCCATCCGTCCCCCAAACCCCATGGCCATTCGCGCATCCGCATCGGTTATCTGTCGTCTGATTTCGGCGATCACCCCGTATCGTCCCAGATCGTTGCCTTGCTGGAACGGCATGACCGCGGCCGCTTCGAGATCTTCGGATTTTTCACCGGCCGCGACGATGGCAGCGCCAGATTGCAGCGCGTCGCGCGGGCCTGCGACCGTTTCATCAGCCTGGGCGGCATGGGCAGCGGTGAAGCGGCCCGTCTGATCCGCGAGGCCGAAATCGACATTCTGGTGGACCTGAACGGCCAGACCATGGGCTGGCGACCCGCAATTCTGGCGCAGCGCCCCGCGCCGGTGATCGCCACCTTTCTGGGCTATGCCGGCACCATGGGCGCGGATTTCGTCGATTATATTATCGGCGATCCCCAGGTCACGCCTTTCGACCTGGCGCCCGCGCTTGCCGAATGCATCGTCCAGTTGCCGCAATGTTTCTGGCCCAGCGATCCGGATATGCCGGAGCCGGAAGCCATGACGCGAAAGGCGTTGGGCCTGCCGGAGGATGCCTTCATTTTCTGCTGTTTCAACGCCAGTCATAAAATCCGTCCGGTGATGTTCGATGTCTGGATGCGGCTGCTGCATGCGGTTCCCGGCAGCCTGTTGTGGATTCGCGATGGCGGCGGGGCGATGAACGATCGGTTGCGGGGATATGAGCGCAGGCGCGGCATCGATTCCGACCGATTGCAATTTGCGGGACGGATGCCCGATTTCGCCCGTCACCTTGGGCGCCTGGCGCAGGCGGACCTGTTTCTGGACACCTGGCCGTACAATGCCCATGCCAGCGCCAGCGATGCGCTCTGGGCCAGACTTCCCGTCGTCAGCCTTCAGGGGCGCAGTTTTGTCTCGCGTGTATGCGGCAGTTTTCTTGCAAACCTCGGCCTGAACGAGATGATCGCCGCGACCATCGAGGACTATGAAGCGATCGCCTTGTCGCTGGCCCGGAACCCGGAGCGGCTGACGGAGGTCAGGCAGAAGCTGGCGCGGGCACGCCGCACCGCCCCATTGTTCGACATGGACCGTTTCGTCCGCGGCATCGAGGCCGCCTATTGCCGGATGGAAGCGCGGGCGAGGGAAGGGGAGATGCCGGCGCCGCTGGGGATTGCCGAACTGTAACGGGCTGCTGCACAGCCCTCTCAATATCTGAGAGTAAGGCGCGGTAATTTCGATTGACAGAATGGCCGGCAATGCGAATTTCGCCCACGGCAATGAGGAGTTCGACATGACGTGCGACCGCAGAAAATTTCTGGCTGGAAGCACGGCCATGGCCGTGGCGGCGTCGACCCCGGCGGCTGCGGCTCGGGTGGACGACATTCCCATCATCGACTGCCACATCCATCTGTTCGATGCCACGCGGCCGCAAGGCGCGCCCTACAAGGGAGGCCGCTCGTTCCCGGGGGGCGTGGCGCTGCCCTCCATGTATGCCAAAATCGCCAAGCCGCTGGGCATCGTAGGCGTGATCGAGGTCGATGCCAGCCCCTGGCTGGAAGACAATCTCTGGGTGCTGGAAACCATCCAGCCCGAGCCGCTGATGGTCGGCACCATCGGCAATCTGCGCCCCGAGAAACCGGAATTCGCCGAATATCTGGAGCGCTTTGCGCGCAACCCGCTCTTCCGCGGCATTCGCTACGGCAATCTCTGGACCTATGACATGGTCCGTGAGGTGGACAATCCGGCCTTCATCCAGGGCCTGAAGCTGATGGCCCAGCATGACCTTGTGCTGGAGACGGCAAACCAGAATGTCGCCCTGCTGCAGGCGGCGGTGAAGGTGAATGACAAGGTGCCGGAGCTGCGGATCGTGCTGGACCATCTGCCGGCCCTGGATCCCACGCCCGACAATCAGGCGGCCTATGATGCCGTGCTGAAGGAAATCTCCCAGCGCAAGAATATGTGGACCAAACTGTCCGAGATCGTCCATCCCGTCCGCACCGGCCCGCGGCCCGCGCCGGGCCAGGATGCGCCGCCGCCCCTGATCGAGCGGGGGCTGGCGCCGCACAAGACCCGGCTGGATACCTTGATGGGCTATTTCGGCGAAGACCGTGTCCTGTTCGGCAGCGACTGGCCCAATGCCGTCGGCGTGTCGGGAACTTCCGACACGCCGACGGCATTGGGCCAGTCGCTGCCG
>CAYFKU010000110.1:1766-2678 GCA_964343955.1 uncultured Rhizobium sp. | reverse complement strand
GTTCCCGACACGGTGGCGCTGGTGCGGGAATATTTCGCCGGCAAGGGCCGTCAGGCCGCCGAGAAGTATTTTTGGAAAAATTCCGTGGCGGCCTATAAGTGGGTGAAGCGTTCGCCGGACCAGCCCAGCCTGACCTGAACGCGCCAAAAGTGGGAAGATATCCTGTGAAGAAATTTGCCCTGGCCCTGGCAACGGCCTGCGCCGCCGCCGTTGTGTTGTTCCAGCTTTCCACCCATGTCCGGGCCCAGGAAGCGCCCCTCAGTGCCGCGGACACTGCCCAGGCCATACGAGATTTCAATGCCACCTGCGCCGGCTGCCACGGCGAGAATGCGGGCGGCGGCGACCGCGCGCCCGCGCTGGTCGATAATGTCCATCTTCGCACCCTGGATGCGGCCGGGATTGCCACCATCATTCGCAGCGGCCAGCGCGCCATGCCGCCCTTCCCGAACCTGCCGCAGGCCGAGGTGACGCGGCTGGCGGCCTGGCTCCATTCGCTGAATATATCGGGGCTGCAGGCGGCTCCGCCCGAACAGGTCGCGGCTGGCGAAGCCTATTTCTTCGGTGCGGGCGGCTGCGGCGGTTGCCATATGGTGCGCGGCCGCGGCGCCTCCAATGGGCCCGATCTGTCCGCCATCGCCGCACGCTCAACACGGGCTGAGTTGGAACGCTGGCTGGACAATCCGACCTCGATGATGGGCACCAAGCAGATGAATATCTGCCCGGGCTGGGCCTTCTGCGCCGATTTCCAATGGGCGCTGCAGGATGTGACTTTGAAGTCGGGCGAAAAGCTGCGCGGATTTGCCCGCCGCCGCACCGAACATCAGGTGGCGCTGCAGACGCTGGGCGGCAAATTCCGGATGCTGCCCCAGGAGCAGATCGCTTCCATCACGCAGCAGAAAACCTCTTATATGC
>CAYFKU010000110.1:0-1756 GCA_964343955.1 uncultured Rhizobium sp. | reverse complement strand
CTTATATGCCGGTCTTCCACGGCAGCGCCGCCGAACGCCGGGACCTGCTCGCCTATCTGGGCACTCTGGGCGGCATCAATGCCGGACCCTTGCAGCATGATGTGCCGCCGCCGACAGCGTCCGAGATTGCCGCCATCATGCATCCCAGGCCGGGCGAATGGCCCACCTATAACGGGCGGCGCGACGGCAACCATTACAGCCCGCTGAACCAGATCAATCTCGCCAATGTGAAGAAGTTGCAGCCGCAATGGGCCTTTATCCCCGGCGGGGTGGGCTTGGAAGGCGAGCCGATCGTGGTGGACGGCATCATGTATGTGACGGGCGGACCGCAGGTCTGTGCCCTGGACGCCAAAACCGGGCTGAGCATCTGGTGCACGCCGCGCACCAACGGGCTTGGCGTGCAGCGCCTTCCCGGTGCGCGCGGCGGCGGGCCGTTCCGCACCCCGGCGCCGGCGGCGGCGGGTCCCAATCGTGGCGTCGGCATCCTGGGCGACCGGCTGTTCTACACCTCCGACGATGCCTATATGGTCTGCCTGAACCGGCTGACCGGCGCGGTGATGTGGTCGCAGCCGCTGGCCGAGCCGTCCGAGAAGGGCAAGATCTACACCTCCGCCTCGGTCATGATCGTCAACGATCTGGTTATTACCGGGATCGGCGGCGGCGACAGCCCCATGCGCGGCTTCATCGTTGCCTTCCATGCCAATAGCGGCAAAGAAGCCTGGCGCTTCTATACCATCCCCAAGCCGGGCGAGCCCCTGTCCGAAACCTGGGTCGGGCGCGCGCTGGCCACCGGCGGCGGCGCCACCTGGGAAACCGGCTCCTATGATCCGGAAACAGGAACGCTCTATTGGGCGGTGGGCAATCCCTTCCCGGATACCGATCCGTCCGAGCGGGGCGGCACCAATCTCTATACCAATTCGGTCGTGGCGCTGGATGCGGCGACCGGCAAGTTCAAGTGGCACTTCCAGTTCACGCCCTACGACACCCATGACTGGGATGCGACCCAGCCCATGGTGCTGGCCGACGCGATGTGGAAGGGCAAGAAGCGCAAGCTGTTGATGAGCGCCCAGCGCAGCGGCGTCTTCTATGTGCTGGATCGCATCACCGGCGAATTCCTGCTCGCCAAGCCCTTCGTGAAAAAAATCACCTGGGTGGATGGTTTCGACCCCAAGACGGGCGCGCCGCATCTGGTGCCGGGCAATGTCCCGACCGAAGAGGGCGTGAAGACCTGTCCGGCGTTCGTGGCGCCACCAACTGGTACCCTTCCGCCTATGATCCCAACACGAATCTTTTCTATGTCATGGCGGCAGAGGATTGCGGCATCTATCGCAGCAAGGGCCGTATCTTCGGCAACAATCCCGATCCGTCCGATCCGGGTCTGCGTCTTGTGCGGGCCCTGAATATCGAGACCGGCGAGATTGTATGGGAGAAGCCGATGCCCGGCCCGCAGGAGACCAATTATACCGGCGTGCTGACCACGGGCGGCGGCTTGCTGTTTCACGGCGAAGTGGGCGGTGATTTTGCCGCTGTCGATGCCAAAACCGGCAAGACACTCTATCGCTTCCGCACCAATGACAGCTGGCGGGCAACCCCCATGACCTACATGGTGGACGGGCGGCAGTATATCGCCGCCATGGTGGGGCAGGTGCTCTGGTCCTTCGCGCTGGGGACCAAATAACTAGCGGGATTTGAACAGGGACAGGTCGATGCTGTCACCCATAGCGCGATAGCCCGCGTCATTGGGATGCAGATGCCC
>CAYFKU010000109.1:0-5901 GCA_964343955.1 uncultured Rhizobium sp. | reverse complement strand
TGAGCTGGGTTTAGAACGTCGTGAGACAGTTCGGTCCCTATCTGCCGTGGGTGTTCGAAACTTGAGAGGACTTTTTCCTAGTACGAGAGGACCGGAAAGAACGTATCTCTGGTGGATCGGTTGTCACGCCAGTGGCATAGCCGAGTAGCTAAATACGGACGAGATAACCGCTGAAAGCATCTAAGCGGGAAACTCACCTCAAAACCAGGTTTCGCTTGAGAGCCGGGGAAGACTACCCCGTCGATAGGCCAGGTGTGTAAGCGCAGCAATGCGTTGAGCTTACTGGTACTAATCGCTCGATTGGCTTGATCGCAAGCAGCACCGTTCCATGTCTGGAAACAAAACCAGGCATAACCACACGAAAATATCGGTCAGTGTCGTATTCATTCTCGTGCAATCCGCGTCAGCGGATTTGACTTCAGTCCTTTGCCGACCTGGTGGTCATAGCGAAGGAATTCTACCCGATCCCATTCCGAACTCGGCCGTCAAAGCCTTCTGCGTCCATGGTACTGCGGCTCAAGCCGCGGGAGAGTAGAACGCTGCCAGGTCTGCCAAGGACTGAAGTCAACCCTTTGTTCGCATCCGCGCACGGGGGGAGAGCCCGCCAACACAATTCAAAAAAAGCCCCGTACGCTAGCGCGTGCGGGGCTTTTTGTTTTTGGCCGCGCCTTTCGCGCCGGCCTTTGCCGGCTTCGGCTTCTTCTTTGTCATTCCCCAGTCCAATCGCTGTTCAGCCTTGCGGTTGATGTCGATATGGACATCGGTGATGCAGCTTTTGCGCTGCCTGTCGCTGTCACGGTCGAGCCAGGGTCCATAAGCGGGCCCCGCGATCGCGGCCTCTTCCACGGACAAGCATCGCCATTGCGCCTTGGCGGTCCGGCCCGGCACGATGCGGCAAACCAGAACCTTCTCCTTGCCATCCTTGTCCAGGCCCAGACTGTGCGCGCAGCCTTCGCGCAGCTCACCCTTGTATATGTAAGACATCCGCCGCCTGTCCCGGATGGCCAGGAACCAACCGCGGTAGCGAGTGCCGGGCATCAACCCTCCAGCAGCGCGGACAGATCTGCCGCAAAAAGCTTTCCCAGCATGAAGTCCGGCAACAGATATTGCGGGAAGCTTTTGGACATATTGTCTTTGCGCAGGACATGCAGGCAAAGGCCCTCGGTATCGGCGAAATGATCGAATCGGCAGCCTTTTGCAATCGCCGCCGATACAAAGCCGAAATCGGACGCATATCTCACATGCGGGAAGGGCGCCTTGTCCCATGCCGATTTCCTGAAGACATAGCTGAAGCCATAGCCGGCATAGTTGTTCTTCATATTGTCCGGCGCCTCTTTGTTGAAAAAGGCGTTCAGCACCGGCTCGGGTCCAAAGGTGAAATGCAGGCCCAGGGTGTTGGCCGTGTCCCACCAGCCCAGCCTCTTGAGCTGCGCCGAATAGACGAAATAGCAGGACAGTTTGGTGATGTCGGCGCCTGTCCGGTCCAGCCGCGCCAGCATGGTCGCGAGGTAATGGGGCGCGTAATAATCATCATCGTCGAACTGGGCGATCACCGGCGCCGCTGCCCGTTCGCACAGCCAGTTGCGCTTGGCCGACACGAGCATGGGCGGCCCTTCCAGATGGGTGTAGTGGATGCGCGGATCCGTGACTTGCGCGAAATAGGGGCAAGGCTCCGGCCCGTCATCCAGGATCAGCCATTCGAAGTCGGCGACCGTCTGGGCCGCGACGATGGCATGCTGGGCCCGCAGCAATGCGTGCCGGTTGAAGCTGGGCGTTATGATGGAGACGGCGGGCGCCATGTCCCCGCTTAGTCGTTCATAGCCTGACGGGTCAAGCCTTTGGCAATGAAACCGCTGATGGCATAGGTGCGGGCGCCGAAGGTACCCGACGGAATGTCCCAGACCCGGACCTGGCTCCAGTCATTGGCCTTGCTCACATCCAGCACCGGGGTGGCGTGGTCGATCTCACCGCGATTCATCCAGTTCGCCTGATCGACAATGATTTCGCGCGGGCCGACAATTTCCGTGACCACCGCGACATGGCCGCGGCGCAGGCGGTTGGAACCGGAAAAGACCATCACGGCTTCCTCGGCCGGACGCGAGATGCGGGTATAGAGATTGCGGGCCCGTTCCCACCACTGTTTGGCATCGCCAAAGACAGCCATGCCGGTACGCATGCGGGCATATTCCACGCAGAACAGCCGGTGCAGCGGGCGCTCGACCGAAGGCTTCTGGCGGGCGACAACCGGCACCGCGGGCGGGGCGGCATTGGCGATCACGGCCGCCGGCTCGATCGGCTTGGGCTGAAGCTCAGGGGCGGGCGGCGGGACCAGCGTCTGGGGATCGGTCGTGTTCTGGACCTGATCCGGACCGAAGCCCAGGAAAGAGACCACGTCACGGGTATAGGAAGTGACGCTTTTGCCCAGGTCCAACAGATGGCTCTCCACCGAATCCGCATGGGCGGGCGAAGCTGCCAGCAAGGCAGCCGCAAACAGGCCAGCGACGGGAAAAAGCTTCGACACCCAACAACCCATTATTGTTATGGCCGGTATTCCGGCTGGTCCCGGGCTGTGGGAATTGGCCCCCCAACAGCGTTAAGACCTGCCCGGACTAGAACAAGCCTCGCGGCTGTCACAAAGACGTTTCTCGGTCACGCGCTTGTTGCAAATGGGCAACATTAAATCATTGGTTTTGCTAGATTTTTTCTAACTGCTGCGCCGCAGCATCACACATCATGTCGTTTATTGACAGTGAACGTGACGCGACTCTGTTAACTCTGTGGTGCCCATAACAAGTGCAGGCCCAACCTTGCGGCATGGGTATGGGCACAAAAAAGCCCGGCGCGACAGGGCGCCGGGCTTCTCCCAAAGGGTTCGGACTTACTTGCGCGAGACGATTTCCAGCGACTTGTCGACATGCTGGTCGGGCGACAGACCATCGGTCTTGGACGACAGGGTCGCCAGGATCTTGCCGTCCTTGCCGATCACAAAGGTGACACGCTCGATGAAGGCATGGTTGATATCGACCTGGTTCACATCCTTGGCGCCGGCCCGCGGCGGAGTGACGTTCAGGTTGTAGGACTGGGCGATCTTGGTGCTTTCATCCGAGGCGATGGGGAACTTGCCGGCGCAGAATTTGGGGTCGGCAGAGAATTGATGTAGCCGGGTCAGATCGTCGGCCGACACGCCGATGATGGTGGCGCCGGCGGCGGCAAACTTGTCGGATTTTTCCGCGAAGGTATGGGCTTCCAGGTCGCAGCCGCCGGTATAGGCGGAAGGATAGAAATAGACCACGACCGGGCCCTTTTTCAGCGCGTCCTTGAGGCTGAATTTGAAATCCTTGCCGCCCAGGCTGCCGGCGGCGGTGAAATCGGGCGCCGTGTCGCCCGGCTTCAGGGCGGCCAGGGCAGGTGACGCGCACAGGGCTGCGGCACAAAAGGCGATGACAGGCAGCTTTTTCATGGGGTCATATCCTTGGAATGGCGTCGCGAACGCTAGCATGGGACAGGGGAGAGGGTAAGGTGCCGCACGCCTCCCGGCTCCAGCGACAGGCGTAAAGGAAGCGAAATATGGGCGTTCAGGCTCTTGAGCATGTCACGGTTCGGTGCAGCCAGCTCGGCCGTACCCGCGACTTCTATGTGGACTTGCTGGGCCTGACTGAAGGCCCGCGCCCCGCATTCCCCTTCGGGGGCTATTGGCTTTATCTGGGCGGCACAGCCGTGGTCCATCTGGTGGATGCCAGCGACACGGCGGGCGCCTGGGGGCGGGAACAGGCACCGCCGGTGGCCGAGGACGGCACCGAAATTGGCACGGGCGCCTTCGACCATATGGCCTTCCGCGGCGATGATTTCGAAGCCATGCGGGCGCGGGTCAAGGAAGCGGGCCTGACCTTCAAGGAACGGATCGTGCCGGGCGGCGCCCTCAAGCAGCTCTTTGTCCTCGATCCGGAAGGCGTGCTGGTCGAGATCAATTTCAGAAGCTGAGAACCGCTTCTATTCGCGCCATTTGATGTCCTCATACGGCGCGCCGTCGATATGGGTGTACATGGCCGGCTTGCCGTCGGCCGGATGCACCAGATCGATGCCGGGATAATATGCGCCATCGCCAGCAGTCCGGCTTCCCACTTCCAGCAGCACGGCATCGGCGCCGGACCGGTTCTGGAAATGGTGGCCGTCTTCATCACCGGCCTTGAAGCCGGCGCAGTCGCCCGCCTTCAGCACCTCTTCGCCCGCGTCGGTGACCAGAACCACTTCACCTTCCAGGACATAGACAAACTCGTCCTGCCTGGTGTGCCAGTGGCGCTGGCTTGACCAGACACCTGGTGCAAGTCGCAGCAGATTGACGCCGAACTGGGTCAGCCCCGCCGCATCGCCCAGGCGGCGCCGTTCCCGGGCCCGGCAGGGCTTGTCATAGGGCGGGGGATAGAAGGTGCCCCGGCGCAAGGGCAGCTCTGCGGGGGCGATGCGTTTGGGCATGGCGTGGTTCCCAAAAAGAAACGGCCCGCAAGCTTAGTGCGGGCCGTTGCCGAAAAGCCATCGCGCTTTCGTCAGGGCAGTCGTGCAAACCGAGCTAGGACGATGCCCTCGGCCATAGGCCTCGGGCTTTCGCCAGTTGATTTGGTCCACTGGACCAAATCATCGACAAATGGCCGATGCCATTTGTCGAACCTGGCTCAATCCTTGGCACGTTCCACATAGGAGCCGTCTTCCGTCATCACCACGATGCGGGTGCCGGTGACGATATGGGTGGGCACCATGGTGCGCACGCCATTGGAAAGCAGCGCCGGCTTGAACGACCCGGATGCCGTCTGGCCCTTCACCACCGGTTCGGTCTCGACGATTTCGAAGATGGCGCGCTGGGGAATTTCGATCGAGATGGCATTGCCCTCGAACAGTTGCAGCTGCACGTCCATATTTTCGGTCAGGTACGGCGCCTTGTCGCCCACGACATCGCCGGAGACATGAAGCTGGTCGAAGGTTTCCGGCTGCATGAATACGTAATTGTCGCCGTCCTGGTAGAGATAGTTGAAATTCTGATTCTCGACGAAGGCCTTCTCGACACTGTCGGTGGTGCGCAGCCGCTCCACGGTCTTCACCCCGTCGCTGATGCGGCGCATTTCCAGATGGGTTACGGGCGTGCCCTTGCCGGGATGGATATTCTCGGCCGTCAGGACCAGATAGAGCTTGCCGTCCTTCTCCAGGACATTTCCTTTGCGCACAGAGCTGGCGATAACCGAAACCACGGAAAATCCTCTCGAAAACGGCCACTGGATGGGGAGCTTGGCCGGGGCTATAGCAGCAAGGCCAAAGGACTTCAAATCCCCCGCCCATGCCCTGGTGGACCCCTGATCGTCATGCCGACCGGCGCCCCCTGCTGCTTCAGCGGGGTGCGATAAAGCGCGGGCTTCGGGCCTGGTTTGAGGGCCAGGGCTTCGAGGAGGTGGAATGCGGAGCGCTTGTTCCCTCGCCGGGCAACGAGACCCATCTGCATGCCTTCGAGACCCGCCTGATCGGTTCCGATCTGGCGGCCCGGCCGCTTTATCTGCACACCTCGCCCGAATTCGCGGCCAAGAAGCTGCTGGCGGCAGGCGAGGAGCGGATTTTCGAATTCGCCCGGGTCTTTCGCAACCGGGAGCGCGGCCGGCTGCACGCCCCCGAATTTACCATGCTGGAATGGTACCGGGCGCGGGCGGCTTATGAGACGGTGATCGACGATACCGTGGCCCTGCTGCGGCTGGCGGCCGAGATCGCGGGGGCCGAGCGGCTGCGCCATCGCGGGGCCGCATGCGATCCGCGGGCACCCGCTGACCGGCTGACCCTGGCTGAGGCTTTCACCCACCTGGCCGGGATCGATCTGCTGGCCACGCTTTCGGATGGCGGGCAGGGCGATGCGGATGCGCTGCG
>CAYFKU010000108.1:3637-6013 GCA_964343955.1 uncultured Rhizobium sp. | reverse complement strand
TCGCCGACCCAGCTCATTCGGCGCTGGTCGAGCATCGTGCAGGGCGCCTCCAAACGCTTCGGCGTGCCGGTTCTCTGGATCAATGCCGTGATGCGGATGGAGAGCGGCGGCCGCACCATGCTTACCGAGAACCATCCCATGGTCTCCGACAAGGGCGCCCTTGGCCTGATGCAGGTTCTGCCCGGCACCTATGCGGAGATGGCACAACAATACAGATTGGGGCCCGATCCCTTTCGTCCGCGCGACAATATCATGGCGGGGACCGCTTACTTGCGCTGGCTGAAAGGCAAATACGGCTTTCCGGCCCTCTTTGCCGCCTATAACGCCGGGCCGCAGCGGGTCGAAGACCTGCTCGAGCGCGGTGTCGCGCTGCCGGCCGAAACACAGGCCTATGTCGCCGGCATCGACAGGATTCTGGGCGGGCAGGGCGGCCCCGATGGCAGCTCGATCATGGCTGTCAACCTGACGCGGCCGGACGGCTCGCCCGTCAAGATCGATCCCATTGCCGTGCTGTCGCTGCGCGAGGCCTTTGCCGGGGAATATCCGTCCAGCGCCAAGACCGTGCTGCGCTTCGACCGCCGCAGCCAGGCGGTGACCGAAGATATCGAAAGCGTCACCAGGGCGATCCGGGCGCGGGGCGGCCGGGTCTAGCTATACAAAGCGGCGGCGAGCGCGTAGAGAATTTTCCTCGCATGAACCCGCAACAGATCGCCAACCAGGCGCTTCAGCATCACCGGCAGGGAAATCTCGCCGAGGCGGAACGCCTGTACCGCGCGGTTCTGAAAATGGACCCCCGCAACGCCATGCTGCTTTGCCTTCTGGGGATGGTGCTGGCGCAGCAGGGGCGCGCCGATGAAGCGATGCCGTTTCTGGACCAGGGCCTTTCGCTCAATCCGCACATGCCAGATGGATTGTTCGCGCGGGCGCAGCTTCGCCTTGCCGCCGGTCATGCGGGCCATGCCCTGGCCGATATCGAGCGCGCCATGACACTGGTGCCCGCCAATCCGGCCATGCTGATGGTGCAGGGCAATGTGCTGAACGCCCTGAACTGATTCGACGCCGCGTCGCAAAGCTTCGAGCGGGTGCTTGCGCTGGCGCCCGGCCATGTCGATGCGCTGAACAATCGCGCCAATGCGCTGCGCCAGCTCGGCCGTCTTCAGGAAGCGCTGGAAAGCTATGACAAGGCCCTGCGCCTCAAGCCGGATTATTTCGAGCTGCTCTATAATCGCGGCGTGCTGCTGCGCCAGATGAAGCGCCCGGACGCGGCCCTGGCCAATTACGATGCGGCGCTGCGGTTGCGCCCCGACAGCCTGGACGCGCAGCTTGGGCGCGCCCGGTCGCTGGGCGATCTGGGCAAGGTGGAAGAGGCGCTGGCGGTCTGGCGCCGGGCGCAGGATCAGGCCCCCGACAGTATCGAGATTGCCAATGGCATGGCCGACCTTCTGTATGCCAAAGGCGAGGTCGAACAGGCTTTCCGCATGTTCCAGGACCGCGCCGTGCGGGTCCATGGCCCGGAAGGCGCGGTGATGACCGCGCCCTCGCCCTGTCCGCCGCACCGAAGCAAGCACGATCGCGAGCAGGCGGAATTCCTAGGACAGTCCGGGCAATTGCGCTTTCACCGGGACGCGGGCATGCGCCTTCCAGCCGGCGCGCTGAACCGCATGGCGCGCGACGAGATCCAGCAGCAATGGAAAACGGCGCGGCCCCAGATCATCGTGGTGGACAATCTGCTGATGCAGGAGGCAATGGAGTCTTTGCAGCGTTTCTGCCTGTCCTCGACGATCTGGCACACCAATTATGATGCCGGCTATCTGGGCGCTTCTCCGGAAACCGGATTCGCCTGCCCCCTGCTGGCGCAGATCGCCGAGGAATTTCCCAAGGTGCTGCCGGATGTGCTGCGGGACTATCCGCTGAAATATCTCTGGGCGTTCAAATACGACTCCACGCTTTCTGGCATCAATGTCCATGCCGATTTCGCCGCAGTGAACATCAATTTCTGGATCACGCCGGACGAGGCCAACCTGGACCCGGAAGGCGGCGGCCTGGTGGTGTGGGACAAGGTCGCGCCGCTGGACTGGGATTTCGCCAAATATAACAGCGATGAAAACGCGATTCGGGCTTTCCTGGAACAGGCAGGCGCCCAGCCGGTCACCATTCCCTATCGCGCGAACCGGGCAGTGATTTTCGATTCCGATCTCTTCCATGAGACGGACCGGCTGTCATTCCGTGAGGGCTACCAGAACCGGCGCATCAACATCACGCTGCTTTACGGCGAGCGCGAAAAGCAGGCCGGGCAAGGCAGTTAAGGCCCGCCAGGGCTCCCGGCGGCCCGAAAATGCCCTAATCTGCGGCCTTCATGGCCGCCTGATTTGGAGG
>CAYFKU010000108.1:0-3627 GCA_964343955.1 uncultured Rhizobium sp. | reverse complement strand
CGCCGTAAAGCAGCGTGATGTTGATGCGCCGGTTCTGGTCGGACCTGATGGGCATCGGGTCGGTCATTCTGCTCATTCTGGCCAACGGCTTTTTCGTGGCGGCCGAATTCTCCCTGGTGGCGGTGCGGCCCAGCCGGGTGGAAGAGCTGATCGGGCAGGGCGCGCCGAATGCCGCGGCCCTGCAGCGTGCCCTCCGGAAGCTGGACGCCAATCTGGCCGCGACACAATTGGGCATCACCATTTCGTCCCTGGCGCTGGGCTGGATCGGCGAGCCGGCGCTGGCGCATCTGATCGAGCCCCTTTTTGCCGGCCTGCCTGGCTGGCTCGGCACGGCAGGCTCCCACGCCACCGCGGTGGCGCTGGCCTTTGCCCTGATCACCGCCATGCATATCGTCTTCGGCGAGCTGGCGCCCAAGAGCCTGGCGCTTCAGCGCAGCGAGGGCACGGCCTTGCGGGTTGTGCGGCCGCTGGCGTTTTTTCTGTTCCTGCTGGGTCCGGCCATTCTGTTCCTGAATGGACTGGGCAATGCCGTGCTGCGGCTGTTCGGCCTGAAGCCCGGCGCCATGGAAGAGGCGCTGCATTCACCGGAAGAACTCAAGCTGCTCGTCGCCGCCAGCCAGGAGGGCGGCCTGCTCCACGAATCCCAGCAGGAGGTTGTGGACCGCGCATTGACCATCGGCGACCGGCCGGTGGGCGATATCATGACCCCGCGCATCGCGGTGGAATGGATCGACGCCAACGATCCGCCCGAGTTACAGCTTCAATCCCTGCGCCAGTCCCGCTACAGCCATGTGCTGCTGGCCAGGGGCACCGCGGATGAAATGCTGGGCCTGGTCAGCAAGGACGAACTGCTGCACCGGATGCTGGACGGCGAGCCCCCCAGGATCGAGGCGGCGCTGCGCCAGCCGGCGATCGTGCATGAATCGGCTCGGATATTCCGCATCCTGGACATGTTCAAGAAAGCGCCGCTGCGCATGGTCGTGGTGGTCGATGAATATGGCGCGCTGGCGGGCATCGTGACCAAGAGCGACATCCTGCGCGCCTTCGCCGGTGATCTTCCCGATGTGGAGGGCGAGGAGCCCGACATCGTGACCCGTCCTGATGGCGCGCTGCTGTTCGATGGCATGACGCCGGTGCATGAGGCTTTCGCGCGCCTGTCCCTGAAGGAAGAACCGGATGCGGATTTCCACACCATTGCCGGCTTTGCGCTTTCGCGGCTGCGGCATCTGCCGGTGCCCGGAGAAAGTTTCGACGCCCAGGGCTGGCGTTTCGAAGTGCTGGAGATGGAAGGCTGGCGCATCGCCAAACTGTCGGCCGTGCCGCTGGCCACCGGCGCGGGCGAGGCCGGCGAATAGGGCGTGCAGGCCTCAAAAGCTGTGCTAGGCTCCCGGCAAAAATCGGGGAAGGGCCTGTCATGTATCGCAAACTTTTTCTGGCCGCCGCGCTGTGCCTTGCCACGCCAGCTTTCGCGCAGAAGACCGACCTGGTCGTCATGGAGAAGATGACCTCCTATGAAATCCGCGACGCCATCGCCGCCGGCAAGACCACGGTGATCCTGCCCTCGGGCGGCACCGAACAGAACGGGCCGCACATGGCCACCGGCAAGCACAATTTCCGCGCCTTTGCCGATGCCCAGACCCTGGCGCACCGGCTCGGCAATGCGCTGGTGGCCTCGGTGATCCCCTATACGCCGGAAGGCAAATACGATCCGCCCCAGGGACATCTGCGTTATCCCGGCACCATCGGCATACCCGAAGATGTCTATGCCGGCGTGGTGGAAGGCGCGGTGCGCAGCCTGAAGCTGCATGGCTTCAAGAATATCGTCCTGATTGGCGATCACGGATCGGATCAGGAGGGCGAGAAGCTGGCGGCCGAAAAGCTGAACAGGGAATGGGCCGGCACCGGCGTCAGGGTACATGCCATCCTCAGCTATTATCGCGGCGACCAGGACGCCGACGCCGCCGAACTGGCGAAGCTGGGCATCAGGAAGGAAGAGATGGGCAATCATGCCGATGTGCGCGACACCTCGCGGATGATGGCGATTGATCCCGCAATGGTTCATGCCGACCGCCTGGAAGCCGGCAACGGCAAGAACGGCGTGGAGGGCGATCCCCGCCGTTCCAGCATCGCCATCGGCAAGGTGCTGAACGGGCGCATCCTGGACCGCACCCTGGCGGATATCAAAAAGTCGATTGCGGCGCCCTGAGGCGGGTTGCTATCAGGGTGCGATGTTTGAAGCGCTCGCCCGTCTGCTTTCCGCCCCGCCGCAGCGAACCCTGCCCGACCTGCGTCTGTCGGTTGCGGTGCTGCTGCTGGAAGCGGCGCGCCAGGATGACAGTTTCGATGCGCGCGAACGGGCGGTGATCCGCAAGCTTCTATCGGCGCGTTTCGCCCTTTCAGACGCCGAATGCGAAAGGCTGATCGCCACCGCCCAGGACCATGCCGCCGGGATGGTGCAGCTTCACGGCCATACCAGCGCCATCGCAGAAGCCATGGACGGGCGCCAGCGGGTGGAGCTGATCGAGATGCTGTGGGACGTGGCCTATGCCGATGGCGTGCTGGACCCGGAAGAAGATTTGCTGATCCGGCGCGTCGCCGGGCTGATCTATGTCGATGACCGGGAACGGGTGCTGGCCCGCCAGCGGGTTCTGGCGCGGCGCGAGGGCAAGCCGGCCTAAACAGCCCTTGGCATTTCCCGCTCAGGCCTTAATCTCCGGATACAGGGCGCAACGGCCGTCAGAGCCAACCAAGGCGCGCCCGGCAAGGCGGGGAAGATGGCTATTCGCAACAAGGTCGTCGCATTCACATTGGCGCTGGCCGCGATCACCTATCTGGACCGGGTCTGCATCTCGATCCTGGCGCCGAAGATCAGCGCCGACCTGGGTCTTACCCGCGTCGAGATGGGCTATATCTTCAGCGCCTTCGCCATCGCCTATGCCGCCTTCGGCGTGCCTGCCGCCTGGTGGGCCGACCGCGATGGTGCGCGCAAGGTCCTGTCCCTGGTGGTGCTGGTCTGGTCCGCCTTCACCATGGCGACCGCGGCGGCCTGGAATTTCCTTTCCATGCTGGTGATCCGCTTTCTGTTCGGCATCGGCGAGGCGGGCGCCTGGCCCTCGGTGGCGCGGGTCTATTCGCGCTGGATCCCGCTGGAGCGGCGCGGCCGCGTCCAGGGCATCTTCTTTGCCTTTGCCCATCTGGCAGGCGGCGTGACGCCGCTGATCGTGGCATCGCTGGCGGGCCTGCTGGAATGGCGCATGATCTTCGTGGCGTTCGGCCTGACCGGCGCCGTCTGGTCGGTGGCCTGGTATGCCTGGTTCCGCGACGAGCCGCGCGATCATCCCGCGGTATCACCGGCCGAGCGCGACCTGATCGAGGCGACGCGCGACGTGCCGGCCACCAAAGAGAAAAGTACGGTGGGCTGGACGGCGGTATTCAAGACGCCGACGGTGGCGCCGCTCTGCATCCAGGCCTTCGCCAATTCCTATGGATTTTATTTCTTCATCACCTGGCTGCCGACTTATCTGAGGCAGGCGCACCAGATGGAAGGAACGGAATGGGCGATCTTTTCCGGTCTGCCGCTGATGCTGAGTTTCGTCGCCGATCTGACCGGCGGCGAGGGCTCGGATC
>CAYFKU010000107.1:0-6032 GCA_964343955.1 uncultured Rhizobium sp. | reverse complement strand
GGATCGACTTGATGCAGACCGACTTGCCGGTGCCCGAACCGCCGATGATCACCAGTGACGACTGTTTGTCGATGGTCAGGTCCACGCCGCCCAGCACCACCTTGGAGCCGAAGCGCTTCTTGACGCCGATGAGCTGGATTTTTGGCCCGGAAGAATGAGTCGCGTTCATTTGTGGAACAGCAGGGCCGTCAGCACATAGTCGGCGGCCAGAATGAGGATCGATGATGTGACCACGGCATTGGTGGTGGCATTGCCCACGCCTTGCGCGCCGCCCTTGGAGTTGAAGCCGTTGTAACAGCCCAGCAGCGCCACGATGAAGCCGAACACCGCCGCCTTGATCAGGCCCGAAGTGATGTCGTCCTGATGGGCGAAATCCCAGGTGTTTTTCAGATAGGAGCTGCCGTTGAAATCCAGGCTATAGACCGACACGACATAGCCGCCCAGGACGCCGATACTGTCGCCGATGGCGGTGAGGATCGGCATGGAAATCACCGCCGCCACGATCCGCGGCACCACCAGATATTTGATCGGATTGGTGGCGAGGGTTGTCAGGGCGTCGATCTGTTCGGTCACTTTCATGGTGCCGATTTCCGCGGCAATGGCGGCGGCGACGCGGCCAGCAACCATCAGGCCCGCGATCACCGGACCCAACTCGCGGGTAATGCCCAGCACCACCACCTGCGGCACGATCGCCTCGGCGCCGAAACGGTTGCCGCCCAGATAGATTTGCAAGGCCAGCACGCCGCCGGTGAAGAAGGCCGTCAGTCCGACGACCGGCAGGGAGTAATAGCCGATCCGCATCATCTGGCTGAGGATCAGGCGGGTATAGATCGGCGGCGACACCATCGCCGCCAGGGCGCGGCCTGTGAACAGCGACAGGCGTCCGATATGCGCCAGCAGCACAAGAACGGCACGTCCGGTATTAGCAAAGACGTTCATGCATAGACTTTCGGCGTGCGGCGCAGCCGCGTCAGGATCTCATATTCGTTGGTGCCGGCGGCTTGCGCCACATCTCCCAGGCTTACCGCTTCGCCCAGCAACTCGACATCATCGCCCACCACGGGCGGCTCGGCCAGATCGCTCACGTCCAGGACGGTCAGATCCATGGACACGCGGCCCACCACCGGCACGTGCCGGCCGGCGACCACGCCGACACCCCTGTTGGACAGGGTGCGCGGGTAGCCATCGGCATATCCGAGGGCAATCGTCGCCAGCATGGTCGGCCTTTTTGCGCGGAACGAGGCTCCGTAGCCAACGCTCTCACCACTGTCAATTCGGCGCAACTGAAGCACCCGGGCGGTCAGAATGGCCGCTGTCTGCATCAGGTTGGGCGTGTCCGTCGCCGTGCCTTCCGGCGCCTGCGGATTGGCGCCATAGAGCGCCACGCCGGGACGCACCAGGTCGAAATGATATTCGGGACCCAGCATGGCGCCATGGCTGGCCGCCAGGCTGGCCGGTGCCTGCGGCAGCATGGCCAGCGCCTGGCGGAAGCGCGAAAGCTGATCCTGGTTCAGCCGGTTCTGCGGCTGATCGGCGCTCGCCAGATGGCTCATCACCATCACCAGGTTGAGCCCGTCCAGCCGCTTGCCGCTTTCCGCCGCCAGGATGGAAAGCTCGTCGCGCGACAGGCCCAGCCGGTTCATGCCGGTATCGACATGCACCACCGCATCCAGGCTGGCGCGGGAGCTTGTGGCCGCCGCGCTCCAGGCGGCGATCTGGGTCAGGCTGTTGAGCACCGGCGTCAGGCGATGGGCCATCAGCGCGGGAACGCTGTCAGCCGCCGCGCCATCCAGAATGAATATGCGCGCGCGCGGCGCCAGCGGCCGCAGGGCCATGCCTTCTTCCAGGCGCGCCACAAAGAAACTGTCGCAGCCCGCTTCCGCCAGCGCCGGGACAATCCGGGCCGCGCCCAGGCCATAGGCGTCGGCCTTCACCACCGCGGCCACCGCCGCCGGCGCGGCCAGCCGCTGATAGGTGCGGTAGTTGGCGGCAATGGCGCCCAGGCGCACGGTCAGGCGCGCCGCCTCGAAACTCCCCTCGCTCATGACGCCCTTATAGCAAGACTGGATCAGTTTTGGCCGGTCGCGTCGCGCATGCCCGGCGAAACATGCAAACAGGGGGTCTGCTGCAGGATGGGGCAGCCCCCCTGCCCCGGAATCACGCCCTTCTGGACGTCGGACTGGATGCGGTCCATGCCGTTATTGATGCTGAACTCGCTTTTCGGCGCATCGGCCAGCCGCGGCATCACCGAACGCGGCAGCATCACGATGGAGCCGTTGGGCAGCCGCACCCCTTTCCAGGGATAACCGCCGCTTCTGCCATAGCCGCAGCGCTCGCGTTCGGCGCTTGTCAGATGCTCCCAGCTTCCGGCGCTGCAGGCGAGCTCGCGTCCCACCGCCCCCAGAATGTCGTTCGGCGCCATGCCCTCGCCGGGGTTTTTCTTCTCCTCGTCCGGCTTGACCGGCGGCGGCTTGGGCACCGTGATCGGCGCAGACAGGACCCGGGGCGGCGCATTGGTCAGGACCTGGGGATTGACCTCGTCCCGGCGGGGCATGTTGTTGCCCGCAAGCGGCAGGGTGAGAATGGTCTCGATGATCGGGCGGGTGCGCATGTCGAAGGGCCGCACCGCGAACACGAAAAAGAAGAAAAACAGCAGATGCAGCGCCGCCACCAGAATGGTGGAGGTGGCGCGGGACGCCGCCTGGCGGCGCTGCTCCTGAGGCCCCAGGGGGGTATTTCCGGGACGCAGGAACGGGTGCGCCAAGGAGGGCTTGAGGATAATTTCGCTGGCCAAAACCGGTAATCCGTCGAACGCTTCCCCGCCGCCCCACCATATAGAAGCCGGGCCAGCCGAAAAACAGGGTAACTCAGCGGCTTATTGGCGGAAAACAGGCAAAAATGCTAACGCGCCCTTCATGCAGATCTATCTGATCAACCTGGATCGCCGCCCCGACCGGCTGAAGGCCATGACGGCGCGGGCCGCCGCGCTGGGTCTTGGCCTGGTGCGGGTGGCCGCGGTGGATGCCGCCCAGGCGCAAGGCGCCACGCTGGACACATGGTTCGCGCAAGGCGGTCCCCTGGGAGAAGTTCCGCGCGGCGACAAGGCCTGCCTGTTATCGCACCGGCTGGCCTGGGAGCGGTTCATGGCAAGCGGGAACAGCCATGCCGTGTTCCTGGAAGATGACGTGCTTCTGTCGCAGGCAGCCGGCCGGCTGCTGGCGGACAACTCCTGGATCCCCGCCGATGTGGCGGTGGTGAAGCTTGAGCATTACGGCCCCAGGGGTCAGCGCGTTCTGCTCAACGGATTTCGCGCCGTGGCCGGGACGTTCCGGATCGGTCGGATGCTGTCGCGGCACACCGGTGCGGCCGCCTATATCCTGTCCCGCGGCGCCGCCGAATTCCTGCTGTCCCAGACGCGGTTCGCACTGCCGGTGGACCATCTGCTGTTCAATCCCAACAATTCGCCGCTGGTGGCGAGGCTGGCGCCGGTGCAGCTATTGCCGGCCATCGCGCGGCAGGAGCAGTTCCTGCAGACCCCATCCATCAGGGAAAAATCCGACATCGAAGCCACGCGCGTGGGCTTGCGCAGACTGAGCTGGACCTATGCCAAGCGCGAGCTGATACGCTTTACCTATGACCTGCGGCTGGCGCCCCGGCAACTGCGGGCGCTGCTGGGGGGCGCGCGCCTGACCGCCGTTTCAACAGCGGACTAGCGACTAGGCTTCGGCTGTCGGATCTTCGCGGGATTTGACGAAGGACGCGGGCACGTCCCGCTTCAGGGGCCTCGCGCCGCTCTGATAGGCCGCGGGGCCGTCGCGATCGCCGGCAAAATTGCTGAAGCGCGTATAGCTGCCCTCGAAGGTCAGGTCGATGGCGCGGGTGGCGCCATGACGATGCTTTTCGACCAGCACCTCGGCCCGGTTGGTCGCCTTGTCCAGCTTGTCCATCCATTTGGCATGTTCGGGCGTGCCGGCTTCGGGTTCGCGGGACTTCAGATAATATTCCTCGCGATAGACGAACATCACCACGTCAGCGTCCTGTTCGATCGATCCGGATTCACGCAGGTCCGACAGGACCGGGCGCTTGTCATCGCGGGCATCGACACCGCGGCTGAGCTGGGACAGCGCCAGCACGGGAATGTTCAACTCCTTGGCCAGGGTCTTGAGGCCCTTGGTGACCTCGGTGATTTCCTGCACCCGGTTGTCGTGGCGGCGCGACGGTTCGACCAGTTGCAGATAGTCGATCACGATCAGGCCGATATTCTTCTCCCGCTTCAGTCGGCGGGCGCGGGCGGAAATCTGGGCGATGGAGATGCCGCCGGAATCGTCGATAAAGAGCGGCAGGCTGGACAGTTCCTGCATGGTGAGAACGAACTTCTCCCATTCGGCGTCGGTGAACTTGCCGTTGCGGATCTTCCAGACCTCGATCTCGGCCTGCTCGGACAGGATACGGGCGGAGAGCTGCTGGGCCGCCATTTCCAGGCTGAAGAACAGCACCGGCGCGCCGCGCGGATATTCCGCATTGTTCGCCATGTCCTCGACATAGGCCTTGGCGCAATGAAAGGCCATGTTGGTGCCCAGCGCGGTTTTGCCCATGCCGGGACGGCCCGCCAAAATCAGAAGGTCCGACGGCTGCAATCCGCCCAGAAGATTGTCGATATCGGTAAAGCCGCTGGTGAAGCCTGACAGGCGTCCGCCGCGGGCCTGCGCCTTTTCGGCGCTTTCCACGGTGCGGCGCAGGCTTTCGTGGAAGTCGATGGCGCCTTCGCCATAATGGGAATTCTGCGCCACCGCATAGAGCGCTTTTTCCGCACTCTCGACCAGGACCTGGGGCGGCCGATCGACATCGGCTTCCAGCGCGCCGTTGGCCAGGTCTTCGCCGATGCGCAGCAGTTCGCGGCGCACCGCCGCCTCGTGAATGAGGCGGGCCATCTCCTTTGTATTGGCGATGACCGGCGCGGCATCGGCCAGCGCGCCGAAATAATCCATGTCCAGGGTCTTGAGCCCTGGATCGGAGCGCATCAGCGCGGTCAGGGTCTGGGCGGAAACGCCACGGCCCTGCTGCCACAAAAGCAGCATGGTTTCATAGACACGCTGATGGAAGGGGTCGGAAAATTCCTCGGCCTTCAGGACCGTGGAAACCTGCTCCATCCGCCGGTTGTCCACCAGGATGGCGCCCAGAATGGCCTGTTCCAGCTCTGTCTCTGGATGGATCTGGCGGAAAGTCTGCGCGTCCATGGATTGCATTTTGATGTTCCGGCGGGCCGAGCAATGAACCGGTAGCAAGGTCGGCCCGCAAGCGTTCCGATTCGCTTTCCTGTCAATAGAGCCGACTTATGCACAGGGGGAAAAGATGAACGATTGGACACGCCAAAGCCGCAGCCGGCGCAACTTCCAGAATATTGCAGATGCAGAAGGTCTGCTTACCCGAACAACTTGCCGTAGGCCTCCGGCGTGAAGCCCACGATGAGCTTGCCTTTTGCCTCCAGCACCGGCCGCTTGATCATGGATGGCTGGGCCAGCATCAGGGCGATGGCCTTTTTCTCGGTCAGGCCTTCTTTTTCAGCATCGGGCAGTTTCTTGAAGGTGGTTCCGGCGCGATTGAGCAGAAGCTCCCAGCCAACCTTTTTCGCCCAGCCTTCCAAAGTGGGTTTGTCGATGCCCGAGACCTTATAGTCATGAAACCGGTGCGCGACCTTGCGGCCTTCCAGCCAGGCGCGCGTCTTTGTCATCGTGGCACAGTTCTTGATGCCGTAAATCGCCGTCACCTGCGCCTCGCTTGGATTTGAATACAGGATATGGGAGGCCTTGCGGCTGCGATAGCGGCGATCGTCGTCGCTTGACGGAACGATGCAGGACTGGGCGCGCATCGGGGCCGAACCGGACGCAAGGACAGGGCGCTGCTGCCACGCCTGCCGGATGACGGGTCTTGCGACCGCATCGCCGCGCGCCATCCGCCACTCAGCGCGATCTCGAATGGCGGGCAGGACCGATTGGGCAAAGCCAGACAGTTCCCCGGCAGGCATGCCGACT
>CAYFKU010000106.1:0-6175 GCA_964343955.1 uncultured Rhizobium sp. | reverse complement strand
GACGACGACAAGAACATCCTGGCCTCGGTCAGCATGCTGCTGGAGCAGGAGGGCTATCATGTCCGCACCTTCACCGACGGAGCCGCTGCCCTCACGGCGCTTACCACCACGGCGCCCGACCTCGCCGTGCTGGACATCAAGATGCCGCGCATGGACGGTTTGGAACTGCTGCGCCGCCTGCGCCAGGCCAATCCCGAACTGCCTGTGATCTTCCTCACCAGCAAGGATGAGGAGATCGACGAACTGATGGGCCTGAATGCCGGGGCCGACGACTATATCCGCAAGCCTTTCTCCCAGCGCCTGCTGCTGGAGCGGGTGCGCGCCGTGCTGCGGCGGGCCGAAGGCCGCAACATGCCGGCGCCCGCCGGCACCGACGCGGGCAAGAAGGAAGCCCTGGTTCGGGGCAAGCTGGCGCTCGATCCGCAGCGGCATGAATGCACCTGGGACGGCAAGCCGGTGCGGCTGACCGTTACGGAATTCCTGATCCTGCAGGCGCTGGCGCAGCGCCCCGGATTTGTCAAAAGCCGCGACAGCCTGATGGATGCGGCCTATGACGATCAGGTCTATGTCGATGACCGCACCATCGACAGCCACATCAAGCGGCTGCGCAAGAAGTTCAAGGCCGTGGCCGACGACTTCGACGCCATCGAGACGCTGTACGGCGTCGGATACCGATATCGCGAATAGTGCCGCGCTTTTCCGCCCTCACCTGGCGCATTCTGGGGTTCAATGCGCTGGCGCTGATCGTGCTGACCGGCGGCGTGATCCTGGTGCAGTTCTCCGGACGCGACCTGGTGGAAGAGCGCCTTTCCGGCGTGCAGCAGCAGGCCGCCATCGTCGCCAGCGCCATCGCCGAATATGCCACGGACGAGCAGAATACCGGCTTGAATCTCGAAACGGCCGAGCCGCTGCTGGGCCAGCTGATCGCTCCCACCCGGTTGCGGGCCCGCCTTTATCTGCCCGGCGGCAACACCGCGGCGCTGGATACGCGCCTGCTTCTGTCGCGCAACATCGTGCGCGGCGAAGAGCTGGCGCCGCTGGACGCCGCCAGCCGGATGAAGACCTGGCTCAAGCGCATCTATGACGGCGTGATGGGAGTGCGCCCCTTCGCGGAACTGGCGCCCTATTCGGAAGGAAGCGGCGACTGGCATGCCTATCAGGAAGTGGTGGATGCCTTTGCCGGCCAGACCGCCAGCGCCCAGCGTGTGGACGACCAGAACCGTTTGGTCCTGTCGGTGGCGGTGCCGATCCAGCGGGTGCGCGCGGTGTCCGGCGTCCTGTTCCTCACCACCGAAGGCGGCGATATCGACGACATCCTGCGCCAGGAACGCTTCACGCTGATCGAGGTCTTCCTGGTGGGCTTTGGCGTGATGCTACTTTCGTCGCTCTATCTCGCCAGCACCATCGCCGAACCGATCAAGCGCCTGGCCGCGGCGGCCGATATCGTGCGCTCGGGATCTGGCGGACGGGGCGACATCCCCAACTTTCCGGAACGGACCGATGAGATCGGCGACCTGGCCGACAGTTTCCGCTCCATGACCGGCAATCTCTATGACCGGATCGACGCCATCGAAAGCTTCGCCGCCGATGTGGCGCATGAACTGAAGAATCCCCTCACCTCGCTGGCAAGCGCCGTGGAAATGTTCAGCCGCGCCAAAGATGACGAAAGCCGCGCGCGCCTGCTAAAGATCGTGCGCGGCGACATCAAGCGCATCGACCGGCTGATCACCGATATTTCGGATGCCTCGCGCCTCGACGCCGAACTGTCGCGTGAAGCCAAGGAGCCGGTGGACCTGTCCCGGCTGCTCGCCACCATCATCGAGATTTACAGAATGACCGACACGCCGCGACAGGTGGAATTCATCCTGCGGGACGAGCTGCCGGCGGGGGCCGTGGTGCGGGGCCGCGACGAGCGGCTGGGCCAGGTCTTCCGCAATCTGATCGATAACGCGGTGTCCTTCAGCCCGGAGGGTGGACGGGTCATCGTGACCGCGAGCCGCAATGACATCATTGCCCGCGTCACCGTGGAAGACGAAGGCCCCGGCATCCCGCCCGAGAATCTGGAATCGATTTTCCAGCGCTTCTATACGACCGAGCGACCCGGCGGCCATTTCGGCCGCAATTCCGGGCTTGGCCTTTCCATCGCGCGCCAGATCATCGAGGGGGCGGGCGGGCGCATCTATGCGGAAAACCGCCCCTCGTCCGATCACCAGAGCGGCGCGCGGCTGATCGTCGAACTGCCGCTGGCGAATCCCAATGGCTGAGGTCAATATCCACGCCACCTGCGTCGCGGTTGGACCGCACGGCGTTCTGCTGCTGGGCAAGAGCGGCGCCGGCAAATCCGACCTGGCGCTGCGCCTGATCGATGGCGGGGCGATGCTGGTGGCGGACGATCGCACCATTCTGTTCGTCCGGCGCGGCGCCCTGCATGCCCGGGCGCCCGAAAGCATCCGGGGGCTGCTGGAAATCCGGGGCCTTGGAATCGTGGAACTTGAAAGCCGCACCAGCGTGAAAGTCTCGCTGGTGGTCGAACTGGGCCGGGAAGACAAACGGCTGCCTGTTCACCGTCTTTACCGGCTGCCGGCCCCGCTTTTCGCGCGGCAGGCCCCGCCCCAGATCGCGCTGAACGGCCACCATGCCTCCGCGCCGGCAAAGGTCCGGGCCGCCCTGGCCGCCTTTTCCGGGGGCTTGTTTCGCGACACTTTTGTTCACAAATAAGCCTTCTCTGGCTGCGAGCTTTTGATACTGTCCGCGCCGTCGAAGGAATTGGCATGATCGGCATCGTTCTGGTTACCCACGGGCGTCTCGCCCAGGAATTCATTTCCGCGATGGAGCATATGGTGGGTCCGCAAACCCATCTGCGCGCCGTCTGCATCGGCCCCGAGGATGACATCGAACGCCGCCAGCGCGAGATCGCCGCGGCTGCGCGCTCGGTCGATATGGGCAATGGCGTGATCATCGCCACCGACATGTTCGGCGGCACGCCCTGCAATCTGGCGCTGACGCTTCTGGAGCGCGGCAAGATCGAGGTCCTGGCGGGCGCCAACCTGCCCAGCCTGATCAAGCTGATCGACATCCGCGCCAAGCTGCCGCTGGAACAGGCCGTCAGGGAGGCCATCGAGGCCGGCCGCAAGTATATGCGCGCCGGCAGCGCGGATCTGGCCTGAGAACCCCATGAGCAAAGTCTCCGCCCGCGTCACCATCCCCAACAAGCGCGGCCTGCATGCGCGCGCCAGCGCCAAGATCGTGGAAGCCTCGGCGCGCTTCAAATCGGAAATCCATGTCATCAAGGATGGCACGGCGGTGAACGGACGCTCCATCATGGGGCTGATGATGCTGGCCGCCTCCATGGGCTCGGAAGTGGAAATCACCGCCGAGGGTCCGGACCAGGAGGAAGCCCTGCGGGCAATCCTGGCGCTGGTTGACGCGAAATTCGGCGAGGAATGATGATGGGCCGCACGCGGCCCATCATCATTGCCAAGCCCGCCAGCGCGTCAGCGCTTTCGGGCGGGCGCGGCAGCGACCGGGCTGTTGAATCATGACGGCATCTATCACCGCCCTCATCCTGCTTGCCGCATTCCTTCATGCCTTCTGGAACGCCCTGCTGAAAGGCGGCGCCGACCGGCTCTGGTCCATGACCGTCATGGGCCTGACCACCACCCTTGCCGGGCTGATCCTCGCGCCATTCCTGCCTTTGCCGCTGCCCGCAAGCTGGCCCTGCATGCTGCTCTCGGCCCTGCTGCATGTGGGCTACAATGCTTTCCTGATCCGCGCCTATCGCAGCGGCGAATTCGGCTCGGCCTATCCGGTGGCGCGCGGCTCCTCGCCGCTGCTGGTGACCCTTGGCGCGGCTCTGGCGGCGGGCGAATGGCCCACGCTGACGGCCCTGGCGGGGATCGCGCTGGTCAGCATCGGCATCATCTCGCTGGCCTTTCGTGGCCGCCGATTGCCGGAGGCGGGCATATTCTATGCCCTTGGCACGGGCTGTTTCATTGCCGCCTATAGCGTCACCGATGGCATTGGCGGCCGGCTTTCCGGCAATGCCACCGCCTATACGCTCTGGATGTGCCTGCTCTGGGGCATGACCGCGGTGCCGGTCTATTGGCTCAGGCGGCGCGATTGGCGCCTGTGGCGGGGCTTCATGCCGACGGCGACAGCCGCGCTGGGCGGCCTGCTCTCGCTGCTGGCCTATGGCATTGTCATCTTCGCGATGACCGCGGCGCCCATGGGGGCGGTGTCGGCCTTGCGGGAAACCAGCGTGCTGTTCGCCATCCTGCTGGGCCGAATATTCTTCGCCGAGAAGCTCACCGGACGGCGTATCGTATCGGTGGTGGTGATCGTGATGGGTGTCCTTTGCCTGGAATGATGCGCGCGGCGCGCGCCCTGTTGCTTTTGCTGGGCCTCTTGCTGGCGCCAACGCTCGTCTCCGGCCAACCTTCCGGGCCCGGCGCGATCGCGACACCATCGCTTTGGCACATCAAGGGCGATCCCCGGAAAGGCCTTGCCGGAGAGGTCTATCTGTTCGGCTCGGTGCATGTGCTGCCGCCCGGGCTGAAATGGCAGAGCAGGCCCATCCGCCGCGGCCTGACGCGCAGCGATGTCTATGTCTTCGAGGTGCCGCAGGATGAAAAATCGGTCGCGGAGCTGCAGGGGCTGATCCAGGCCAGGGGGTATCTGCCCGCGGGCCAGTCCTTGCGCGCCCTGTTGCGGCCTGAAGCACGGGCCGACCTTGACGCCGCATTGGCCGCGGCCGCGCTGCCGGAAAATGCGGTGGACCAGGCAAGGCCCTGGCTTGCCAGCATCCAGTTGATGTTCGCGCAGATGACGAAGCTCCATTACGGCGCGGACAATGGCGTGGAGTCCGTGTTCGCTGACATGGCGGCGCGCAAACACAAGCAGACGCGCTATCTGGAAACCATTGCCGAGCAATTTGCCCTTCTGGCCCCTGACGATGACAAGCTGGAGCTGGAAGAGTTCGAGGCCGGCCTCAAGGACCTCAGCGATATCGGCAGCGAGCTGGAGCCAATGATACGCGCCTGGAGCAGCGGGGACCAGTCCTCGCTGGACCGGCTGATCAACGGTGACCTGGACCAGTTTCCCCAGGCCCGCAAGGAACTGCTGGACGACCGCAATGCGCGCTGGGCCCCCAGGATCCAGGCCATGCTGAAGGAAAAGCATGTTTTCTTCATCACGGTGGGCGCCGGCCATCTGACCGGGCCCAAAGGCGTGCCGGCGTTGCTGCGCAAGGCCGGTTATCAGGTCGAGGGCCCCTAGCGGCCCGGCGGGAAATGGCCCCTTTCAGCGGGCCCGTCCCACTGACATCAGCATATGCGTATTTCTTTATATGTTCCTTGCCCTGCCCCGGCCCGGCTGGTATAGGCGGGCGCAGGAAACCCAAGGATTCTCTCCATGTCGGCCGCTTTCAGCGATTACATCGTCAAGGACATCAGCCTGGCCGACTGGGGCCGCAAGGAACTGAATATCGCCGAAATCGAGATGCCCGGCCTGATGGCCATCCGCGCCGAATATGGCGCCAGCCAGCCGCTGAAAGGCGCGCGCATCGCCGGCTCGCTGCACATGACCATCCAGACCGCGGTTCTGATCGAGACCCTGAAGGCGCTGGGCGCCGACATTCGCTGGGTGTCCTGCAACATCTATTCGACCCAGGACCATGCCGCCGCCGCCATCGCCGCCGCCGGCATCCCGGTCTTCGCCGTCAAGGGCGAGAGCCTCAAGGACTATTGGGACTATACCGCCAAGCTGTTCGAATGGCATGGCGGCGGCACCCCCAACATGATCCTCGACGATGGCGGCGACGCCACCATGCTGGTCCATGCGGGGCTGCGCGCCGAAAAGGGCGACACCGCCTTCCTCGAGAAGCCGGAGAATGAGGAAGAGGAAGTTTTCTACGCGCTGATCAAGCGCCTGCTCAAGGAAAAGCCCAAGGGCTGGTTCGCCGAGATCGCCGCCAACATTAAGGGCGTGTCGGAAGAGACCACCACCGGCGTGCATCGCCTCTATCTGATGGCCAAGGAAGGCAAGCTGCTCTTCCCCGCCATCAATGTGAATGACAGCGTCACCAAGTCAAAGTTCGACAATCTCTACGGCTGCAAGGAATCGCTGGTGGACGGCATCCGCCGCGGCACTGACGTGATGATGGCCGGCAAGGTCGCCA
>CAYFKU010000105.1:294-6185 GCA_964343955.1 uncultured Rhizobium sp. | reverse complement strand
ACCGACGTCTGGGCGCAACCGGGGGTGCAGCAGACCAATCCGCAGCTTCAGCCCAATCCCAGCCTGACCCTGCCGGCCCGCAAGCAGCAGGCGCCGGTGCCGGCGCTGCTGCAGTCCAGAGCGAATGAGATCTTCATCACCGCCTGCTCCGGCTGTCACGGCAACACTGTCCAGTCCGGTCCTTCCGCGCCCAGCCTGTTGTCGAACGAGTTCCTGGCCAGCCGCAGCGATGCCCAGATCGTCAAGGCGCTGAGCGAAGGGCTGACCAGCACGCCCAACCACAAATTCACCACCTTGCTGTTCCCGGACGAGATGGCGCAGATGCCGGCCTACTTGCGCATCCGCAGCGGCATCCTGAACCGCAAAGCCGGCCCTGTACCGGACATCAGCGGCAAGGATTTCACCACCCAGAAGGGCAGCTTCAAGGCAGAGACCCTGGTGCGCGGGCTGGACCAGCCCTGGGGGCTTGTGTTCCTTCCCGATGGCCGCGCCCTGTTCACCGAACGCGCCGGGCGGCTGCGCTTCCTGAACAAGGACGGCAGCATCTCTGATCCGGTGAAGGGCACGCCCACGGTATTCGTGCGCCAGGATGGCGGCATGTTCGATGTGGCCTTGCCTCCCGACTACGCCAAAAGCGGCTGGATCTATCTGTCCTATTCCACCGTGGCCCCCGGCTATCAGGTGCAGCCGGGCGACGATCAGGCGCCCAACATGGCGCCCATGACCATGACCTATGTCGTGCGCGGCAAGATCAACGCCAACAACGAATGGGTCGATCAGCAGACCCTTTTCAATCCGCCCGCCGATTCCTTCCGCGTCGCCGCCGACCATTACGGCACACGCTTCCTGTTCGACAAAAAGGGGCACTTCTTCTGGTCGATGGGCGAGCGCCATGACATGCAGATGTCGCAGAATCTGGCGTCACCGCTGGGCAAGATCCATCGCCTGAACGAGGATGGCTCGATCCCGAAGGACAATCCCTTTGTCCATACGCCGGGCGCGCTCCCAAGCATCTGGAGCTATGGCCACCGCAATCCGGAAGGTCTGACTTTCGATCCGGCCACCGGCATCTTCTGGGAGACCGAGCATGGCCCGGTCGGCGGCGACGAGGTCAATATCATCGAGCCCGGCAAGAATTACGGCTGGGGCATGGCGACCATGGGCATCGAGCCGGGCATCGGCCGCCTGCACGCCACCGGCGTGACCGATCCCATCACCTTCTTCAACCCCTCCATCGGTCCCGGCGGCATTACCTTCTATACCGGCAATCGTTTTCCCGGCTGGAAGGGCAACCTCTTCGTCACCGGCATGGTGGGCGAACGCCTGATCCGCATGGAGATCAAGGGCCGCCAGATCGCCAGCCAGGAAGTTCTCTTTCAGGGCTTCGGCCGGGTGCGCGATGTGGTGCAGGGTCCCGATGGACTGCTCTATCTGCTCCTGCAGAACATGAACGGCGATACCAAGGGTGGCTCCATCGTGCGGCTGGTGCCCAAGAGCTAGGCCGGTCCGTCCGCATTGTCATGTGAGATGCGAGGCGTGGGCCGCCGCTGTCGCCGCTGTCGCCGCTGGTCCGCCGCCGCTCCCTTTCTTGCGAACGCCAGGAAAGGTGTCCATGACACGTGAGTAAGTAACACGCCGGAATTTTCCGGCTGGCGTGAAAACCGCATCGTGCCCGCCTGATGGCCAGATCAGCCGGAAGGCATCAAAATAAGTCATTGATTTTCCCCTGTAATTAATCTCACATGCGAATGAACTTGCAAGTCACTTGCAAATAATCGGCAGATATGGTTTGACGGGCCGGCTCGTTGAGGACCGCATGCAGACCAAGGCCAAACCCAAGCCAGTCAAAAGGATCGCCCTACGCGACCTTCTGGAAGGAAGCCGGGAAGCGGTGCTGCTGCATGACGGAGCCGAGTACCGGCTGCGCCTCACCAGCAACGGCAAGCTGATCCTGACGAAATAGGTCCGTTGCCGTGCCTGAAACCGCATAACCAAGCCAGCCCCTGAGCCGATAAGGCCATCAAGGATGCCAGCCAGGTTGAACATCCTGACTCCCAAGGGGCTTGCATGTCTGGCGTTCTGTCATTCAAACATTTTGCGCTTTCGGGTGTTTCGCTGGGCGCGGCATTCCTTGCGGCGCCCGCGCTCGCGCAACCGGTGCAGCTCGGTCCGGTCTCGGTGCAGGACCAGACGGACAGGAATGCGCTGGACCATGCGCCGCCTGTTGCCGCCATGCCCTATTCCAGCCTGCAGGATACGCCCCAGTCCGTCACCGTGGTCAGCAGTGAGACCATGAAGGTCCAGGCGACAAGCAGCCTGGGCGAAGCGCTGCGCAATGTGCCCGGCATCACCATCGCCATCGGTGAAGGCGGCACGCTGGCCGGCGACCAGTTCAAGATACGCGGCTTCGACGCCAAGGACGATGTCTATCTCGATGGGTTGCGCGACTTCGCCGCCTATACCCGCGACAGTTTCAACTACGAGGAAGTGCAGGTCCTTAAGGGGCCGTCGGGGCTGATGTTCGGCCGGGGCACCACCGGCGGCGCCATCAATGTCATTTCCAAATCGCCGCATCTGGGCACTGTCACGACTGCCCATCTCGAAGGCGGCAATGGCGCCCATGCCCGCGCCACCATCGACAGCAATTACCAGCTTTCCGACAGTTCCGCGCTGCGCCTGAATGGGATGTTCACCGACACCGGCGTGGTGGATCGCGACCTGGTGCATTCGGCGCGCTGGGGCGTTGCCGGATCCGTGGCGCTGGGCCTGGGCGCCGAAACGACGTTTGTCGGCAGCTATATCCATCAGCGTGCGACCGGCCGCCCCGATTACGGCATTCCCGTCGCGGTGTCGCCGGCCAGTGTTTACGCCCTACCGGCAACCGAGAATGGCGTGCCGCGAAAGAACTTTGTCCAGTTCTGGACCGACAGGGATCGCAATGACGCCGATCTGGTGACCGCCAGGATTACCCACGCCGCCAACGGGTGGCTGACCATCCAGAATGATGCGCGGGTATCCGCCTATTCGCGCTGGTTCCAGTACACCACCATCGACCGCTGCGAGACAACGCTCGCCACCAACAACTGCGCCGGCACGCTGTTCAGCGCCAATCCCGCAAATAGCCTGGCGGGTATTGGCGGCGGTGGGCCATACAATCAGAATAGCTGGGGCGCGCAGGACGTTTTCACGGCGACCGCCGATTTCCGTGTCGGGGCTTTCCGCAATTTGCTGGTCGCCGGTTTTGATGCGGGATATCAGGCCGCCGACCGCACCATCTATGCCTATAGCCTGCCCGCGACATCGCAATATACCTATCAGCTAGGCGATCACACGCGGTCCCGCGCCAATATCGGCATCCCGCTGTTCAACCCCACCCATCTGCCGCCGCCGGGTTATGCCGTGATACTGCCCACCGCGGCCAACGCGACCGGTGCCAATGCGGGCGCAACCAGCGCCATCGCCACCACGGTGGTGACCTCGACGGGCACCGCGACCGATCTGGCGCTTTTCGCCACCGACCGTCTCTGGCTGGATGATGCCTGGTCTCTGGTCGCTGGCCTGCGGGTGGATCGCTACACCGCAAGGTTCGATGCCGTCACGGTCGCGGGCACCCCAACCACCGCCAGGTCGCCCTCGACGCTGGTCAATCCGCGCGCAAGCCTGGTGTGGGAGCCGGATCAGACGACGACCTTGTATTTTTCCTGGGGCCGGGCTTCGATCCCGATCGGCACGTCCGTGGTGGGCGCGCCGACACCGATCACAAGCGCCAACCAGGCGCTGGATCCGGAAGAAAGCGAGACCCTCGAATTCGGCGCCAAATACAGCCTGTTCGACGGCGGTCTTGGCCTGAGCGGATCGCTCTTCAAGGTTCTGAAATCCAATGCCGTGCTGACCGATCCGGTCAGCGGCAATGTCCAGCTTCAGTCCGGCCAGAAGCAGCGGGTGCAGGGCTTGGAATTGTCGGCTACCGGCAAGATCACCGACGAACTGGCCGTGACAGCGGCCTATACCTGGCTGGATCCGGTCATTACCCATGACCTGTCTTGCGGCATCGCCACGCCGATCGTTTGCAGCCCCAATCCCTACACGATCGGCAGGCAGATCTATTTCGTGCCGAAAAATGCCGCGTCCGTGTGGCTGGATTACAGCGACCGGTCCTGGGCCGAAGGCCTGACCCTGGGCGGCGGGCTGGTCTATCAAAGCAGGCTGTTCAACGCGATCACAACCACCGGTGCGGCGCCCAATCCCACCGGCATCGGCCGCATCGCCACCATTCCCGAGACGATCGAACTGGATGCGGTGGCGTCCTATGATTTTGGCGGCGCCTGGCGCATTCAGTTGAACGTCAACAATCTCACCGACCGGCTGAACTATAGCCAGTCCTTCGGAAATCGGGGTACGCCTTCCCCCGGTCGCACATTCATCGTGTCGCTGGAGGCCGCGCTCTAGCCATGATGGTTCATATCCCCAATCTGCTTTCCGGCGAACAGGTCGCGCATATGCGCGATGTGCTGGCGGGCAGCGATTGGGTGGATGGCAAGGTGACGGCGGGCGCCCAGTCCGCGGGCGCCAAGCATAACCTGCAAGTGCCGGAAAATTCTCCCGCGGCCCGCGCCCTGGGCGACATCATCCTCACCGCGCTGGGCCGCAACGCCCTGTTCACCTCCGCATCCCTTGCCCTGCGGGTCTTTCCGCCTCTGTTCAACCGCTATGACAGCGGTATGGATTTTGGGCCGCATATCGACAATGCCATCCGGTTCGTGACAGGCGCCGGCCAGCCCATCCGGGTGCGAACCGACATGTCTGCGACCCTGTTTCTGACCGATCCGGGGGCGTATGACGGCGGGGAACTGGTCATCGAAGACAGTTATGGCCACCACAAGGTCAAGCTGCCGGCCGGCGACCTGGTGCTTTATTCCGCCACCAGCAAGCATCATGTCACGCCGGTGACGCGGGGCAGCCGCTGGGCATCCTTCTTCTGGATACAGAGCATGGTGCGCGACGAAGCAGCGCGGGGGATGCTGTTCGAACTCGACAATGCCATCCAGGGACTGCGTAATAGGAATGGCGACAGCGAGGAGATCGTGTCGCTGACCGGGCTCTATCACAATCTTGTCCGCCGCTGGGCGGATGCATGAGGGACGCCATGAATTTCGCCGCCGTTCGCCGCACCCTGTTTACGGTCCATATGTGGGTTGGCCTGATCCTGGGCATCCTGCTGGCTCTGCTGGGCCTGTCCGGAAGCCTGCTGGTTTATGATGAGCAGGTCGCAAATCTCCTGGACAAGCGGCCCCTGGCCCTGACGGCCGGCATGCCGTTGCCCCTCTCCATGATCCAGTCCATCGCCACGGATGCCGCGACCCAGAAGGGTCTCGAGGTGCGGCAGATGCAGATCATCCTGCCGGAAGAGCGCCGCCAGCCCATCTCGGTGCGCGTGGGCGGCATTTCGCCCATGGGCAATGTGCCTGGCCAGCCGCGCCGCCAGGGCCTGCTGATGTTCATCGATCCGGTCTCCGGCGAGGTGCTGCAGACGCGCAAAGTGGCCCTGCCGGGGCTGCTGACCTTCGCTCACCAGCTTCATGGAAATTTCCTGATGAGCCGCGAATTCGGCCGGCCCTTTGTCGGCTGGCTGGGCCTGGCCATGTGCGTCCTGGGCCTGTCCGGCATCGTGCTGTGGTGGCCCAGGAAGGGCCAATGGAAATACGCCTTCAAGGTCCGCAAGACCGCCACCGGCATACGCTTTCATCGTGAGCTGCACGCCGCGGTCGGCATCTGGACTTTTCTGGTCTTCATCATCGTCAGCTTTTCCGGCCTGCTGATTTCCTGGCCGCAGGTCTTCGGCCTGAATGCAAGGCCGGGCGGTGGGCGCGTGCCGGCGGTGGAAGTCATGC
>CAYFKU010000105.1:0-284 GCA_964343955.1 uncultured Rhizobium sp. | reverse complement strand
CCGTGGCGCCGCCTCGGCGCCACGGAGGCGGTGATCGCGGCCCAGCGCGCCGTTCCGGGTCTTGAGGCGCGCAGCGTCATCATTCCAGGGCGCAATGATCAACCCATCATGGTCGGCTATCTCAGCCATGGAGCGGTAAACGCTTCCGTTCTGGTCGATCCCTACAAGGGTCAGGTCATCGATGTGCGCGATCCCTCGTCCAGCTTCCTGGCCTGGATGCGTCCGGTGCATCAGGGTTCGCTTGGCGCGGTCTGGAAATTTCTGGTGTTTCTGTCAGGGCTGGT
>CAYFKU010000104.1:0-6262 GCA_964343955.1 uncultured Rhizobium sp. | reverse complement strand
GAGCCGGGCTGGCCGCCCCCCAGGTCCATGTCCCGCTGCGGGTGGTGGTGTTCCAGGCGCCCGGCGGCCGTTCCGATCCGGGCCTGGCCGAGGAGGAGCGTTTCGACCACACCGCCCCCCTGACCGTGCTGATCAATCCCCAGATCGAGGTGCTGGCGCGCGAAATGGAAGGTGGCTGGGAAGGCTGCCTGTCGGTTCCCGGCCTGCGCGGCTGGGTCGAGCGGCCGGCCCATATCCGCTATCGCGGCCTGGGCCTGGAGGGAGAACCGATCGAGCGCATCGCCCGCGGCTTCCATGCCCGGGTGGTGCAGCATGAATGCGACCATCTGGAAGGGCGCCTCTACACCAGCCGGATGACCGACTTGTCGCGCCTGATCTTTGAGTCGGAAATTCGTCATTTCCAGGTGGCGTCATGAGCCAGACGCCCGAAAATTCCAAAAAGCCTCGCAGCCGCGCCGCCGTCTCCAAAACGGATGCGCCGAAGGAACAGGCCGCGGCCGAACCGAAGCCGGACGCGGCACGCACCGACGACGAATTGCGCGCCGCGGTGCTGAACGCCGCCCTGCCCCATGCCGCCTTCGATGGCTTCACCGATGCGGTGCTGCAAAAGGCAGGCGCGGAAGCGGGCCTCGCCAGGGGCGATGTGGCGCGGCTGTTCGAGGGCGGGCCGATCAGCCTTCTGGAATTTTACTCCGCCCATACCGACGCGGAGATGGAGCGGCGCCTGGGTGAGATGGACCTGAAGGCGATGAAGATCCGGATGCGGATTGCCGTCGCGGTGAAGACGCGGCTGGCGATCCTGAAACCGCACAAGGAGGCGGCGCGGCGGGCTGCCGCCTTCCTGTCGCTGCCCATGCATGCGGCCGTGGGGGCCAAACTGGTCTATCGCACCGTGGACGCCATGTGGCGGGCGGCGGGCGACACCTCGACCGATTTCAACTTCTATACCAAGCGCGGCATTCTGGCGGGGGTCTATGGCTCGACCGCCATGCGCTGGTTCAACGACACCAGCGAGGATGAAGCGCCGACCGACGCCTTCCTGACGGACCGGATCGAGAATGTGATGCAGTTCGAGAAGTTCAAGGCAAAGGCAAAGGAAGCCCTGTCGAACTTCCCGATGTTCGCGGATTGGGCCAAGCCGAAGACATAGTTGTCATGCCCGCGAAGGCGGGCATCCAACTTCTTCAACAAGGCTATTAACAAGTGGGATTCCCGCCTACGCGGGAATGACAGGAAGGGTTAGAGCAACTCCGCGATCTGCACCGCATTCAGCGCCGCACCCTTGAGGAGCTGATCCCCCGCCACGAACATGGCGATGGAATGGCCGCTGGGATCGCTGACATCCTTGCGGATGCGGCCCACCAGGATATCGCCCTGGCCCGATGCATCGAGCGGCATGGGGAAATAGTTCTTCACCCGGTCATCCACGATCTTCACGCCCGGCGCCTTTGACAGGATGGCGCGGACCTCATTCTCGGTGATGGGGTTTTCACATTCGAAGGTGATGGATTCGCTGTGGGCGCGCAGCACCGGCACACGAATGCAAGTGACGCCGACGCGTATCTGGTCATCCTCGAAGATCTTCTTCGTCTCCTTGATGACCTTGGTCTCTTCGTCATTGTAACCGGTCTCGGGATCGATGGCGGTGTTGTGGCTGAAGACATTGAAGGCATAAGGGTGCGGCATCACCTTGGGCGTGAAGGGCTTGCCGTCCAGGAAGGCGCGGGTGCCATCTTCCAGCTCCTGCATCGCCGCAGCCCCGGCGCCGGACGCCGCCTGATAGGTCGAGATGATGACGCGCTTGATGCGGTTCTTCTGGTGGATCGGCCAGAGCGGCACCAATGCCGTGATCGCCGAACAGTTCGGATTGGCGATGATACCCTTGTGATCGGCAATGCGGCGGGCATTGATCTCGGGCACAACCAGCGGCACATCCGCGTTCATGCGGAAGGCGGACGAATTGTCCACCACCACGCAACCAGCCTTGGCGGCGATGGGCGCATAGGTTTTCGAAATTCCGCTGCCGGCCGAGAACAAGGCGATATCGACGCCATTGAAGCTGTCTTCCTTCAGCTCTTCGATGGTCAGTTCCTGGCCGCGAAAGCGCTGCTTCTGGCCGGCGGACCGGGCCGAAGCCAGCAGCTTCAGCGAGGCCAGCGGGAGCCCACGCTGCTCGATGCAGCCCACAAACTCGCGGCCGACCGCACCGGTGGCGCCGACAATCGCTACATGCTTGTTCTTCACGTCAGTCTCCTTGTTCGGTTGCAGCTCCGGCTCTCGCCAATGCCGCGCAGGCAACAAAAAAGCCCCGTCCGGGTGGAGCGGGGCCTGGGTTCGTCACTTTGGCGTTGGTTACGCGCGCGCGACTGTCCAGGCCCCGAAGGGCTTGGTCTTGGTAGTCGTCTTGGCGGCGTTTGCGATCATGGCCGGGGTGATAAGGGGCGATCAGGGCTTCGTCAACGGCTTTAAGCGGGTGACATGGCCCATTTTGCGACCGGGGCGGCTTTCCGCCTTGCCATAGAGGTGCAGCGCCCCCGTGCGCGACAGGGCTTCCCAGGCGTCGGCCTCGGCGCCGATGATATTTTCCATCACCGCATCGGCATGACGGGCGGTCGATCCCAGCGGCCACCCCGCCACCGCGCGGATATGCTGTTCGAACTGCGAGCACTGGCAGGCCTCGATGGTCCAGTGACCGGTATTGTGGACGCGCGGCGCAATCTCGTTGACCACAAGTTCTCCGTCCCGCCGGACAAACAGTTCCACTGCCAGCACACCCACATAGTCCAAGGCATCTGCGATCGCTTTGCCGATGTGCTTCGCCTTATCGCATTGGGCCTCCGTCAAGCGGCTAGGAACAATGGAACGACGCAGAATGTGATGCTCATGTGTATTTTCGGGAGGGTCATATGCCGCAAAGCTTCCGTCGGCGCTGCGTGCAACTACCACTGAAGCCTCGAACTCGAATTCGACAAACCCTTCCATGATACAGGAAGCGCCGTTGAACGAACGCATCGCCTTCGCCGCTTCCTCACCGCTGCTGATCTTTATTTGACCCTTGCCGTCATAACCAAATCTGCGCGTCTTTATGATTGCCGGCGAACCGATTTGTTCGAACGCGGAACGAGCGCCAACATCGGTGTTCACCTCTGCAAAAGGAGCAACTGGAAATCCCAGGTTATCCACAAAGCCCTTTTCCGAAAGCCTGTCTTGGGTGATGGAAAGCGCCTGCGCGTTGGGGCGCACGGGCACCAGATGCTCCAGATGGGCGATGGCATGGGCGGGCAGATTTTCGAACTCGAACGTGACGACATCGCAGGCATCGGCAAAGGCGGCCAGTTTTTCCAGATCGTCATAGGACGCCACGACCGCATGGGGCGTGACCTGAAAGGCCGGCGCATCCGGCGCATCGTTATAGATGCGGGTCTTCAGACCCAGGCGCGCCGCCGCCAAGGCCAGCATGCGGCCAAGCTGGCCGCCGCCGATGATGCCGATGGTTCCACCCGGTGCGAGCGGCTTGTTCAGGCTCTTCATTTCGGCGTCTTCATTTCGGTGTCTTTGCGACAGACCGGGTCTGCTTCGCCCGCCAGGCATCCAGCTTTTTCTTCACCGCTGCATCGGCCAGCCCCAGGATGGCGGCGGCATGCAGGGCGGCATTCTTGGCCCCGGGCTCGCCGATCGCGAAGGTCGCGACCGGAACCCCGCCCGGCATCTGGGCAATCGACAGCAGCGAATCCAGCCCCTTCAGGGCGCGGCTTTCCACCGGAACGCCCAACACGGGCAAGGTCGTCATGCTGGCCACCATGCCCGGCAGATGGGCGGCGCCGCCCGCGCCCGCGATGATCACCTGGATGCCGCGGCCCTGCGCCTCTTTGGCATAGGCGGCCATACGGTCGGGGGTGCGATGGGCCGAGACGATGCGGGTTTCGTGGCCCACGCCGAGGGCATCCAGCATATGTGCGGCGGCCTGCATGGTCGCCCAGTCGGACTGGCTGCCCATGATGATGCCGACAGTTGGTTTTGCACGGGGCTTGCTTCGATTCGCCATGGGGCCTTTGGGGATCGGTCTTGCGAAGCGGCGCAGTATAGGCACCCGAAACCCCAAGGAAAGTGCCGATTTCAGACCTCGTTAACCATTTTTTGGGAAGACTGAAGGAAATCTTAACCACGCGACCCCAGCCCCTGAGGCATTAAGGCGGACCAGATGAAGATCGAACGGAGCAGCCCGACGCGATCCGTGCGCGCGGTCGCCCAGACGGCCTATGCGCGCCGGATCGAGGCGGCGGGCGGCATCGATGCCCTGACACCGGCGGTTGCCGCGGCCAGCGTGCTGGGGATTCCGGAAGCCGAATTCACCCCCAGGGTGCGCGAGGCCGTGATGGGCCTGATGCAGGAGGTCGATTCGCTGCGCCGTGAGCTGGCCGAAACCAAAAGCCGCCTGGACGAGGTGGAAAAGGCCGCCGACCAGGACGGCATGCTGCCGCTTCTGAATCGCCGCGCCTTTGTGCGGGAATTGACGCGCTATATCTCGCTGGCCGACCGCTACAAGACGCCGGCGTCCCTGATCTATTTCGATCTCAATTTCATGAAGCAGACCAACGACACGCTGGGCCATGCCGCGGGCGATGCGGTGCTGACCCATTTTGCCCAGGTGCTGACCGCCCATACCCGCGACAGCGACTGTGTCGGGCGGTTGGGCGGCGATGAATTCGGCGTGCTGCTGTCGCATGCCGAACAGGACAAGGCGCTGAAAAAGGCCGATGCCCTGGCGGCGGCGCTGGAGGCTTCGCCGACCGTCTGGAACGGCAATACCATTCCGGTGAGCTTTGCCTATGGCGCCTTCGAGCTGAAGCCCGGCGACAGCCCCGACACCGCCATCGCCCGCGCCGACCAGACGATGTACGCCCACAAGAAGCTGCAGCGCAGCGCCGCTGAATAACCGGCGGGCGGGAATTCGCCACGGCGACGGCGCAAACGCAGGATCGGCGAAATGTCCGGTTGCGCACAGTCCGCCGGATATAGGATACCCGCGGCATGGAGCAGATTGACGTCATCGCATCCACAACCGGCACAATCCAGATTCGCAAGGACCCCGCTACCGGGGCGGTGCTGTATGAGCTGGAGGGCTGGGGCCAGAGCGCGGCGGATGCCAACGGCATCAGCATGGCGTCCTATATCCATGCCCTTTTCGGGCTCCTGTCGCAGACTAGGGCGAGCAAGATCCTGATCCTGGGCGGTGGCGGCTGCACCCTGGCGACCATGCTGACACGCGCCAGGAAGACCGCCGTCGTGGTGGACATCGATCCGCAAGCCTTCCTGCTGGCGCGGGAATATTTCCACCTTCCGGACAGCGTCACCTGTCACGTCGCCGATGCTGCCGCCTTCCTGGAAGGCAGCCGCGAAAGCTTCGATGCCATCGTCATGGACGTCTTCGTCGGCGACCAGATCCCCGCCCATCTGCAGACCGCGGATTTCTTCGCCCTGGCCCGATCCCGCCTGGCGCCGGACGGCGCGATGCTGGTCAATGTCCACGTCAAGCATGACTTTGACGACTTCGCCGACCGTATCGCCAAGGCGATGCGCGGCACCTGGCCCCTGGTGCGTGTGCTGGACGCAATGGGCCAATGTCCACGCAACGCCATCGTCCTGGCCGGCCGGGTGTCGGACCTGCGCGAACCGGTTTTGGTGATCCCGCCGCGCAACAACCCCAACGGCATCCGGACGGCACTGGGACAGTTGGGCTTCCGGCCCTGGAAATCCTCGCGCTGGGATTTTGGGAGATAAAAAAAGGCCGGGCTGACGCCCGGCCTTTTTTACTTTCAGGGGCACGTAGCGCGAGGATTTTTGGCATCCCGAGCAGGAGCGCCGAGCGACGTGTACGCGTGATACACGAGCGATGGCGCGACGAACTCAGGGGCCAAAAAGACCGCGCTAGGCCATCGCTTTTTTGAGATTCTCGTCAACCTTGTCGAGGAAGCCTTCGGTCGTCAGCCACTTCTGATCCGGGCCCACGAGCAGCGCCAGGTCCTTGGTCATGAAGCCCTGCTCGACCGTATCGACACAGACCTTTTCCAGGGTCGAGGCGAATGTCGCCAGCTTGTCATTGCCGTCCAGCTTGGCGCGGTGCGACAGGCCCCGGGTCCAGGCGAAGATCGAGGCGATGGAGTTGGTCGAGGTGCTCTTGCCCTTCTGATATTCGCGGTAATGGCGCGTCACCGTGCCGTGCGCGGCTTCGGCTTCCACCGTCTTGCCGTCGGGCGTGAAC
>CAYFKU010000103.1:388-6286 GCA_964343955.1 uncultured Rhizobium sp. | reverse complement strand
CTATGCGCCCAACCCCTATGCGCCCGGCCCCTATGCCCCCGCGCCTTACCCGCAGGTGCAGGCCCAGGCGACCTATGCCGATGACGGCAGGGCGCGCCCCTATGGCGGCTATGCCGGCGGACGTCCCAGCGGAATGCTGGGCCTGCGCGGCGGCCTGTGATCTCCCATCCCAACCCTGATTTGTCCGAACTCCAGGAGCACCACCATGAAGAGCCTCAAGATCCTTCTCGCCGCGTCCGCCCTCGCCTCGCTCTCGGCCACCGGCGCCTTCGCATGGGGTGAGCCGCAGTATGGAAGCTGGGACGATCAGTCCGCGCAGCAGGAACCGGCCGGCGTCGGCAGCATGATCCTCAACAACCAGGTCAATCTGCAGACCAACTGGTCCGCGCTGACCGGCAGCATCGACACGGTGGGCGGTGACGCCGTCGTGCAGGGCAATGCCGCCGGCAACCTGGTGGATGTCACCACCATGAACGACACGCGCGTCTTCAACAATCAGGTGGTCGGCCCGAACGCCACCATCGGCTCCACCGTCGCGGTGGACGTGAACAATGTCTGGGGCAGTGTCGGCATCTCCAACCAGGCGCTTTGCAATGGCGCCTCGGTCTCGACCGATCCGATCCTGACCGCCGTGACCTCAAACCAGGTCTGCCGCGCCAAGGATCCCTATTCCGAGATCACCACCAACATCTCCAATATCGGCGGCAATGCGGTGATCCAGGGCGTGGCCCTGGGCAACAAGCTGGAGACCGACTCTAACGCGCCCAATTTCCCCGTGATCAGCCGCCAGATGAACAATTCCGGCGTGGTCTCCAACGTCAATGCCAATATCTTCAATGTCGCCGGCACCGTCGGCATGTCGTCCAGCGCCATCGGCAACACCTCCCAGGTGCTGCACTATTCGACCCATTGAAGTCTGGAATTTTCCGGAGCTTTTAGGGGCAAAATAAGAGTTCCGGAAACGGCGGAGGCGCCTGGACAGCGCCTCCGCCTTTCTTTTTGGGTTCGACCGGCTGTGGGTTTTGGTCTTTGGCTGGCGCCCTCCGACTGCTTTTTTGTTGAACCCCCTCCGGCCGCGACGAGCACGCCTTCGCTACGCTCAGGCGCCCGTCGCGGCCACCTCCCCCTTCTTGGCGCTTCGCGCCGAAGAGGGAGGCGGGGCACGGCCCTAGCGGAAAGTCGCCCGGCGGAATGCCGGGCTCGCGCAAGGAAGACGCGCTTGATCTTGCGCAATTTTGCCTTTTGGGCGCGGGGATAGTATTTGGCGGTCATGACCGCCCTGCCGATCGATCTGGATGCCTTTGAGGCCGCGCCCGTGGCGCGGGAACCCTTTGCCTATGCCATGGTGCCCCATTTCATCCGGCAGGAGGCGATGGACGCCATCAATGCCGATTACCCCCTGGTCGATCTTCCCGGTTCCTTTCCGCTGCCCACCCTGAAATTCGGCCCTGCCTTCCAGCGCCTGATCGACGTCATCCAGGGACCGGAATTCACCCGCGCGGTGGAGAGGAAGCTGGGCATCGATCTCAGCGGCCGACCTACCATGGTGACCGCCCGCGGCGTATCGGCGGCGCGCGACGGCCAGATTCACACAGACTCCCGCACCAAGCTGGTGACGGTGCTGATCTATATGAACAACAAATGGGAAGCCCCGACGGGACGCCTGCGGCTGTTGCGCGGGCCGGGCGACCTGGAAGACATGATTGCCGAAGTCCCGCCCGAGGAAGGCACGCTTCTGATATTCAAGAACGAACCCAATGCCTGGCATGGATTCCACGCCTTCGAAGGACAACGCCGCGTGATCCAGCTTAACTGGGTGACCGATATGGGCGTGGTCAAGCGCGAACAGACCCGCCACAAGGTCAGCGCCTTCTTCAAGCGCCTGCGCGGGCGAGGAGCAGCATCCGAAAGGATGTGAGCGGGTCCAGTGGATCCGCGAAAGCGACGAGCGCGCCGAGCGCAAGCGAGGGGCCGGGCCTATGCTTCAGCCTGCGCTGTAAACGTGCCAATCCCCACGCCCGTCGCGGATGCGCCAGCCGGCGCCGCTCTTTTCCACATTGCGCGAGTCCAGCGGCACCTTGCCGAAGCCGCCCGGCAGATCGAGCATATAAGTCGGCATGGCAAGGCCCGACAGGCGCAGACGCAATTGCTCCACCAGCGCCAGGCCTTCCGCGATCGGCAGGCGGAAATGCGCGGTACCCGGCGCCAGGTCGGGATGATGCAGATAATAGGGCTTGATCCGGTTTTCGACGAAGCGGCGCATCAGCGCTTCCAGCGTATCGGCATCGTCATTGACGCCCCTGAGCAGCACGGACTGGCTGACCAGCGGAATGCCGCCATCGGCCAGCCGCGCAACAGCCGCCCGCGCTTCGGGCGCGAATTCGCGCGGGTGATTGGCATGGACCGCGACGAATGTCGTGGCGCCGGGCGCATGCAGCGCGGCGACCAGATCGTCCGTGATCCGGCCGGGATCCGTCACCGGCACGCGGCTGTGCCAGCGGATCACCTTCACATGCGGGATGGCCGCCAGACGCTGGGAAAGATCGGCGATGCGGCGCGGCGAGAGAATGAACGGATCGCCGCCCGTCAGGATCACTTCCCAGATTTCGGGATGGGCGGCGATATAGCCCAAGGCGGCTTCCATGTCCTGGTCGGACAGGCCGTTTCCTTTGCCCTCTTTGACTGCGGAAGGGCCGATGCTTTCGCGCCGGAAGCAGAACCGGCAATAGACGGGGCAGGCCGGCACTGCCTTGAACAGCACGCGATCGGGGTGACGGTGGACGATTCCGGCAACCGGCGCATGGGCGTCGTCGCCGATCGGGTCGGCCAGCTCTTCCGGGCGCGTATTCAGCTCATCCAGGCTGGGAAGGAACTGGCGCGCGATGGGATCGGCCGGATCGAGAGGATCGACCAGCGACAATAGATGCGGCGATACGGCCACCGCATATTTGCGCGAAACATCTTCCAGCTTTTCTTGCGCGATCGTCAGGTCGCGCGCATTCACGTTCATTTCTTGTGCGCTTTGAAATTGGGAAGGAACACCGCCAGCAGGCCGATGGCCGGCAGGAAGGCACAGAGCTTGTAGACATAGGTTATGGAGGTGGCATCCGCCAGGGCGCCCAGCACCGCGGCCGCGATGCCCGACAGGCCGAAAGACAGGCCAAAGAACAGGCCCGCGATCATGCCGACTCGACCGGGAAGAAGCTCCTGGGCATAGACCACCATGGCGGGAAAGGCGCTGGACAGGACCAGGCCGATACAGACCGACAGGATGCCGGTCCAGAAAAGATTTGCCCAGGGCAGCATCAGGCTGAAGGGCAGTGCGCCCAGAATGGAAAACCAGATTACATATTTGCGGCCGATGCGGTCGCCCAGCGAGCCGCCCAGCAGCGTGCCGACCGCCACCGCGCCCAGAAAGAAAAACAGATGCACCTGTGCCCGCTGCACGGAAATTCCGAAGGCATGCATCAGATAGAAGGTATAATAGCTGCCCAGCGCCGACATATAGACGAATTTGGAAAAGCAGAGCGCCAGAAGCACGATCAGCGCCTGGATGACCTTGTCGCGCGGCAGCTCATGATGCCGGACGTGATGATGGCTCCTGATGCGGTTCAGGCCGTGATGCTTGTACCAGGTGCCGATCTGGAACAGCACGACAATGCCCAGCAGCGCCAGTCCCGCGTACCAGACGATGGAGCGCTGGCCATAGGTCGCAACCAGCGCCGCGGCCGTGAGCGGACTGATCGCCTGGCCGGTATTGCCGCCAACCTGGAAAACCGACTGCGCCAGGCCATAGCGTCCGCCCGAAGCCATGCGTGCCACACGGCTCGCCTCCGGGTGAAACACCGCCGAGCCCAGCCCAACCATCATCGCCGACACCAGCAGCACAGGATAGTTGGGCGCAACCGCCAGGACCAGCAGACCCAACAAGGTCGCGACCATGCCAACCGCCAGGGAATAGGGCATGGGTTTGATATCGGCCAGATAGCCCACAAGCGGCTGCAACAGCGACGCTGTGCACTGAAAGGCAAGCGTCACCAGCCCGATCTGGGCGAAGCTCAGATGGAACTGCGCCTTCAGGGTCGGATAGATCGCCGGCATCAGCGACTGCACCATGTCGTTCAGCAGGTGGCACAGGCCAATGGCCATCAGCACCGCAAAGCTGGTTTCGTGGGCGGTTTTTTGCAGCGCGGTATCGGTCATCTGATTCCGCGAGACTAGCGATTCTCGCCTTTCCGGGCAGCCTTTTTCCGGCACGGCGGCCATGCGCGTATGGTCACGTGTTGCCTGACGCGGGCCGGGCCGGGCAAGGTGGCCGAAAAACAGGAAAAACCATGCGCACCGGATTGGCCGCTTTCGTTCTTGCCGCCCCACTCTTGCTTGCCGCCACGCCGCCCGCGGCTGCCGCGCCGGGCTGGAAGCTTGCCGACACCTATCCTGACACAGGGGGGCGGGCGCCCGTATCCCATGGCGGAAAAGTGCTGCCGCCGGGTTCATCCCCTGCGAGTGTGCTGGCCGCCTGTTCCGGCGATATCGACCGGATGTGCGTCGGCCGTTCCGGCCTTTATGCCGCCCGCGCCTGCCTGACCGAGAACAAGGCCAAGCTGTCGCAGCGATGCCTGGCCGATCTGGCGGCCCTGCCGCCCTCCAGCGTGCCGCCCTGCGAGCGCTCGGTGGTGTGCGACAACCGGCTGGGCCCGACCCGCGAGCAGCTCAAGCGGGTGCTGTGGGACCAGATCATGGGTTATGCCTATGACTATCCCTTCGACCTGCCGATGGGCGGTGGCGGCGCATCGGGCGTGGCCATCGACTCCAAAGGCGATATCTGGGTGCTGCAGCGAGCAGCGGCCGGACAGCCGCAACTGTTCCAGTTCGACCGCCGGTTCAAGCTGGTGCGTACCGTGCCCAATGCCGTGATCGGCCGGCTGGAGAAAGGCCACGGCATCAAGGTCGATGGTCAGGACAATGTCTGGATCACCGACGCCAATCTGGCCATCGCGATGAAGTTAAGCCCCGAAGGCAAACTGCTGACCATCATCGGCACACGCAACAAGCGCGGCGATTGGGATGAAAGCAAAGGCCAGCGTCTGTTATGGCAGCCGCTGGATATCGCGTTTGGCCCGGGCGGAGACATCTACATTGCCGAGGGCCATGCCAATGAAAGCCCCAATGATGTCGGCGGCGCGCCGGACAATCGCATCGGCGCCGCGCGCATCCTGCATCTGGACCGGAACGGCAAGTTCATCAACCAGTGGTACGGAAACCAGATCGGGCCCGGAAAATTCAGCATGGCCCACGGCATCGCCGTGGATCCGAAAAATGGCGATGTCTGGATCGGCGACCGGGAGGAATACCGCCTGGTTGTTTACAGCAAGGATGGCCAATTCCAGAAGACGATCGCCATGCGCAATCTGATGTGCGCCGTGGCATTCGATCCCAGGGGCGACTTGTGGGTATCGACCGGCCGCGACGGCCAGCTTCTGAAGCTGGATCGCAACGGCACTGTGCTGGGGGCGGTGGGGCGCGGCTCGGGCATCGGTACCGGCCAGTTCATCGAAGCCACCTATATGGCCTGGGACAAGGACGGCAGCCTTTATTCCGGGGACACCAGCGTCGGGCGGGTCACACGCATGTCGTTACCGCGCAAATAGCGAGAGCGCCGCGAAGCGGCGGCCAAGTCAGCGAAAGCCGGAAGGGGAAACCGATAACTAGGACATCAATGGCGTCCAGAGGACGTCCTGGATGTTCGGCGCGCCGGTGACCAGCATGACCAGCCGGTCAAAGCCCAGCGCCACGCCGCTGGCGGGCGGCATATGGGCCAGCGCCGCCAGCAGGTCTTCGTCCAGCGGATAGCGCAGGCCATAGACCCTTTCCTTCTTCGCCATTTCCGTTTCAAAG
>CAYFKU010000103.1:0-322 GCA_964343955.1 uncultured Rhizobium sp. | reverse complement strand
CGCGCGTGCTGCTGCACCGGGTCGGTGAGTTCGCCGAAGCCATTCGCCAGCTCCACGCCGCAGGCATAAAGCTCGAAACGCTCGGCCACACGCCCATCGCGCGGGCTGACGCGCGCCAGCGCCGCCTCACACACCGGGTAATCATAGAGTATGCAGGGCCGCTCCAGCCCAAGTTGCGGCTCGATCCGCAAGGTCAGGATCTTGGCGAACATATCCGACCAGTCATCATCGTCGGACACATCGATCCCGCCACGGCGCGCCCGTGCCCGCAGCGCATCCGCATCGCCCTGCCCGCCATCCGAAAGCGTGGCCAGCAGATCGA
>CAYFKU010000102.1:1309-6318 GCA_964343955.1 uncultured Rhizobium sp. | reverse complement strand
CCAATCCGCTCTTCCTGCTGGACGAGATCGACAAGCTGGGCGCCGACTATCGCGGCGATCCCTCCTCGGCCCTGCTGGAGGTTCTGGATCCGGAGCAGAATGCCACCTTCAACGACCATTATCTGGAAGTGGATTTCGATCTTTCGGATGTGATGTTCGTCACCACGGCCAACAGCCTGCACATGCCGCAGCCGCTGATGGACCGCATGGAGATCATCCGCATCCCCGGCTATACCGAGGATGAAAAGGTCGAGATCGCCCGCCGGCACCTGATCCCCAAGCAGCAGAAGCAGCATGGGCTGAAGGACAATGAGTGGAAGATCACCGATGACGGCCTGCGCGACCTGATCCGCTATTACACGCGCGAAGCGGGCGTGCGGAACCTGGAGCGCGAGATCGCCAACCTGGCCCGCAAGGCCGTGAAGGAGATCCTGTCCAAGAAGGCCGCCGAAGTGACCGTCACCGCGGCCAATCTGGGCGAATATGCTGGCGTGCGCCGGCACCGCTTCGGCGAAATGGAGGGCGAGGATCAGGTCGGCGTCGTGACCGGCCTGGCCTGGACGGAAGTGGGCGGCGAGACGCTGACCATCGAATCCGTGATGCTGCCCGGCAAGGGCCGCTTCCAGGCCACCGGCAAGCTGGGCGATGTGATGAAGGAATCGATCGACGCGGCGCGGTCCTATGTCCGCTCCAAGGCGACCAGCTTCGGCATCAAGCCGCCGCTGTTCGACAAGATCGACATCCATGTCCATGTCCCGGAAGGCGCAACGCCCAAGGATGGTCCGTCGGCGGGCCTCGCCATGGCCACCTCGATCATTTCGGTGATCACGGGCATCCCGATCCGCCGGGATGTGGCGATGACTGGCGAGGTCACGCTCCGGGGGCGCGCGCTTCCGATCGGCGGCCTGAAGGAAAAACTGCTCGCGGCCCTGCGGGCGGGGATCACCACCGTGATCATTCCCAGGGACAATGAAAAGGATCTCGCCGACGTGCCCGACAATGTGAAAACGGGTCTGAAGATCGTTCCCGTTTCCAATATGGGCGAGGTGCTTGCCGTGGCGCTGACCCGCCAGCCCGAGGCGATTGACTGGCAGGAGCCGGAGGTTCCGGCGAGCGCGCTGCCGCTGGCCGAGGATGCCGACGCGGTGGTGACCCACTAGCTGCCGAGAGTTGAAAGAGGCCCGGACTTCCCGTCCGGGCCTCTTTTTTTGCGCTCTGGGCACCCATAAATGCCCAAAAAACCCCTGATTCCGGGGTTTTTTGGCTTTACGGGCCGCTTTGCCGCCTCCTACAGTCCTCGGACAGGGGGCGAATCGGGCGCCGGTCTCGGCCGGACTGTCCAAACAAAAGGAGCAGACCCGTGAACAAGAATGACCTCATCCAGAAGCTCGCGGATACGACCGGTCTGGCCAAGAATGATGCCGCCAAGGCCGTGGATGGGGTGTTCGACCTCATCGCCGCAACCTTGAAAGACGGTGAAGAAGTGCGGCTGACCGGCTTTGGCGTCTTCGTCGTGGCGACCAGGGCCGGCGGCAAGGGCCGCAATCCCCAGACCGGCGAAGAGATCACCATCAAGCCGTCGCGCCAGCCTCGGTTCCGTCCGGGCAAGCAGCTCAAGGACTCCTTGAATTGATCGAACCGAAGGCCGGTCGGGCATCGCTGATGCCGCTGGTATTTTTGTGGCTGGCGGCGCATGCCGCGCTGCTGGCCGTGATCCTGGGTTTGAAGTTTCTGACCGCCAAGACCGCGGCCTTGCTGCTTGTGATGGCGGCGGCCTTCTGGTTCCTGACGGGCCGAAACAGGCGGCTGGCCTTGCCCCGGCCACCGCTCGCGGGTAAGGACGCGCACGCGGCCTGATGCATTCTGACGCGTTCTGACGCGTTCTTGGGCGGGTAGCTCAGCTGGTAGAGCGCTTCCTTTACACGGAAGATGTCACGGGTTCGATCCCTGTCCCGCCCACCATTCCAATCGGTCGCGACGCGGTCGATTGGAATGCACAGACGCTGAATTTCCGGCGTCCCATCTTTCCTCTCCGTCATTGGCCAAATCCGCTTCGGCTCGCTAGGCTCGGCCTGAAAGGAACCCGCCTTGCGACCTGTTTGGATATTTCCGGCTTTGCTGATGCTGGCCGCCTGCGGCGGCGGCCAGCGTCAGCCGCCGCCCTGGATGCGGCCGGCCGAAAAACCGCGCGACGAGAATTATCATGGCGGCAATGCCGCCATGCTGCTGAAATTCGACGCCAATCATGATGGCACGGTCACGCGCGCCGAACTGATTGCCGGCCTGAAAGCCGATTTCGCGGCGCATGACAGCCATCGCAATGGCTGCCTGGATGCCGACCAGGCTGCCCAGATCAACCAGGAACGGGTGGAGGCCGATCAGTCCACCGCCACGCCGGTGATGGACTGGAACCAGGATGGCTGCATCGACTACACCGAATATTCAGCCGTTCCCTATTCGCTGTTCGACCAGCTCGATGCCGACCATGACGGCAAGCTGACGCCCCGGGAATTGCAGCGGGCCGGCGCCCGGCCGCGGGAGGCAAAGCCGGACGAGGGCGCGGATGCACCCCCGGATGGCGCGCCCGGGGATGAGCGGGGACCGGGACGGCGCGGTGGCAGCGCGCCCGGGGAGTCGCCCCAGGGTCCGCCGGGCGGTCCGCCTCCGCATTAAGCCTTGGCCTTTCGGCGTAATTGCTTGACAGAGCAGGGGGACGCCCGTACATCGGCCCCCTTCGCGTCACCCTTCGGGGTAGCGATGCGGGGGCGTAGCTCAGTTGGTTAGAGTGACGGCCTGTCACGCCGTAGGTCGCGGGTTCGAGCCCCGTCGCTCCCGCCATTTTCCTCTCCGGAAATGGCTCTCAGTTAAGAACGGATCGCATCTTTTGGGGTGCGATCAGCATCTTTTGAAATCATCCCCCAGATCGTGTCGGGCGCGGCGTTAAGCGGCGAATTTTCCTGTTTTTCTGCCGCGAATCTTCCTTTAAACCCGCCTCGCGGGTGCAGAATCTCTTGGATTCTGCATCAGCGAAATAACACCGGTCCGACCGTTGGGGGCGCGCAAGCGCCGGGGCGCGGGCCACGGGGTATGCGTATGGAAAAGCTGCTGCTGGAATATCTGCCGATCCTGATTTTCATCGGGCTGGCGGCCGTTCTGGGCGGGGCTTTGATCGTGGTGCCGCTGATCGTGGCGCCCTCCAAGCCCGATCCTGAGAAATTGTCGGCCTATGAATGCGGCTTTCCCGCCTTTGGCGATGCGCGCATGAAGTTCGACGTGCGTTTTTATCTCGTCTCGCTGCTGTTCATCATTTTCGATCTGGAAGTGGCCTTCCTGTTCCCCTGGGCGATCACCCTGGGGACCACCGGCGTCTTCGCCTTCTGCTCGATGATGGTGTTCCTGGCCGTGCTGACGGTCGGTTTCATCTATGAATGGAAGAAGGGCGCCCTGGAATGGGAGTGATCCTGACCCCGAACGGCACTGCTGCCCGCGCCGGCGTCGAAGGCGCGGCTGCCGGCATTTCCGACAACGATCCCTATTTCAAGGCCCTGCAGGCCGAGATGGCGGACAAGGGCTTTCTGGTGACCAGCTCGGAAGCGCTGGTGAACTGGGCCCGTACCGGCTCGCTGATGTGGATGACCTTCGGCCTGGCCTGCTGCGCCGTCGAGATGATGCAGGCATCCATGCCGCGCTATGACCTGGAGCGCTTCGGCTTTGCCCCGCGCGCCTCACCGCGCCAGAGCGATGTGATGATCGTCGCCGGCACCCTGACCAACAAGATGGCTCCCGCTCTGCGCAAGGTCTATGACCAGATGCCGGAGCCGCGCTATGTCATCAGCATGGGAAGCTGCGCCAACGGCGGCGGCTATTATCATTATTCCTATTCGGTGGTGCGCGGCTGCGATCGCATCGTGCCCGTGGACATCTATGTCCCCGGCTGTCCGCCCACCGCCGAGGCCCTGGTTTACGGCGTCCTTCTGCTGCAACGGAAGATCCGCCGCACCGGCACGATCGAGCGCTGAATGATGGATGTAGCTTCCTTGCGCGAAGACCTCACAAAGGCGCTGGGCGCCGACGTGACGGGCAGTGTCATGGCGCGCGGCGAACTGACCCTGGAAGTCGATGCCGCCAAGATCGCCGGCGTCATGCTGTTCCTGCGCGATGCGCGGGACTTCAAGATCCTGGTCGATGTCTGCGGCGTGGATTGGCCCCAACGGGCCAGGCGCTTCGACGTGGTCTATCACCTTCTGTCGATGACCAATAATGCGCGGCTTCGCGTCAAGGCCCAGGTCGGGGAGGGGGAGGCGATCGCCTCGGTCGCTTCCATCTATCCGACCGCCGGCTGGTTCGAGCGCGAGGCTTTCGACATGTACGGCATCGCCTTCAGCGATCATGCCGATCTGCGGCGCATCCTGACCGACTATGGCTTTTCCGGCTATCCGCTGCGCAAGGACTTTCCGCTAACCGGCTATGTCGAGGTGCGGTATGACGATGAGCTGAAGCGCGTGGTCTATCAGCCCGTGCAGCTCGTCCAGGAATTCCGCAATTTCGATTTCATGAGCCCCTGGGAAGGCGCGCCGCATATCCTGCCGGGCGATGAAAAGGCCGCCATGGCGCCGGGTGTTGCCTCCGGCATGCCGGGGAAGACGCCATGAGCCCCACTTCGACAATCAAACAAGTCACGCTTGACAACAAGCAGGGTCACCAGTCCGACGATCCGCAGCTCACCATCAATTTCGGCCCGCAGCATCCGGCGGCCCATGGCGTGCTGCGCCTGATCCTGGACCTGGACGGCGAAATCGTCACCCGCGTCGATCCCCATATCGGGCTTTTGCATCGCGGCACCGAGAAGCTGATCGAATACAAGACCTATCTGCAGGCGATCCCCTATTTCGACCGTCTGGACTATGTCGCGCCGATGAACCAGGAGCATGGCTTCTGCCTGGCGATCGAGAAGCTGCTGGGTCTGGAAGTACCCCGGCGCGGCCAGTATATCCGCGTGCTCTATTCGG
>CAYFKU010000102.1:0-1299 GCA_964343955.1 uncultured Rhizobium sp. | reverse complement strand
GCTCTGGGTCTTGGAGGAGCGCGAGAAGCTGATGGTGTTCTATGAGCGTGTTTCCGGCTCGCGCCTGCACGCCAATTATTTCCGTCCCGGCGGGGTGCATCAGGACCTGCCGCCCGGTCTGGCGGAAGACATTCTCAAATTCTGCGATCACTTCCCCAAGGTGCTGGACGATATCGAGGGGCTGCTGACCGATAACCGCATCTTCAAGCAGCGCAATGTCGATATCGGCATCCTGACGCGCGCCGAAGCCGAGATGTGGGGCATGTCGGGCGTGATGATCCGTTCGGTCGGCGTGAAGTGGGATCTGCGCCGCAGCCAGCCCTATGAATGTTACAGCGACCTGGATTTCCAGGTCTCCATCGGCAAGAACGGCGACAATTACGACCGCTATGTCCAGCGCATGGAAGAGATGCGCGAATCCGTCAAGATCATGCGCCAGTGCATCGAGAAGATGCCGGGCGGCCCGGTGATGTCCACCGACCACAAGATCGTGCCGCCGCGCCGTGGCGAGATGAAGACTTCGATGGAAGCCCTGATCCATCATTTCAAGCTCTATACAGAGGGCTTCCATGTGCCGGCCGGCGAGGCCTATGCCGCGGTCGAGGCGCCCAAGGGCGAATTCGGCGTCTATCTGGTGGCCGATGGTTCCAACAAGCCCTATCGCTGCAAGATCCGCGCGCCGTCCTATGTGCATCTGCAGGCAATGGATTACATGTGCAAGGGCCATATGCTGGCCGACGTTTCGGCGGTGCTCGGCTCCCTCGATATCGTGTTTGGGGAGGTGGACCGGTGAGCAATCTGGAAGTCGCGGCCGCGCAGCTCGACGCCTATAACGCGCAGGACCTGGAAAAATACGTCTCCTATTTCACCGAAGACTGTATCGTCTCCGGCCTCAACGGGACGCCCACCGAAACCTCGCGCGACGCCATCAAGGCGCGCTATGCCAAGGCCTTCGCCCAGTTTCCCCAGAACAAGGCCGAACTGAAGAACCGCATCGCCGTCGGCAACACCGTGGTCGATCACGAACTGGTGATCCGCGCGCCCGGCGGCGAGCAATTCGAGATCATCGCCATCTACACTTTCAGAGATGGGCTGATCGCCCGCGTGGACTTCGCAAAGTAATGTCGCTGCGCCGCCTCGCCCCGCCGGACATCCAGCCCGCAAGCTTCGCTTTCAATGCGGAGAATGCGCAATGGGCCCAGATGACCATCGCCAAATATCCGCCCGGCCGCCAGGCAAGCGCCGTGATCTCGCTGCTCTGGCGCGGCCAGGAGCAGGAGGGCTGGGTAACCCACCCGA
>CAYFKU010000101.1:0-6456 GCA_964343955.1 uncultured Rhizobium sp. | reverse complement strand
TCTGTAATCATTCGCGCATGAGCATCTGCGCCGTCATACCCGCGGCCGGCCGCGGCACGCGCCTGGGCCAGGCTGGTCCCAAGATCCTGACGCGCCTGTCCCCGCGCGACACCATCTGGTCCATCCTCTACGAGAAGCTGTCGCCGCTGGTGGATCACATTCACCTGGTGCTGTCGCCGGATGCGGGGATCTTCTTCCCCGCGCTTCCCGCCAAGATATCGACCAGTGTGCAGCCGGAGCCCATCGGCATGGGCGATGCGATCTTCCGCGGTCATGACATCTGGTCTCATCACGACGCCATACTGGTGGTATGGGGCGACCAGGTTTTCGTCTCGACCGACACTCTGCGCCGCAGCATCGCCGCCTTGCGGGAGCCGCGTCACCATCTGGTGTTGCCCATGACCCGCATGGCCAACCCCTATGTGGAATATGTCTTCGAAGGCGAACGCCTGGCGCGGGTGATGCAAACACGCGAAGGCGACGCCACCCGGCCCGGCGGCTTTTCGGATGTCGGGACCTTCCTGCTGGGCACCCAGAACCTGCGCGCCGGCTGGGAGAATTATCTGGCCGGCGCGCCTCGCGGCGCCGCCACAGGCGAACTCAATTTCCTGCCCTTCCTACCCTTCCTTTCGGGGCGCGGCTGGACAGTGACGCCGGTGCTGGTCGCCGACGAGACCGAGGCGCGCGGCATCAACACCCCCGAAGACCTTGCCTTCTTCCAGCGCATCTATAAGCAGGGGCCATGACGAAGGTTCTGGTGACGGGCGGCGCTGGCTTTATCGGAAGCCATCTGTGCGAGGGGCTTCTGGCGCGCGGCCTTGCGGTGCGCGTGCTCGACAATCTGGCAAGCGGATCCCGCGAGCAGATACCGCAGGGCGTCGAATTCCTGGAGGGCGATATATCCGATATCGCGGCCTGCCGCCGCGCGGCCGACGGCGTGCATGGCGTCTTTCATTGCGCGGCAATGTCGCGCGTGGCGCCATCACAGTATGCGATCGAACTGTGCACCAGCTCCAACATCGTCGGCACCCAGAACATGCTGCTGGCGGCGCGCGACGCCGGGGTGAAGCGGTTCATCTATAGCGGCTCCTCCACTTATTACGGCAACCGGCCGCCGCCGCACCGTGAAGACGATCACGCCGACCTGCTCAATTTCTATGCCCTCAGCAAACGGGTGGGCGAGCAATATACGCTGCTGTTCGACCAGACCTGCGGCCTGCCTGGCGTGGTGCTGCGCTATTTCAATGTCTATGGCCCGCGCCAGCCGCAGACCGGCGCCTATGCCCTGGTGCTGGGAATTTTCCTGAAACGAAAGGCGGACGGCAAGGTCCTGGAAATTCATGGCGGCGGCAAACAGAGCCGCGATTTTGTCCATGTGCGCGATGTGGTGGCGGCCAATATCGCGGCCTATGAAAGCAATGTCCGCGGCGAAGCCTTCAATGTCGGAAGCGGCACCAGCATCTCGGTCAAGCAACTGGCCGACATGATCTCGCCGGACCAGATCGTCACCGAGGCCCGCAGGGGCGACGCCCAGGCCACCCTGGCGGACATCTCAAGGATCAAGGCCGCCCTGGGCTGGGAGCCGAAGATATCCTTCGCCGATGGCCTGAAAGAACTGCTTTAAGGCAAGCCTTTCAGGAAGCGTCGCCACCGCCGGCTAGAATTGGACCACCGGAACGCCGATCAGGATGGGATGCAGAACCATCATGGCGATATAGGCCAGGGTCCCAAATCCCAGCGCCATGCCGTCGGCACGCGTGAACGAAGCCTGTCGCGGTGCGCCAAAATCGCCGCGCCTTTTGACGGAAATGCGGTCAAAGACCGCCCATGCCAGGAACGACCCGAACAGCAGCATCCCGCCGGCATCGCCATTCACCAGCAAATGCGCGAGCGCCCAGACTTTTATCCCGACCAGCATGGGGTGCCGCAGCCATCCCCGTATGACGCCGGGCCTTGGGCTCATGCTGGCCAGCGCAACAAAGGCGAACCACATCAGCAGAATGGCCAGGTGCCGCGCCCCGGCCGGCGGCGTCCATACAAGGATCAATCCTTCATTTCGGTAGAGGCCGAAACCCCACACGATCAGGCCGAAGCCGATTGCGGACACAAGAGAGAAAAGCCCCTTGAACGGTCCCGGCCCGACAAGATCGACCAGGCGCCTTTTGCTGTCCGGAAACATGGGCAAGCTGTGAATGCCCAGAAAAACAACAATGCCCAAAATCAGAATATTCATGGCTCACCTTTCACGGGCGCCCTGGATTTCAGGCGCTATGTCGATTTCTCGGCCAGGGCCTCTTCACTTTCTTCCCTGGCGAGCAGCACGATGGTCGCCAGGATCAGCGCCGTGCCCAGCCAGTCCATCGGACCGAAGGATACGCCCAGCCACCAGACCGCCAGAACCGCCGCGGAAAGCGGCTCAGCACAGGTCAGCAGGATCGTCTTCTGCGCCCCGATCATCCGAAGCGCCTTGTTGAAGAGATAGAAAGCCGCCAGCGTGCCCATCACCAGAATGAAGGCGAAGAAGATCCCTGCGGTCGCGTCCCATGCGCCCTGGACATGCCAGGGCGCATGAAAGAGCGACAGCGTGATGCCGCCGATCACCATGCCCCAACCGGCCACCAGCGCCGCGCCATGCCTCTTGAGGAGGTTGGACGGCTGGATGGAATTGAAGGCCGCCGCCGCCGCGCTGGCCAGGCCCCAGAACAGCGCCCAGCCCGAAATGGATAACGCGCCCAGCCTGCCATGCGTAACCAGAAAGAAGGTGCCCAGCATCGCCAGGGCAATGGCCGCCAGCTCGCGCGCGTCCGGCCGCTTGCGTCCCACCAGGGCGAGCCATAACGCGACCATGGCGGGCGCGGTGAATTGCAGCACCGTGGCAGTCGCCGTGTTGGAGGCGTCGATCGCCGCCATGTAGGTGTACTGCACCGGCATCATGCCCAGAACGCCGAACACGACCAGCGGCGCCGCATCCGTGCGCCACACATCGAAGATGCGTTTGCCCCCGATGGCCGACATCAGAAGCAGCACGGGACCGGCGAACAGGAGCCGCATGGTCACCAGCCAGTCGATATTGACGCCACGATGCTGGAACAGGAATTGCGCGAATGTCCCACCCACCCCAAAGAGGATGGAGGCCAGAATGGCCGCAGCGAATCCCATAATACCCCCCAGACTTTTCTTCAGTCTGGCCGATCAGCCCGGCTTACGGAAGCGTAATGTCATGCGGTCGCTTTCCCCGATCGCGTCATAATGGGCGCGATTGAAGCCGGCGGGACTCGGTTTGTTGTTCTCATTGCTCTGCCGCGATGGCGGCAGGGTCCAGACGCCGAAGGGATGATCCTTGGTGTCTTTGGGGTTCGCATTGATCTCGGATTGGGCTTCCAGCCTGAACCCGGCCCTGGTGGCAAGCTCGATCACATGGCGGGTGGAGACATAGCCGGTGGCGACATTGGCGGCCTCGGGCCTGGGATCGGCGCGATGCTCCTCGACAGCCAGAATACCGCCCGGCTTCAGAACGGCATAAAAATCCTTCATCGCCTTCTCGGCGAAGCCGCCCATGATCCAGTTGTGAATGTTGCGGGCGGTGAGCACCAGGTCGGCGCTGTTCGCCGGCCCCAGCACGCCGGAGTCTTTGCTCAGGACCGTGTAATGCACCGGGCCGTAAATAGCCGTATCAAGGAATCTGGCGGGTAGCTTCTGGTCGGCGCGCCCTGTGGCCGCGATATAATGTCCCCCGGTGGCCTTGGCATAGGGCGCCAGTATTTCGGCCCAATAGCCGCCGCCCGGCGAAATTTCGACCACCGTCTGTCCCGGCTTCAGGCCCCAGAAGGACAGGCTGGCCTCGGGGTGGCGGGCGCCGTCGCGGGCCCTGTTCTCCGGCGCGCGGTGGGTGGAGGCAATGGCCGCGGTCAGGGCCGCGTCGGCGGCACAAGCGGGCATCGCCGCGAAAAGCCCGGCCGCAACAATACCGCCCGCCAGCAACCTGCGATGAAGATGCATGCAAAGCCTCCCTCTGTTTTTCAGGGAAGAGAAAGTGGCTTTCCGGCTATTTTATGTCTTCCGGACGCAAGGCCGCGATCCGCGGAGCCGCGCCCGGCGCAGGATCGCGGACCATGGCCACGGCGTTGGCGGCGGGCGTTTCATATTTGCGGTATTCGGGCATCTGGTCGAGCCGGACAAAGCTATAGCCTTCCTCGATCAGGGCCGGCACGACTTCCCGCACCAGGGCCGCCGACCGGACATGAAGGGCGTGCATCAGCACTACGCCGCCATCCTTGCGGCGAATCTCGCGCGCATAGCCCTTGGCGCAGGTATGAGCCGACCAGCCCATCCGCCAGCATTCCCAGTCGGCGGCGCTCATCACATATCCGTCGCGGGTCAGGGTCGTGTCCCCGCCGACGTCCCAATAAATGGGCCCGACATAACGGCGCAGCTCGCGATCGCGATTCAGGATGCCGGCATGTGCGCTGGTCCATTTACCGTATGGCGCCCGAAAATAGAATTTGGCATCCGCGGGCATCAGCGGCGCGATCTGGTCATGGACATCGCGGATCTGGTCCACCAGCGCGGCGGGGTCCGCGTCGTATCTGGCCCCCAGGAATGCATGGGTGCCACTGTGATTGGCCAGAAGGTGCCCTTCCCGCGCAATCCGCCGCAGAATTTCAGGATGGCGATGAGCCTGACTGCCGACGATGAAAAATGTCGCCTTGACGTTCAGCTCTTTCAGGGCGTCCAGCACATCCCCGGTGCGGACATTGGGTCCATCGTCGAAAGTCAGCGCAATGGTGTGCGTGCTGCGCAGGCCCGACTGGAAGATGTTGCGCTGCTGGAACAGGGCGAGCTGTGTCTCGCCGGCCGCCTTGCGATCAGGACTGTCCGCCGCCACAGGCGCAGCCGCAAGCAACAGCGCACCCAAACCCAACGCAATTTTCCGCATGAATGCCTGTCTGAATGGCCCGAAAGTCGAAAAAGGAACTTACCATCGGGCTGCTGCCCCGCAAGTCGGCGCTGGCGTAACGCAGGCAATATCCCCTAGATTTCAAGGCGCTTTGGGGGCGGCGGGGCGGTGATGCGGTTTTCACGACGGGCGATCATCGTTAACGCTGCGGCGCTCTGCACCGCTCCATCCGCTTTCGGGCAAAAAAGCATGGCCCTGCACAGGCGGCTCCTGTGCCTGGACACCCATCTCGACACCCCCGCCAGTCTGGCGCGACCCGGCTGGGACATGATGCGGCGCCATACCCGTGAAGGTGACTTCACCCAGGTCGATTACCCCCGCATGGTCCAGGGCGGGCTCGATGGCGGTTTCTTCGCCGTCTATACGCCGCAGGGCCCGCTGACGGCCGAAGGGATGCAGGCCGCGCGCGACGCCGCCCTGATCCGTGCCATGGAGATACGCGAACTGGCGGCGGCGCATCCGGACAAATTCGAACTGGCCTTCACCGCCGCCGATGCCGCGCGCATCGCCGCGAGCGGCAAGATCATCGTCTATCAGAGCATCGAAAACAGCTATCCGCTGGGTGACGATGTCACGCTGCTGCGCAGTTTCTATCGGCTGGGCGTGCGCATGGTCGGATTCATCCATTTCCGGAACAACCAGTTCGGCGATTCCGCGACCGATACGCCGCAATGGAACGGCCTTTCGCCCAGGGGGCGCGAGCTGGCGGCGCTGGCCAACGATCTGGGCATGGTGCTGGATGCCAGCCACGCCTCGGATGCGGTATTCGACCAGATGCTGGAAATCTCGCGGGCGCCCATCATCCTGTCCCATTCCGGCTGCCGCGCCATATTCAACCACCCCCGCAATATCGACGATGCCCGCATCCGCAAACTGGCCGCCGCCGGCGGCACGATCCAGATCAACAGCTACAACAGCTATCTGATTGACGTGCCGCCCAACCCCGAGCGTGAAAAGGCCCAGCGACCGCTGATGCAGAAGCTGCACAACCTGGGCCCGCTGACGCCGAAGGAACGGACTGCGGCGATGCAGGAAGTGGCAAGCGGAATGAAAGAGCTGGAGCGGCGCTATCCCGAACCCCACGCCACCTTCGACATGTACATGCAGCACGTGACCCATGCGCTGGACCTGGTGGGGCCCGACCATGTGGGCGTGGGATGCGACTGGGACGGCGGCGGCGGGGTGACGGGCATGGACGATGTCAGCTCCATCCCGAAAATCACCGAACGGCTGGTTCAACTGGGCTATACGGAAAGCCAGCTCGCCGGATTCTGGGGCGGCAATGCGCTACGAGTATTGGAAGCGGCGGAACGGGCAAAAAAGCCGCGCTGAACGGGTATCGATCCGGCATTGTCCCGGGAGAATGGCACAACAACAAAGGGGATGGCTTCGATGCGGCGGCTGGCGACTTTCGGCATTCTGTTTCTGGGCCTTGCCGGCTCGGCCCAGGCGCAACAGGCGCGCCTGCCCGCCAGCTATCCCCATGACATGACCCAGTT
>CAYFKU010000100.1:1687-6511 GCA_964343955.1 uncultured Rhizobium sp. | reverse complement strand
CTTCTGGGGGCGTCAGGGGGTCTGGGCCAGGATCGCCCGCGCCTGGGCGGCGTCGGCCGCGATCTGGGCGATCAGGTCGTCAAGGCTGGGGAAACGGGCTTCGGGCCGGATGTAGCGGATCAGGGCGACCGAGAGATATTTGCCGTAGAGATCGCCGTCAAAGTCGAACAAATGGGTCTCCAGCAGCGGGACATTCACCTGATACATGGGCCGGACGCCGAAATTGGCGACGCCGTCATGGCGGGAAACCACATGGTCGCCGTCCAGGATCGCGACGCACACGGCATAGACACCGTAGGCCGGGGCCAGGCAGTGATGCAGGTGCATATTGGCGGTGGGAAAGCCCATGGTGCGGCCACGGGCATCGCCATGCTCCACCCTAGCCTCGATGGACCAGGAATGACCGAGCAGGCGCGCCGCCTCTTCCGGCCTGGCCTGCTTCAGGAGCTGGCGGATCAGGGTGGAGGAAATCTTGTCGTCACCAGACGCGGTCACCGTATCGAAGGCGGTCACCGCAAAGCCCTGCCGGGCGCCAAGGGCCCGCAAGGTGTCGAGATTGCCCGCCCGCTTCTGCCCGAATTCGAAATCATGGCCCACGACAACGCCGCTGATGCCAAGGCCCTTGACCAGGACATTGCCAACGAAATCCTCCGGGCTGCGGCGCGCCATGTCGGCATCGAAAGGCAGCGCGAACAGCAGGTCCACGCCCAGATCGGCCAGAAGCCGCGCCTTGGTCCGCAAGGGCGTCAGGCGGAAACAGTCTGCTCCCGCGGGCGCCGCCCCGTCTTCCTGGCGAAGCGACCGGAAATATTCCTGCGGATGCGGCTCAAAGCTCAGCACAGCCAGGGGCGCGCCTTTCGCCTGCGCCTGTTGGCGGGCCTCGGCGATCAGGGCCTGGTGACCGCGATGCACGCCATCGAAATTGCCGATCGCCACCACCGCGCCGCGGCAGTCTTCAGGCAGATCGTCAAAGTGCCGGAAAATCCGCAACGCTCAGTCCTTGGCAGGGCGGCGCGGCGCCAGCACATGGGCTTCGGATTCCAGCACCAGCCGGTCCTGCACCTTGCAGACGCAATCCATCACCACCGAGCGGCCATTGACTTCGCGCACCGTGGCGGTGGTCACCACCGTATCGCCGATCCGCACCGGCGTCTTGAAGACGATGCTGGCGGACAGGAAGATCGAACCATGTCCGGGCAGTTCGGTGCCCAGCAGCGCCGAGATGAAGCCGATGCTGAGGGCGCCATGGGCCACCCGGCCGCGAAACACGGTCTTGCGCGCGAACTCCTCGTCGAAATGCACCGGGTTCATGTCGCCGGTCGCTTCCCCGAAAAGCTGGATGTCGCGCTCGGTGACGGTATGCGACAGGCTGGCCGACAGGCCCGGCTTCAGCTCGTCCAGATACACGGTCGCCATCGTCTCACCAGGCCAGTTTACGGGTTGCGCTGCCGGCCTTGGCCCCGTAACGGGCGAACAAATCAGCCAGGTGCCCGGCAGTATAGGGCTCCACATCCTCGCCATGAACCCCGTCGGCGATAAAGAGGACATCAAGTCCCGCCCCGTTCGCGCCCTTCACGTCGGTCAGCAACCCGTCGCCCACCGCCAAAGGCCGCCTGGGGCTTTCCCGGTTGGCGGCCCTCGCCGCCAGGCCCGCCACGGCCAGGGCCATGTCATAAACCGGCCGGTGGGGCTTGCCGTAATAGATGACCTGGCCGCCCAGCTTTTCGTAGTTGGCGGCCAGCGCGCCGGCGCAATAGACGAGCTTCTCGCCGCGATGCACCACCAGGTCGGGATTGGCGCAGAGCATCACCAGCCCCCTCTCCATCATGACCGCCAGCTCGCTGTCATAATCGGCGGGCACCTCGACCATGTCGTCGCGCAGGCCAATGGCAAGCGCCACCTCGGCGTCGGCGATGCCGGTTCGGCGCACATCCAGCCCCTCGATCATCGGCAGGTCCCGGTCAGGGCCGATATAATGCAGGGCAAGCGTGTGCCCGGCGCTGCGCCGGACCAGCTCTTCCCGCGCCGCGCCGCCGGACGACACAATGGCGTCATAGCAACCGTCCGGCAGCCCATAGGAGGCGCACTGGGCCGCAACCTCCGCCGGCACGCGCGGGGCATTGGTCAAGAGCACGACCGGTCCGTGACGCTCGCGGAAGCGGAACAGCGCCTCGGCCGCTGCGGGATGGTGTTGCTGGCCGTCATGGATCACACCCCAGACATCGCAGATGAGGGCGTCGTGGCCGGCGGCGATTTCGGAAAGGCCGGAGATCAGGCGTGGAGAAGACATCGCCATCCAGTAGCGAAGCGCCCGGCCGGAATAAAGGGGCTAACTGGCGCGGCGCCGGGCAGTTTGCGCGGGCATCAGCCCGCCCGTCTCAAAGGAATGACCGGGGCGGGTTCCGCCGCGCCGACGGGCCGGATCTGGTCCTCGCGCACGGCGCGGGGCTCGCCGAACAGATAGCCCTGGGCATAGTCCACGGCGTAATCCAGCAGCTGGACCACGGTTTTTTCGTCCTCGACCCGTTCGGCGATCAGGTTGAGGCCGTGCCGGGTCAGCAGCTTCTTGAAATCCTCGGCGGCGACGGCCGAGCCGGTGCCGGACAGGCCCTGCAGCATGGCGCCGGCGCGGATCTTCAGGTGCCGGAACCCGATCGCCTTCAGGCGCAGGAAATCCAGCCCCAGGTGATCGACATGGTCCATCGACAAAGCAAAGCCGATGGTGGCGAGCGCGGTGAGATTCTTTTCGCCTTCCACCCCGGCGCGGCGCACCGCATCCTGGCTGAATTCGAAAATGATATGGCCCGCCAGGTCGCGATTGACCCGCATGTAATCCAGGAACTGGGGGAAGAATTCGCGGTCGGCCAGCGTATCGCCCGAGATGTTGCAGAAGATGCCGATGTCCCGGCTTTTCTGGGTCAGGCGGCGCACGATCTGGACGCAGCGGAACAGCAGAAGATTGTCCACCACGCTCATCAGGCCGGCCTGCCCCGCCACCTGCATATACTGGGCGGGCATATAGCGCAGCTTTCTTTGCGGCAGGCTGACGATGGGCTGCAGATAGAGATCGACGCGATTCTGTTCCAGGCTGGCGCGGATGGTCTCCAGCAGCTCGCCCTTGCCGCCCATGGTGCCCAGATAGGCCGAGGCGGGCCCGGTCTGGGGCCGCGGCGCGGCATGGGGAACGGCGGCGGCGCTGCGCGAAATCTTGCCGGCGAAATCGCGCATCAGGGTTTCCAGCACCTTCGGCTCGGCCACGATCTGCTTTTCCTGGGCGCTGGCCTGCTGCTCCATCAGGGTGTCCAGTTCGTTCAGCCGCGTGCTGGTCTGGTTCAGGGCGCTTTCGAATTCCAGATGGCTCTTGCGCAGATGCGCCATCTCGCGCGCGATGCTGCGCTTGTCGCGCTTGCGCGCGAAGGACGATGCCACCTGCTGCACGCAGACAAAGCTGACCACGCCCGACAGGATCGCCACCGGCCAGCCGGTGAAGAGGGCCAGGCCCGCTCCCAGGGTGGCGCAGATAAAGAAGACGCTGAGGGTCAGAAGGGCCCTGGTCGCCGTCGAGATATGTTCGCTCTTGCGGATTCGCTGATGGGAGCGAATCATGGCCCCGGCGCCGTTTCCAATTCCTTAACCATGGAAAAGTCGCCTGGGGGCCCTGGTTCCGGTTAACAACGCCTTAAGCCCGACAGGGCGAAGCGAAGACCTTGAAGACTTCAGCGGTCGCGGTGATGGCCACCGCCCCCGTCGCGGCCGCCGCCCGTGTTCTGGACCTGCTGCTGGGCCTGGAAATTGCTCCGGCCCTGCCAGCCGCCGCCACCGCCGAAGCCGTGGCGATTGCCCCAGCCTCCGCCATCGCCCCAGTTCCGGCCGCCGCCCTGGAAGGATTGCGGTTGGGCCTGGGGCTGGAAGTTGCTGCGGCCCGAAAAGCCGCCGCGGCTGTTGTTCCAGCCATTGCCCCCATACGAACCGCCGCCGAAGCGATTGTTCCAGGCATTGCCGCCCGGCGTCACGCTGCCATAGCGGTTGTTCCAGTTGTTGCCGCCATAGGAGCCGCCGCCGAACGAGCGGCGCGCATAATCCTGGCCGCCCCAGCTTCCGCCCCAGTTGCCGCCGCTGCGGAAATTGCGGCCATTGAAATTGTGACGGGCATAGAAGTCGCGGCCCAGCGCGCGGCCGAAGCGGCCGCCGCGATAGCGGCCATCGTGCCAGCCGCCGTGAGTCCAGAACTGCCGGCGTCCGCCATAGTCGCGGTAATAGAAAGGCCCGCTCAGCCAGGCGCCATCATAGAAGACGTCGCCGTAATAGAGCGGCAGGTCATAGAAATCGTCCGGGCAGCCATAATAGGGATCGCAATAGCCATAGGTCGGATCGAAGGCGCTGTCCGCATAGGCGTAATCGTCGCCGCCATACGCATAGGGATCGCCATAGGCATCGCCATAATAGCCGTCGTCACCAGAATAGCCTGGACCAGAATAGCCAGAATAAAACTGCGCGCTCGCCGTGCCCGCCGCGCCGGCCAGCGCGCCCATCGCGCCGAAGGCGAGGATTGCCGCTTTAATGGTATTTCTCATGGCGTCTGGCTCCCAGGTCTTTCCTTGCGAGGATCCGCAAGGGTCAATGCCACACTGGTCCTTGCGCGCTGAACCGCGGCTGAACCGATTGCGGTCTCTTTGTGTTGGAGTTTCGTTGCCATCGAATCCCGCCGCCGATTTGATCCGTACAAAGAAAAAACCCCGGCATCGCTGCCGGGGTTCTTTTCGTTTCGCCTACCAGCGGCGATAGCCGTGATGTCCGTAATAGCCGCGATGCCCGTAATAGCCG
>CAYFKU010000100.1:0-1587 GCA_964343955.1 uncultured Rhizobium sp. | reverse complement strand
CCGTAATAGCCGGGATAGTAGGCGGGGGCGTAATAGGGGTCGTAATAGGCCGGGCCATAGGCGGGGCCGTAATAGCCGGGGAAGCCGAAGCCGATCCCCACCGAGACCCGCGCCTCGGCCGGGGTCGATACGGCGGCGCTTGCCAGGGTGCCTGCGCCGGCCAGGGCCAGGGCCAGGGCGGCGGCTTTCGCGAATTTCTGCATGTTCGTCTCCATCGTCATGTTCGTCCCTCCCCCAAAGGCGGCGCTCAGGATGGCGGGGGCCGCCTGAACCGCAGATGAACAACGTTAAGGCGGCCAAGCCGTTACGGAACCTGGGGAAATACCCCCAAAAGGCCCCAAGACTGACAAGTTGTTCAAGAAGCGTTCCGCGCTTTGTTAACGGCCGGTCGGCGGTTTTTTTGGGCGGCCCCGTTGACCCTCTTCCCCGGTCTCCCTAAATATCCATCGCGGCCTTGGCACTCACCAGGACCGAGTGCTGCAAGTCATAAAATATTTAAATATCCCAAGACCTTAAGGAAGAGGATCCCAATGAAATTCCGTCCGCTTGGCGACCGCGTGGTGGTCCGCCGCATCAAGGAAGATCAGAAGACTGCCGGGGGCATCATCATCCCCGACACCGCCGCGGAAAAGCCGCAGGAAGGCGAAGTCATCTCGGTCGGTCCGGGCGCCCTGGACGAAGCCGGCAAGCGCGTCACCCCCGAAGTGAAGGCGGGCGACTATGTGCTGTTCGGCAAATGGTCGGGCACCGAAGTGAAGCTCGATGGCGAAGAACTCCTGATCATGAAGGAGAGCGACATCATGGGCGTGCTGGAAGGCCGCAAGGCTTCGAAGAAGTAAGCGCTGAACAAGCGACCAACAGACCAACAGAATCCAGGAGAAATAGAAAATGGCAGCCAAAGACGTGAAGTTCGGCGCCGACGCCCGCGAGAAGATGCTCCGCGGCGTCGATATCCTTGCCGATGCCGTGCAGGTGACGCTGGGCCCCAAGGGCCGCAATGTCGTGATCGACAAGAGCTTCGGCGCTCCCCGCACCACCAAGGACGGCGTGACCGTGGCCAAGGAAATCGAACTGGCCGACAAGTTCGAAAACATGGGCGCCCAGATGGTGCGCGAAGTCGCGTCCAAGACCAATGACACGGCAGGCGACGGCACCACCACCGCTACCGTGCTGGCCCGCGCCATCGTGCGCGAAGGCGCCAAGTCGGTCGCGGCGGGCATGAACCCGATGGACCTGAAGCGCGGCATCGACAAGGCGGTGGAAGCCGTCGTGGCCGACCTGAAGAAGCGGTCCAAGAAGGTCAAGTCGAACGAAGAGATCGGCCAGGTCGGCACCATCTCGGCAGTTCGACCGCGGCTATATCAGCCCCTATTTCATCACCAATCCGGACAAGATGGTGGCGGAGCTGAACGACGCCCTGATCCTGATCCATGAGAAGAAGCTGGGCTCTCTCCAGCCCATGCTGCCGATCCTGGAAGCGGTTGTTCAGTCGGGCCGCCCCCTGCTGATCATCGCCGAGGAAATCGAAGGCGAAGCCCTGGCCACCCTTGTGGTCAACAAGCTGCGCGGCGGCCTGAAGGTTGCCGC
>CAYFKU010000099.1:0-6602 GCA_964343955.1 uncultured Rhizobium sp. | reverse complement strand
ACGGCGCGCTTCGAGAGCCAGACACCGGGCATCTTCGCCATCGGCGACATCAACACCTATACCGGCAAGCTCAAGCTGATCCTGTCCGGCTTCCATGAAGCGGCGCTGATGGCCCAGGCCGCCTTCCATATCTGCAAGCCGAATGAGAAGCTGCGCTTCCAGTACACGACCTCTTCGTCCAACCTGCAAAAGAAATTGGGTGTCTCGTGAAGATTCGCGCCGTTGACCGCCACGGAAAGGAATATGATCTGGAAGGCCGTGAAGGCTGGAGCGTGATGGAGATCCTGCGCGACGGCGGCCTGGATGTCGCCGCCGAATGCGGCGGGGCCTGCGCCTGCGCCACCTGCCATGTCTATGTGAATGACGGCTGGTACGAAAAGCTGCCCGCGCCGTCCGACGCCGAGATCGACATGCTGGACATGGCGCTGGCGGTCGAACCCAATTCGCGCCTTTCGTGCCAGATCATCTGCAGCGACGCCACCGACGGCATCAAGGTGACTGTCGCCCCGGAATAGGCGCCGGAATTGGCGTCGGGATGGGCGTCAGTAGCCGCCCAATTCCTTTTTCATCTCATAGGCGATGGAGCCGCGCTGCCCCAGAAAGTCGCGGCCCGCATCCATCTGGTAAAGGCCGCGCAGATAGGTGGCATCGATGTCGGTGATAGCGGCCGGCTTGAGATTGTCAGGGCAGTCAGCGGCCAGCAGATTGTTGATGGTCGGCACATCCTGGCAGGTGTCATAGGATTTGCCCTGGGACAGCGCCAGCATGGCGATGTAGTCGGCCAGCGGCCCGATCTGTTGTCCGCCGATCTTGCGCGTATCCACGATGATGACGGCGGTGGTGAACTCGCTCTTCAGGCCGTTGCCCATGCGCGACCCGCTGACATAGGCGCCGGTAAAGCCCAGCGCGTCGTGACCGGAACTCATCACGCCATAGCCGAGGTCCCAGCTTGGCAGATCGGCCGATATGAAGCCGCGAAAATCCTCGGTCGCGGTGCTGTACCAGGCCTGCACCGGAAGGGTCATGGTGGCGATCTTCTGACGCTGCGAAATATAGTGGGGCCCAAGCAATGAGGGCCGCTTGGTGCGCATGAAATCCAGCAGCGCCTGCGGCTGGGGCGCCGCCAGCACCAGGATATTCGGTCGGCAGGGCCTGTCATCGGGCGCCCGCGGCGCGCCGGCCATCACCGCAAAGCGCAGGATGCGCTGGCTGATATACTGATCAAACCTGTCCGTCAGGCCGATGGTCAGGGGACATATCCCCGTCTTCCAGCGGGCGATCTTGCCCAGCCATTGGGTGGGCGCGGCATGGGCGATGATGAAATTGTTGAGCGCCCGTTCCGTGCGCAGGGCCGGAGACGTGACGATCACATTCTCCACTGCCGGCGCCGGGGGTGCCGGCGGCATCGGCGCATCCTGCGCCCGGGCCGACAGCACCAGCGCGCCCGACAGCAGGGCACCCAGAAGAATGCGCAAGGTCCAGACCCTTTCCGATGCGGCGCCGAAACCTTACTCCCGGCGACGCGCGGCGCAAATCTGGTATCTTGCCGCCGAAGCGGGACGGGGCCTATCGTGGGTGGATGAAAACCTTTCGGAGGCACGCCATGCTGGATCGCCGTTTTGTGATCGTGACTTTGGCGGCGGGCGCCGCCGGCCTGGCCGGGCCGGGCTTCGCCCAGGATGCCCCCATTCCGGCCCGCCCCTTTGTGGAAGCGCCGGTCGTCCATCCCATTCCGCACACGGCCAAGCCGATGAAGATCGGGGTGATCGGATCGGGCAATATCGGCGGCACGGTGGGCGAACTGTTCGCCAGGGCCGGTCATCAGGTCATGTATTCAGACCGGGACGAGGCCAATGCCAAGGCCCAGGCCGCGCGCGTGCAGGGCACCAGGGCCGGCAGCGTGGATGAGGCGATTGCGTTCGGCGAGGTTCTGCTGGTCGCGATTCCGTTCGGAGCCTGGCCCAGTTTTTCCAAGGAGCATGGCGCGGCGATGAAGGGCAAGATTGTGATCGACCCGACCAATCCCAATCCCGCGCGCGATGGCGAGCTGGCCAAGATCGTGCTGACCAAGCCCAGCACCGGCGAGTATGTGGCCGAGTTCCTTCCGGGCGCGAAGTTGATCCGCGCCTTCAACACCACCAGCTATGCCAGCTTCGCCAAGGAAGCGGGCCGGCCGGGCGAGAAAATGGGCATTCCGGTCGCCGCCAGCGATGCCGCCACCCTGGCGCTAGGCGTGCGGCTGGTGAACGACCTGGGCTTTGATGCCGTGCCGGTCGGCGGCGGGCTGCATGGTTCGGCCAAGTTCGAATTGCGCGGGCCCGCGGCGGGCGTGAAGACGGCGGCGGAGCTAAAAGCGATCATGGGGTGAGCCCACGGCGCGCAATGCGCGCGTGAGCGAACGGCGGGCCGGCAGCAATGCCGGCGTTTGGGAATGGATTCATGCCGATTATCAAGGGCCGGCAAACAGCCCATCCGCAAAAGCCTTTCGCGATTTTCCTGATCGGCATGCGGATCAACAGGCTGACCGCCATCGGCAAGTGGGGCCCCGTGGCACGCGCGATGGCCCGCATGCAGAAGGAATTGCTGCAAAAACCGGAAGCAGGCCTGCTGGGACTGCGCAACTTCCGGGACGGCCGCAATGTGCTTTCAGTGCAATATTGGGAAAGCGGCGAAAAGCTGTTTGGCTATGCCCATGACCGGGCGGGTGAACATTTCCCCGCCTGGGGCGCGTTCAACCGCCGGGCCAGGGACAATGACGCGGTGGGCATCTGGCACGAGACCTATCTGGTGAAGCCGGAAGACTGCGAGAATATCTATCGCGACATGCCCGCTTTCGGTCTTGGCGCAGCCATTGGCCTTTCTCCCGCCACCGCGCGGATGGGCGGCTTGCGGGACCCATTCCCGCAAACATAGGCCGGCCCGACAGAGGAACCGCATGACCGTCGCGCATATTTACACGGTGGCGTTTCAGGGCATTGAAGCACGGCCGGTCTATGTCCAGGTTCACATCGGCGAAGGCGGCAATGGCGTCATGACGATTGTCGGCCTGGCCGACAAGGCGGTGGCGGAAAGCCGCGAGCGGGTGCGCGCCGCGCTCTCGGCCATCGGGCTGGCACTGACCGCCGATGCGCTGGATGCGGGCCGCCGCGCCTGCCCAAGGAAGGAAGCCATTACGATCTGCCCATCGCGCTGGGCCTGTTGGCGGCGATGGGCGTCTTGCCCGCCAGCGAGATGGCGAATTATGTCGCGCTGGGGGAACTGTCGCTGGATGCGGCGGTCACGCCGGTCGCGGGCGTGCTGAACGCGGCATTGGCCGCGGCCGAGCAAAATCGCGGCCTGATCTGTCCGGCAAGCAACGGGCCCGAAGCGGCCTTCGCGGGCGGCATCGAAATCCTGGCGACGCCATCCCTGATCGGGCTGGTCAATCACATGAAGGGCGCATCGGTGCTGGCGCCGCCCGTGCCGCGCGTCGCGCAGGCCGCGCGTGCCAGCGCGCCGGACCTGCGCGATGTAAAGGGCCAGGAAAGCGCCAAGCGCGCGCTGGAGATCGCCGCCGCCGGTGGCCATAACCTTTTGATGATCGGCCCGCCCGGCGCGGGCAAGTCGATGCTGGCGCAGCGCCTGCCCGGCCTGTTGCCGCCGCTGGACGCGCGCGAGGCGCTGGAGATTTCCATGATCCAGTCGCTGGCGGGCACTTTGGAAGATGGCGCGATTTCGCGCCTGCGCCCCTTTCGCAATCCGCATCATTCCGCATCGATGGCGGCATTGGTGGGCGGCGGATTGAAAGTGAAACCCGGCGAAGTGTCGCTGGCGCATCTGGGGGTTCTGTTCCTGGACGAGTTGCCTGAGTTTCAGCGCGGCGTGCTGGACAGTCTGCGCCAGCCGATCGAAACGGGCGAGGCGGTGGTAGCGCGCGCCAATGCCCATGTTCGCTATCCCGCGCGGTTTCAGTTGGTGGCCGCGATGAATCCGTGCCGCTGCGGCTATCTTTCCGATCCGGCCCTGGGCTGCGGCCGGGCGCCCAAATGCGCCGGCGACTACCAGTCGCGCATCTCGGGCCCGCTGTTCGACCGCATCGACATGCATGTCGAGGTATCGGGCGTTTCGGCCGCCGACCTGTCGCTGCCACCTGCGGCGGAAGGCAGCGCCGATGTGGCGGCGAGGGTGCATGCGGCGCGACAGTTGCAGCGCGAGCGCTTTGCCGGCCATGACATCCGCACCAATGCCGAAGCTGAAGGCGAGCTTCTGGATCGCGTCGCCACGCCCGATGCGGCCGGCGCCAAACTGCTGACCGAAGCGGCGGAGCGGATGAAATTGTCGGCGCGCGGCTATCACCGGGTGCTGAAAGTGGCGCGCACCATCGCCGACCTAGCGGGCGCGGAGACCATCGGCAAGGCGCATGTTGCCGAGGCGCTGTCCTATCGGCGGGTCACGCACCTGCCCTGAAGCCTCCGTTAAGGTACCCCCAGGCTCTGCTTCATCTGATACTGCATTTCCCGCTGCTGGCCATGGAAGGTCGCGGTGGCCGTGATTTTGTAAAGCCCCCGCAGGAAGGCGATATCGCCGGAGGTCAGAGCCGTGGGGCTTTGCGCGCAACCGGGAACCATCAGGTTCAGGATGGTGGGCAACTCCTGGCAGCTTTCCGGCGGCTTGATCTGGGCCAGCGCCAGCATGGCCATATAGTCGGCCAGCACGATCACGCCGCGATCGATCAGATTTGGCGTATCGGCCACGATCACGACATTGGTGATGGCGCTGCTGACGCCGTCGCCCAGCCGGCTGCCGGTGACATTCGTCGCAACACCATCGGGAATGTTCATCACCACCATGTCGGGAGCGCCGGTGGCGGGCCCGCCAAACCCCGCCGGCGGCATCGCCATGGTCATGGTGACACCGCCCTTGCGCCCGCCATCGGGCACTACCTGCCCGCGCAGATCGACCGTGCCCGTGCCATACAAGGCCTGGACCGGTGACCGGCTTGTCGCCAGGCGTTCCGCCTGGGCGCTGTTCTCATAAGGCCCCAGCAATGTCGGATGCATGATCCAGATATTGTCCAGCAGCGCCTGGGGCGTCGCCGTGAAGATGATTTCGATATTGGGCGGACAGGGCACCTTGTTGTTCACCGGCGCGCCGACCTGGGCGGCCACCTCCATGATCCGGCGGATCAGGAAAACACCGATTTCCTGCCTTATGCCCACCGCGATCGGACATACGCCGTCTTTCCAGCGCGCAATCTTGTCGGCGGCGCGCGTGGGCACAGTCAGACCCTGCACGAATTGCGCGATGGTCTTTTCGGCGTCCTTGAGGCCGGTGACCGTAACGCTTTCCGTATGCGGCGGCGGCGCATCCTGCGCTGCGGCCGGCACAAGGCCAAACAGCAGCAGCGCCCCCGCCAGGCATGTCTTCAATGACATATCGCTCCGCCGGCACCACCGGAGGTCGCGCCGCCGCCGCTGGCGCTGCACTGACCGGTGGTGACATTCGTTCCGCTGGGATCGGGAATGATCTGGCGTCCATCGGCGCTGATGTCCTGGCCATTCCTTCGCAGCAGGGCCCATTGGCTGTTGGTCTTGCAGACTTCCGGCCCCAGGAAGCGCGAGTTGGGCAAAGTCTGCGGCGGGCGGCAGGTCGTGGCATCCGGATCGCCCTTGCCGTCGGGATAACGGGACGCGACTTTGTCCGCCGCAGCGGCCGGAAGCCCCAGGATACCAAAAGCCGCGGCAAATATGAGGACCCTGAACGACATGCGCCGCCTCCGTCTATGGCCTTGTTTCTACCACGGACAAAGGCGGGTAACCCGCGTAAAATCGTTGACGGGGACGCCCGGCCCGATTGACGGCTTCATGGAGGCCTAGCGCCGCACGATATCGAAGGCGCAGGTCAGGCGTGTGTCGTCCGACGAAAAGGGCACCGTGCCGTGCCACATATAACTGGGAAACAGCACCAGCAGTCCGGGCTGAGGCTGGACGAAATGTTCCGCCGGCAAAGGCGGCGCGGTCACCGGCCCCGGCTCGCCGAATTTGATCCAGCCTTCGCGGTCCTTCGTCCCGTTCGGCAGGCGCACATAGAAGGCCGATGACAGCCAGCCTTCGGGATGGGTGTGATTGAGATGAAAGCCGCTGCTGTTCAGCCGCACGGACCAGCCGCTGGCGACGGCAAAAGGCTGCGCGCCCTCGCCGATGGCGGCGATGTGGGCGGCGATGGGCTTGTCGATGGCGGCGAACAGCGCGCGGATGGCCGCATCCGGATAGTCGAGCAGGTTGCGCGAGGTCTGGCTGCCATGGCGCAGCGACTGATCCACCGGATGGGTCAATGGCCCGTGAATGCCATCCAGGGCCTGGGCTAGATCGTCCAGATAGGCGTCCAGACTGTTCCAGCCTTCGGGCACTTCGATGCGATAGCCGCGCACCAGCCGGTCATAATCATAGAATTTCTTGTAGCGATCATCGCCCGCCAGCCGCCAGGCCGTGGCCAGAAGCGCGATGGCATGCTGGTCATCGGGGCGGGCGGCGCGCAAGGCTTCGGCGCGCTGCACCGCTTCCTGCCCGCGTCCCAGCGCCAGATCGCATTCGATCTCGATCTTGGCGCGCATCACCGAGCGC
>CAYFKU010000098.1:6358-6890 GCA_964343955.1 uncultured Rhizobium sp. | reverse complement strand
CGGATTGGACAGGGCAATCTCGGGCCGGCCGCGATACTCCTGCACGATGCCCCGGCTTGCCCCGGTGATCAGCAATGTTTTGCCTTGAAGAGACATGCCTGCCCCCTGCGTCCTGCATAAATGACATGAAAAGCGGGCCTCGACATGGGGGCTGGGGACGCTAAATTCCCCCCATGATCGACGTGGAAACCCGCCTGCAAGCCGCGGATGCCAAGGGCATCGCCGAAGCCGCCAGAATCCTGAAGGCCGGCGGCCTGGTCGCCTTCCCGACCGAGACCGTCTATGGCCTGGGCGCCCGGGCCGACGACGCAGCGGCCGTGGCAGCGATCTTCGCGGCGAAGGGGCGACCGAGCGACCACCCGCTCATCGTTCATGTCTGCGATGAGTCGGGGGCGGTGGTCTTCTGCGACGAACTGCCGCCGCTGGCCAGGCGCCTGATGCGCGCGTGCTGGCCAGGCCCGCTGACTCTCGTGGTGCGCCGCCGGGCAGACATTGCCCGGGAGGCTGCGGGAGGGCAGGACACGGTGGGACT
>CAYFKU010000098.1:0-6348 GCA_964343955.1 uncultured Rhizobium sp. | reverse complement strand
CGAGACCGTCTATGGCCTGGGGGCCGATGCCACCAATGGCGAGGCGGTTGCCGCCATTTTTGCCGCCAAGGGCCGTCCGCTGTTCAATCCCCTGATCGTGCATGTCGCCGATCTGGAGGAAGCCCGCCGCCATGTGGAACTTTCCCCCCGCGCCAGCGCCCTGGCGGAACGGTTCTGGCCCGGCGCCCTGACGCTGGTGCTGCCGCGCCGCAAGAACTCGCCGCTGTCGCTGCTGGTCTCGGCCGGCCTCGACAGCGTGGCGCTGCGCGCGCCGTCCCATCCGGCCGCCATTGCGCTCCTGAAAGAAACCGGACGCCCCGTTGCGGGCCCTTCGGCCAACATGTCCGGCCAGGTCACGGCGACCACGGCCCAGCATGTGGCCGACAGCCTGGGCGGCAAGGTCGATTTCATTCTCGATGCCGGCAGCGCCACTCTGGGGATCGAATCCACCGTGGTGGGCTTTGACGGCGACCGGCCGCTGCTGCTGCGTCCCGGCGCGGTGCCGCGCGAAGAGATCGAGGACCTGGTGGGTCCGCTGGGCCCGCCCGGCAACCTGATCCAGAGCCCCGGCCAGCTTGCCAGCCATTATGCCCCGTGTGCCGGACTGCGTCTGAATGCGGGCGAGATCGAATCCGGCGAGGTGCTGCTGGGCTTCGGCGATGTGCCGGGCGCAAGGATGAACCTGTCCCCCCGCGGCGACCTGCGCGAGGCCGCGGCCAACCTGTTCGCCATGCTGCGGGAACTGGACAAGGTGGCGGTGAAGATCGCTGCCTCCCCCATCCCGCCTGGCCGCATCGGCGCCGCGCGGGTCGCCGTGGCGCACATCCCGGAACGGGGTCTCGGCGAGGCGATCAACGACCGGCTGCGCCGCGCCGCCGCGCCGCGATGAGCCTTGATGAGGATGTGGCGGATCGCCTGAAACAGGCGGTCGGTGCGTCCGGCTTTTCCCAGGACCCCGCCGAGCTGGCGCCATGTCTTGAAGAATGGCGCAGCAAGTATCGCGGCGTCTCGCCGCTGCTTCTCAAGCCGGCAACGACAGCGGAAGTTTCCGCCATCCTGGCGCTCTGCAACCAGCATGGCGTCAAGCTGGTCACCCAGGGCGGCAATACCGGTTTGGTCGGCGGCCAGATCCCCATGCATGGCGAAGTGCTGCTCTCCACCCGTCGCATGAAGCGGCTGAGGGCGCTGGACGAAACCGGCATGACCATGACGGTCGAAGCCGGCATGACTCTGGCCGAGGTCCAGCGCGCCGCCGACGAAAGGAACCTGCTGTTTCCCCTGAGCCTGGCTTCGGAAGGCAGCGCCACCATTGGCGGCAATATCGCCACCAATGCCGGCGGCACCCATGTGCTGCGCTATGGCATGACGCGGGCGCTGGTGCTGGGGCTGGAAGTGGTGCTGGCAAACGGTGTGGTGCTGCCCATGCTGCGCAGCCTGCACAAGGACAATACCGGCTATGACCTCAAGCAGATGTTCATTGGCAGCGAGGGAACCTTGGGCGTGATCACCGCGGCAGCTTTGCGTCTGTTCCCCAAGCCCGATGTGGCGGTGACGGCCTTTGCCGCCGTGCCGTCACCGGCGGCGGCGCTGGCGCTGCTTTCCCGCATGAGCCATGCCACCGGCGGCATGCTGTCGGCCTTCGAGCTGATGCCGCGCATCGCGCTGGACTTCGTCACCCGCCATATCGAGGGAACGCGCGATCCGCTTGCCGCGCCCTCGCCCTGGTATGTGCTGATGGAAGCCACGGGCGGACGGCAGATGAACCTGGCGGCGGCATTCGAAGCGGGCCTGGAAGCGGCGATGACCGAAGGGCTTGTGACCGACGCGACGGTGGCGGCCAGCAAAGAGCAAGCCGCCGCATTGTGGAAGCTGCGCGAAAGCATTTCCGAAAGCCAGAAGCGCGAGGGCGCCTCCATCAAGCACGACATCTCGGTGCCGGTGGCGGCGATCCCGGACTTCCTGGCGCGGGCCGTGCCGGCGGTGCAGGCGCTGGTTCCGGGCGCACGTGCCGTCAGCTTCGGCCATCTGGGCGACGGCAACCTGCATTTCAACTTCAATTCGCCCAAGGCGGGGGACGATCCAGCCTTCCTGGCGCAATGGGACGCGGTGCAGCAGGCCGTGCACGATATCGTCAAGGATTTCGGCGGCTCGATCAGCGCCGAACACGGCATCGGCGCCATGAAGGTGGCGTCCCTGCCCCGCTACAAATCCCATGAAGAGCTGGACGCGATGCGGGCGATGAAGGCGGCGTTCGACCCCAACAACATCCTCAATCCCGGCAAGACTGTCCCGCCGGTGCTGAAGCTCTAGAAACTGTAAGGGGCCGTAAAGCCCGGCCATGATAGGGCGGGTTACCGCACCACCCGGCCATTCTCGATGATGATCACCCGCTCGTTGGGATAAGCCGCCAGGGCCCAGATCATCGCCATCACCCAGCCGATGCCGGTCCAGCCGAAGAAGAAGTTCAGCGCGGCGATGCCCAGCGCCGAGGGCGTGTGCCGGGCCACCGCCACGATGGTGGGCAGCCAGTACAGCACAAACCAGGCGAGCAGGAATGTCATCACGGCGGTGACTCCAAAAGCCGGGGCCTAATATAGGCGCTATTTCGCCGGGTACCAGTGCTGCGACTTCCTCCCCCACAAGGGGAGAGGAAAACTAGGCAGCCTGCGACAGGGGCGGCGCCTCGACGGGCGCGGTGGCCACCGGCGTCCGGTTGGAACGGGCGGAAATGCGCGCCGTCACCATGGTCGCCACGTAAGGAAGGCTTTGCACGCCCAGCATGATCATCCAGAGCGTGACCGCCGGATCCTGAAAGCCGCGATCGAAACCCATCGAGATCATCGCCATCAGCAGCAGCGCCAGCAGCAGGGCTTCCTGCCACACCACACGCAGCACCTGGCCGAAATCGGCGCTGTCGGCGCATTTGGGCGTGCGCAGGAACGGCTTGCCAGAGGTGAAGAGGCCGGTCCACACCGCCTTGCCGACCGTATGGGTCAGCGACAGGCCCGCGATGGAGGCGACGATGGCGCCCCGGATTCCCGATCCCACCTTGGGCGGATAAAGCAGCAAGGTCTTGATCAGCTTGGTGGCGAACAGGGCCATGGCCGCGGCCGACAGCGCCGGCATCGGCACATCGACATAGGACGGCAGCACCCACATCATCAAAGTCCAGGTGATCGCCATGATGGTCACGACCATGCCCAGACCGTCGGAAATCCAGGGCAGCCAACCCGACAGAAACTGATAGCGCTGCGGCCAGCTCAGGGCCGAACCGCCCACGAAAATCTCACGCGCATGGCGCTTGAGCATTTGCATGGCGCCATAGACCCAGCGGTAACGCTGGGTCATGAAGGCTTCCAGCGTATCGGGCATGAGGCCGGAGCCCATACTTTGCGGCACATAGGCCGCGGCATGACCGGCCTCGAACAGCTTCAGGCCAAGCTCGGTATCCTCGGTGATGCACCATTCGCTCCAGCCGCCCACTTCCTCCAGCGCATCCTTGCGCACGATGGTCATGGTGCCGTGCTGGATGATGGCATTGTGCTCGTTGCGCTCCACCATGCCGATATGAAAGAAGCCCCGATATTCCTCATAGGCCATCGCCTTGAAGAGATTCTGGTCGGCGTCGCGATAGTCCTGCGGCCCCTGCACCAGCGCGATGCCGGGCGAGGCGAAATATGGAATGACGCGGCGCAGCCAGAAAGGCTGGACCTGATAGTCGCTGTCGATCACCGCGATATAGGTCGCGGTTGGATCGGTCAGGGCCAGGGCCTTGTTCAGCGCCCCGCCCTTGAATCCCTTGATGGCGTCGAAATGGAAGAAGCGGAAATTCGGGCCCAGCCTGCGGCAATGTTCTTCCACCGGCTTCCAGGTTTCGGGATCGGGCGTGTTGTTGTCCAGGATGATGACTTCGAAATTGTCATAGTCCAGCCGCGCCAGGGCGTTCACCGTCTCGATCACCATCTGGGCCGGTTCGTTATAGGTCGGCACATGGATGGAGACGCGCGGCGACTTTTCGGGGATGCCGACGCGGATCACGCGGCGTTCGACCCGCCACAGGCTGGCCGCCATCTCGATTCCCTCGGTCAGGATCACGGCGCAGGCCAGAAGCACGAGCGGCGACATGGCGACCATGGCGGCCACGTCGGTGGGATCGACATATTCCAGGGCGGTGGCATCGATCAGGGCCAGCAGGCCGGTCGAAACCAGCACGATCATGCCGCCCATCATTAGATAGCCGGACTGGCGCACGCGCGGCATCCGCCCCAGCACCAGGAGCCCCAGCAGAAGGCTGAGGATCGCCGCCATCAGCGCATAGCCGCGCCATTCGGCGAAGGCGCGGATCAGGCCCGTGAAGGCGAATTTGGGATTGCCCGATGCGTCGAACAGGCCCCAATAGCGGCCCGCGACGCCCTCATTGGCGTCCTTCCAGGGCTGGTCGAAGGCTTCGAACAGGTAATAGTCCCAGCCCTTCTCCATGGCGAACTGGACGAAGGCGCGCAGGAAATAGCCTTCATTGGCGGGCGAGGCCTCGGCACGGCCGCGGGTGCGCCCTTCCGAGGGCCATCCGGCTTCGCCCACCACGATCTGCTTGTCCGGGAATTCGGCCTGGACGCGGTTGTAGAATCCTTCCGATGATTTCAGCGCCCCCCGGATGTCCACATTCTCCCAATAGGGCAGCAGATGGACGAAGATCAGGTCGACATTCTGTCCGATCTCCGGCGTCATCATCCAGGTGGACCAGGGCTCGGCGGTGGTGACCTTGATGCGCGCCGGCAAGGCCTCGCGCACGCGGCGGATATAGTCGTTGAGCTGGTCTGGCGAGACCGAGCCGAAAGTCTGGGTCTCGTTGCCGACGATCACGCGATCGACGCTGCGCCGGTTGGCCAGCGCCGTCTTGATCCCCAGCGCAAGCTGTTCCTCATTCTTGTCCAGATCGGCGCTGATCCAGATGCCCATGGAGACGGTCATGCCATAGTGGCGGGCGATGTCCGGCACCTTGTCCATGCCATTGTCCACCGTATAGGTGCGGATATGGCTGGTGATTTTGGAAAGCTGCGCCAGGTCCCTGGCGATGCGTTCCGGCGCGATATTCATGTTCTCGCGCTGGGTGAAGACATGGCTGGGATTGTAGGCGATGCCGCGCACCTGCCCGTCCCATTCGGGGGCCGTGACGGTATAGTTGCGGCTGGTCCAGAACAGCACGCTGGCGCTGACCACCATCACCAGCGCCACGGCGATGCGCAGTTGCCCGCCGCCAAGATGGCGGGCATTCCAGATCTGCGCGAGCCGCCGGAGGAAATCCAAACTACTGCTCTTCGTCCCTGTCGCTGGGATCGGGGATGTAACCCTTTTCGCCGCGCCGGGGCGCCGTGGTGGTCGCCAGCAGCTTGAGGTCGAAGATCAGCGTCTGGTTCGGCGGGATCAGCCCGTCACCCTGCCCGCGCACGCCGTAGCCCAGATTGGGCGGCACCACGAGCTGCCAGTGATCGCCCTCGCGCATGAGCTGCAGCGCCTCGATCCATCCCTGGATCAGGCCGCCATTCAGGCGGAAGGATGCGGGAAGTCCCGGCGATGTGCCGTCAAAGATCACGTTGTTGATCAGCTTGCCGGTGTAATAGACCTTGACCGTATCGGTCGCACCTGGCCGCTTGCCATAGCCGTTCTGGATGATGCGGAACATCAGCCCGCTGGGCCGGGTTATCACGCCCTTGGTGCGCTTATAGTCTTCCAGGAACTTGGTGTTGTTCTCGATGCTGAGCACATCCTCGGCCGCCAGGGCCGGCGCCATCAGCCCCGGCACCGCCATGCAGCCAAGCGCGAATAATGCCGTTCTACGCTTCATCGTCACTCTCCGAATGCCGGTGCCTCGATGGCACCCGCGAACGCCCAGCCCCGTCCAGTTCCAGATCCCATTCTAGCGCGCCGCGGGATGGCTCCCAAGACGCCCGGCCCGGGAACCCGGACCCTTGCGACCTTTTGCTTAAAACCGGTTCGCGGCGGTTTTCAGGCAAATTTGATGGCCAGGTGGACCAGGACCACCAGCCCGAAAATGCCCACCAGGAAGCCGGAGCCGCGGTTAATCCTGCGCATGGCGGTCTCTTCGATCCGGGTATGGAAAAGCCCGATGATGGCGGTCAGGGCCAGCCACCAGCCGGCCGAACCCAGGACCACCCCCGCCACGACAAAGCCGGCATCATGGAACGAGCCCGCCCCGCCCGCCAGGCCGCCAAGGCCCGCGAACATCACGGTAAAGGCCAGCAGGGTGGCCGGATTGGTGATGGTGAGGAAGAAAGTGGACAGCATGGCATGGGCCAGGTCGGTGCCCTCCCCATCCCCCTTTTCCTC
>CAYFKU010000097.1:0-6967 GCA_964343955.1 uncultured Rhizobium sp. | reverse complement strand
TACTTCACAGCGAACTGAGAGCGATCTTTACCAGTCTTCTCAGCTTCTAAAATCCACTTAGGTGCCAAGCCACGACCTGACCACTTATTGCCCTTGTCGTCTTTGAATTTGATGGGCGCTTTCTTACCCTTCAGCTTGCTTGTGCGCTTGGACTTCTTAGCGACTTTACCAGCCTTCGCCGGACGTCCACGCTTACCGGAAAAGGCGTGCTTCACATCATCAAGGGTCAGCTTGTGCTTCTTGATGAGAGCGACAACCTTGTCAACACCAGGCTTCACTTTGGCTTCTAATGCTTCGGCTTTCTTTTGGAGTTCAGCGATGCGAGATTGAATAGTTTTAAGTGAAATTTGGCGAGGCATGGTTTGCTTGTCCTTTGTTTTAAAATTAGCATGCGTGAAAAATATACAGAAAGAGGGTCACACTTATGACATCACCAGTTATAGCACAGAAAAAACCTTATATGGTCGAAATAGAAGCAGGAAAAACCTATTACTGGTGTAGCTGCGGGCTAAGTAAAAGCCAACCTTTTTGTGACGGAAGCCACAAGGGCACTGATTTAGTCCCGATGGCTTACAAGGCTACAGAAACAAAAACTGTGGCTATGTGTGGTTGTAAGTATTCAGGTAAAAAGCCTTTTTGTGATGGATCACACTCTAAGCTCTAAATGCGGGTAGATAGAATTTCGAATATGAATAATTTTTATTTGATTGAACTTTTTTGATTGGATCGGGGCAATGTTTGAAGCCATAAAAAATACAGCAGCTGCAATAGTTTTCGGTATTGCCTCCGTATTTGGCTTCAACGTTGGAATAGAAGAGCCCAACTACAAAGTCATAGAAAAACCCGATACTGGTATTGAGGTTCGAGAGTATAACAATCGCATTGCCGCAGAAACTACGGTTTTAACAGAAGATGCCGACAAGGCACGTAGCCAAGGATTTGAGCTCATTGCGGGTTACATCTTCGGAAAAAACAAGGGTAGGCAATCTATAGCTATGACATCTCCTGTGGAGATCGACTCCAAAGGAAAAACAATTGCCATGACAAGCCCAGTTCAAGTCGGCGTAAGTTCGGGCTCAATGACAATGCGATTTTTCATGCCTGCTAGCTACAGCATGGATACCTTGCCTCAGCCAATGGACAGCCGGGTCAAGCTTATACAATTGCCAAAAGCGACACAGGCTATTCTCAGATTCACTGGTTCGACATCTGACGAAGCTGTAGCCCAAAAAACACAGCAACTTCTAGAAGGTCTTAAGTCTTCCAGATGGAAAGCTATAGGTCCGACGAGTGCTTATTTGTACAACCCGCCATGGACTATTCCATTTCTCCGCACAAATGAAGTGATGGTGGGAGTACGTAGAGATTAGTTTGGTGCTCTAATTTGGGCAGTTGATGTGGCGATAATTATATCTACCGGCTATTTGTTGTTCGCTCATTGACATGGGCAAAATCGGTCACAAGAAGCTCTAAAGGCTGTCTGTAACCTTGGAGCCTAAGTTTTCTTATAATCAAAATCGGTAATTGGCAGTCGCTTGGTAGCCCCGGTTCAAGGCTGCCAAGCCGGCAGGGGCTTGGCTCACGTACAGCCCAAGGGTATCTAGGCTCTTGGCTAACCCCGCTGTAGAGGCTCTGTAGGGCTTCTGTGAGGCTACTTTGGCTTGGTAGGCGGTTAACTCGATACTACGCTAAAGCCCGTAAAAACCAGGGACTAGATCTAGGCATATTTACCAACAAAATCAACGGGTTAATCGAAACTTGTTTTAAACGTATCATAAACGGATTTATTCAGCGTCCGTTTAACACTGTAGAATATAGCTTTCGATATAGCCCCGTCACTTGCCAAGGTTAGGGTCGGGCGTTCGATTCGCCTCGCCCGCTCCAATTTTCTCAATAAGTTCAATAATTTGATGGCGCGGCCGGGCGGCCCGCTTGCCCATTGCCGCGCGCGGTTCCACACTGGCTCCAATCAATAAGAATGGGGACGGGATGCGCAATGTCGTAATGGCCGCTCTTCTGTGCGGCGCTCTGTGTGGGGAGGCGCAAGCCCGGCTGGCGGTCTCCGCCAATGACGGCAAGCAGCTTCAGGAAGGCGAGCCCAAAAAGGTCGTACCCGACAGCGTCAGCGTCCTCGATCTGGGCATCTATCCGCCCAAGGTGATCGGCGATGTGAAGATGCCGGCCTCGATGATCGGATCGCCCGTCGCGGTGGTGGTGTCGAAGGACGAAAGTTTCGCCATCGTCGCATCCTCGCAAAAGGTCAATCCCGCCGATCCCATGCATCCCGCCGATGACGACAAGGTCTCGGTGGTCGATCTGTCCACCCCTTCCAGGCCGCGTCTGCTTCAGACGGTCACCGCGGGCCCCGGCGCCACGGGCGTCTCGATGAATGGGTCCGAAAATCTGGTGCTGGTCGCGGCCAAGATGGATGACGCCATCCATGTCTTCCGCCTGGCCGGAAAGAAATTGACCCATGCCGGCCGGATCGAGCTGGGCAAGGGCGCGCAGCCCACCGATGTGGTGATGGCGCCCGATGGCCGCCATTCCTATGCCATCACGATGGGCGCCGGCAAGATCATGGAATTGTCGATCGACGGGGCCAAGGTGGCGCTGACCGGCTGGAGCCTGGCGGTCGGCAAATCCTCTTATGGCGCGGTCATCACCAAAGACGGCAACTGGCTGATCAATACCAATGTCGGCGGCGCGCTGACCGGCACCGACCATACCGGCACCCTGACGATGGTGGATCTGAAAACCCATCGCCTGGCCCTGTCTGTTCCAGTGGGCAAGACGCCCGAGCATGTCGCCCTGTCACCGGACGGCAAGCATGTGGCGATCGTGCTGGCCAACGGCACGCCTTATGTAAAGTCCCTGCCCGGCTATGGCCGGATATTCGGGATCGTCAAAGTCTATGCGGTCGGCCCGGGCACGCTCACGCCGGTGGCGCAGGCCGATAGCTGCCACTGGGCCCAGGGCGCGACCTGGAGCCAGGACGGCAAGCTGATCCTGCAGCAATGCGCCAGCGAACGCGCCATCATGGTCTATCGCTTCGACGGCAAAAGCCTGACGCAGGACAAGGCCGCGACCATTCCCTTTGTGTCGCGGCCAGGCTCCATCGCCACCTCTGTCAGCCGCTAGCCGGGCGGCTAATAGGTCGTGCGGCCGCCCGACGTGTCCAGCGTGCTGGCGGTGGTGAAGGTGCAGTCTTCGCTCGCCAGCCAGCAGACCGCTGCGGCCACTTCCGGGGCGGTGCCAAGCCGGCCCATCGGAATGCGCGAGCGCATATAGTCGATATGGCTTTGCGGCACGCCATCCAGGATCGGGCTTTCGAAGGTGGCCGGCGTGACGGCATTGACGATCACGCCCTTGGTGGCAAGTTCCTTGCCCAGCGACTTGGTGAAGCCAAGCACCGCCGCCTTGGCGGTGGAATAGGAGCCGGCATTGGGATTGCCTTCCTTGCCCGCCACCGACGAGATGTTGACGATGCGGCCATAACCGGCTTCCACCATCAGCGGCGCGATGGCGCGGCAGCAATAGAAAAGACCGTTGACGTTCACGTCCATCACCTTCAGCCAACTGTCGATCGGATAGCCGATGACGGGCTGGGTGGCGCCGGTGATGCCGGCGCTGTTGACCAGGATGTCGATCTTGCCGAGCGCCTTGGCGCTTTCGGCGGCCGCCGCTTCCACGGCCGCGGCCTGGCTGACATCGAGCTGCACGGTATGAACCGCGCCGGTTTCCTTCTTGGCCGCAGCCAGGCTGTCGGCATTGAGGTCCCAGAGGCAGACCTTTCCCCCTTCGGCCGTGATGCGCCTGGCTGTCTCTAGCCCCAGGCCAGAGGCGCCCCCTGTGATGACGGCGGTGCGGCCCGCAAAGCGCCCTTGATAGATCATGCTGATGGTCCTTTCGTGCGTGGCCGGTTATAAGCTGCAAAAGTGCGATGTTGCACCGCAATATTTGAGCAAAAATGCCGCGATGGTCGCAAGCCTGTCCCTTGTCTAGAGTGCGCCCGCCGTGGCTGTCGCCTGGCCAATAAGGGGAGAGATACGAAAATGGATCGCAGAGGCTTTTGTGGGGGTATTGTGGCGGCCGGCGGATTGCTGGCGGCGCGGCCCCTGGCCGCCCAGCCCACCGGCCCCGCCTATAATGGCGTGCCCAAGATGGAAGTGCAGGCGCCGCTGGCCCAGCAGCAGCAGTTCCGCATCGGCTATACCACCAACACCAGGGGCGGCTGGGAAGGCAGTCCCTTTGTCGGCATCTCCGAGGGCCGCGAAGTCGGCTTCCGCTATTTCGAGATCTTCGGCTCGTCCTTCTGCGCCACGCCGGACGGCTATGAGCCCGCGCCGCGCGATACCCAGGCCATGAAGGCCTGGCCGGACGGCTATAGCTGGAAATATCCCAAGGGCGCCAAGGTCAAGCGCGAAGTCTATTACCCCGACCGCTGGGAAGCCTTGCAGCACCGCATGTATGAGATCGGGGCGCAGTTCACCGCGATCACCGGCGGCGCGGCCGGCGGCAGCGTCGCCTTCCACGATCCGGCGCAGCGCCAGGCGGTGGTGGACAATCATTTCAACATGACGCGTTTCTCGCGCCGCTTCGGCTGCGACCACCAGAAGACCAACACGGGGCCCCGCAAGCAGCCCGGCGGTACGCCGCTCGCCGACCTCAAGGAGATCGCCAAGACCTGCGAGCTTCTGGGCGAGCGCATCCGCGAGGAGCTGGGCATGAAATTCGGCGTCCATGCCCATCTGGGAAGCCAGATCCAGAATGAGCAGGAAACCATGTTCCTGATGGAAAACACCAAGCCGGAGAATGTGCAGTTCGTGCTGGATACCGGCCACATCACCATGGCCGGGATGGACCCGGTGGCGCTGGCCAAGAAGCTGGGCCATCGCGTCATCGAGTATCACTTCAAGGATACGGCCAAGGCCGATCGCGGCGGCACCAAGAATGTCCCCAAGCCCGACCGCGACATGATGAACGATCCCTACTTCTATCCGATGGGCGAAGGCGGCGTGGACTTTCCCGCCATCATGACCTATCTGAAATCCATCAACTGGCGCGGCCATCTCAATGTCGAGCTGGATACCTCGCCCTGGCGGCCGCCGAAGGAAAGCGCCCGGATCACCGCCAACTACATTCGCAACGTGCTGAAGCTGGAACTGTAAAGAAAGCATCATGACCAGGAACCTGTTCCCCCTTCCCGAAGATTGGCGCGATGCCGTGCTGGTGGGCCGCATCGATATGGGCGAAGGCCCCACGCCCGTCATTGTGAAGGAGGGACGGGTTTTTGACGTTTCCGGAACGGCGCCGACGGTCGCCGAGCTGATCGAAAAATGGAATGGCGTTCCAGGCGGCAAGGATCTGGGCGATATCAATGACCTGGGTCTGGATTGCGCCTGGAATGGCGGCGCCGGGAAGGTGAAGCTGCTGGCGCCGGTGGACCTGCAATGCGTCAAGGCGGCCGGCGTGACCTTCGCCATCTCGGCCATCGAACGGGTGATCGAGGAACGCGCCAAGGGCGTGCCGGGCCGCGCCCAGGAAATTCGCGAGCAGCTGGCGCAGCGCATCGGCACCGATATCCGCAAGGTTGTGCCGGGTTCGCCCGAGGCGCAGAAGCTGAAAGATGTGCTGATCGCCGACGGGGTCTGGTCGCAATACCTGGAAGTGGCAATCGGGCCCGATGCGGAAGTCTTCACCAAGGCTCCGCCCATGTCATCGGTCGGCTGGGGCGATTATGTCGGCATCCGCACCCAGTCCACCTGGAACAATCCGGAGCCGGAAATAGCCCTGGTGGTGGACCGCAAGGGCAATTGCGTCGGCGCCACTTTGGGCAATGACGTCAATCTGCGCGACTATGAAGGCCGCAGCGCGCTGCTTCTCGGCAAGGCCAAGGACAATAATGCCGCCAGCGCGCTTGGCCCCTTCATCCGCATGTTCGACGACAAATTCACAATTGACGATGTCCGCAAGGCGGTGGTCGAGCTTGAGATCGTGGGCGCGGACAATTACCGGCTGGAAGGCCGCTCCACCATGACCGAGATCAGCCGCGATCCCCTGGAATTGGTGCGGCAGAGCATCAGCGAGCACCAGTATCCGGATGGCTTTGTCCTGTTTCTGGGCACCCTGTTCGCGCCCACCCAGGACCGCGACGTCAAGGGTTCGGGCTTCACCCACAAGGAGGGCGATGTGGTGCGCATCTCCACCCCCAAACTGGGCGTGCTGGAGAACCGGGTCACCACCTGCAAGGCGGCGCCGCCCTGGGTCTTCGGCATCTCCGACCTGATGAAAAACCTTGTCCGGCGCGGGCTTTTGACCGCCTGACGGCACGCAACCCGCGCCAATAAGCCATACCCTCAGGGCATCTCCGGATTGCAGTTCCGGGGTTGGATTGCGCTGCCCAAACCCTTAAATACTGCCCCTCAAATACACCCGACCATTTTCCCGACCAGGAGACTTTGATGACCCAGAACCTGACCCATTTCATCGGCGGCAAGCAGGTCGGCACCAACGCGCCATTGGCCAGCATCAATCCCTCCAATACCGACGAAACCATCGCCAATTTCCCCGACGGCACCGTCGAGGACGTCAATGACGCCGTCGCGGCCGCCCGCGCCGCCTTCCCCGGTTGGGCCTCGGCGACCCCTGAAGTGCGCGCCGATGTGCTGGACAAGGTCGGCAACCTGATCATCGAGCGCAAGGATGCGCTGGGCCGCCTTCTGGCCAGCGAAGAGGGCAAGACCCTGCCGGAAGCCACCGGCGAGACCGTGCGCGCCGGCCGCATCTTCAAATATTTCGCTGGCGAGGCGCTGCGCCGCCACGGCCTGAACTTGGATTCGGTGCGCCCCGGCGTGGAAATCCAGACCTATCGCGAGGCGGTCGGCGTCTATGGCCTGATCACCCCCTGGAATTTCCCCATTGCCATTCCGGCCTGGAAGATGGCGCCCGCCCTGGCTTTCGGCAATAC
>CAYFKU010000096.1:2389-7168 GCA_964343955.1 uncultured Rhizobium sp. | reverse complement strand
CCTGCGGCGACAAGGTCACCTGGCGCTCATGACGGATGCCGAAGGCGGCGACATAGGCGTCATGCATGGTTTCCACGCTCCAGCCCTGGGCCGTTTCCACGCGCCGGGACACCGGCGTCACCGGACCGTCCAGCAGGCGCGGCCCCAGCAGGTCGCGTGCAAGGCCCGCCGGCAGGATGCGGGCGCTGGAGGTGTCGGCCAGGGTCAATGTCGAATGGGCGGCGGTGGCCCGCAGGGCCGTGCTCCAGGCCTGGTGCGCGGGCCCGGCCGCGCCGCAATTGACGATGATGCGGTCGCTGCCGGAGGACAATTCGAAGGCGCCCGCCCCTGCATGGGCGCAGAGAGAAAAAGGGCCCTCGGGCGTTCTGCCGCAGTCCAGAAGCAACAGGGTGCGGCCGGCGGCGAGGCGCTGATAGGCGCTGTGGCGGGCGTGATGAAAGGGCTGGCCGCGCACATCGTCGCGCGCCAAGAGGCCCGCGATCATGCGCGGATCGCCTTCGCCGCCGCCATTGAACAACGCCAGGCCGCCGTCACCATGGCGGAAGAAGCGCAACATCGGCGCCATGCGGTCATGGGCGTTGCGCAAGGCATGCGGCGGCTCTTCATTCACCGCGCTCAGCGCTTCCAGCACCATCACCAGGTGCCGATAGGCGGACAGCAGGGCTTCCGGCGAACGGCTGGTATGTCCGCCATCGGGCAGGATCTGGCGCTCGATCTCCTGCTCCAGCCGCTGAAGCCCGATTTCGCGCCGCTTGAGACTGTCATCAAGGCAGATTCCCGACAGCGCCAGCACGGCGGCTGTTTCCAGCCGCGGCAGGCCGTCCGGCGCTTCGGCGGAAATGCGCTCCAGCATCTTGCACTGTTCGCGCAGCGAGACGAACAGGCGGGACCGCCACATCATCTCGGAATTGGGGATGACCATCCGGCCATGACTGAAAATGGCAGCCAGGCGCCGGGCTGTCAGATGCGGCGACCAGACCGGCTCGGAATAGCCTGAATGGCGCTTAATCCATTGGCCGATCAGGTTGGTTGCAAGGCGGCGGGCGTTTTCTCCGCCCGCATTGGAAAGTGCCGCCAGCCAGACAAAACTGTGCAGCGCCTCATGCCAGGCGGGGCTTGGCGGCGGCAGATCGAACACCGACACGCCTTCCGGCACATCGAGCTGGACGCCGTGAAAGCGAAAACGGCCGCGCAGCAGGCTGTCGGCTTCTTCCAGCCGCCGGGGCGCCGCATCCCAGGGATGAAAGACGATGTGGTCCGCCAGTTGCCCCTGGAGCAGGCGGCGATAAAACCAGTTGCCGCGCCACCATACGCGGATGGGCGTCGCCAGGCGGCGCGCCGCCGCCCGGCTGAGATCGGGCAGCAGCGGCAGCAACTCGCCCACCGGCTGCATGGCTCAGCCCCTCAGAGCCTGGATATTCGCCGCATATTGGGAAGGTCCGCCCTGAAAGACCGAGGTGCCCGCGACCAGAACCGTGGCGCCGGCGTCAATCGCGCGCCGCGCGGTTTGCGGGGTGATGCCGCCATCGACTTCCAGCGCGATCTGCCGTCCGGTGGCATCGATCCGCTTGCGCGCGACTTCGATTTTTCGAAGCTGGCTCTCGATAAAACTTTGTCCCCCGAAACCGGGGTTGACGCTCATGATCAGGATCAGGTCGACCAGATCCATCAGATTGTCGAGGGCATCGACCGGGGTGCCGGGATTGAGCACCACCCCTGCCCGCTTCCCTAGCTTCTTGATGTGCTGAAGCGAGCGGTGAACATGCGGGCCGGCTTCCGGATGCACGGTCAGGCCATCCGCCCCGGCTTCGGCGAAAGCGTCCAGATAGGGGTCAACCGGCGCGATCATCAGATGCACGTCGAAAGGCTTCTGGCTATGCCGGCGCAGCGCCTTCACCACCGCCGGACCGATGGTGATGTTGGGCACGAAATGCCCGTCCATCACATCGACATGGATCCAGTCGGCGCCCGCCGCCTCGATGGCTTCGATCTCGGCCCCCAACCTGGAAAAGTCGGCGGACAGGATCGAGGGAGCGATAAGAACCGGACCAGGCATTCGAACTCCAGGAGCATGGGCCGGGAAAAATGCCGCCCGCCGCTCGCAGCCAATGGAATGCGCGGGGGCCGCATGTTGCGTCCGGCCGCGCGACAGGCATCTAAGTGCCGGATTCTGGTACGGGCTGCAAGGCGCGACGATCGCGGGAGACCGCCAGGAGCAGCACCAGGCTGGGGAGCCAGATCACCCGGGACTGATACCGGTCATGGGGATTGGAAAAAGTGCCGCAAATGATGGCATTGCCGATAAGCCCGACAAGCACCAGAGCCGGCAGGCTGGCCTCGTCCCAGGCCCGGCGCGCGGCGCCATGCTGCAACAAAAGCAGCAGGCCCAGCACCGACATGGCCCCCACCGGAACATGGATCAGGTTCAGGGCCTTGAAGCGGATAAGGCCCTGCTGCTGGCGGGCCTGGCGATAGGCGGGAATCTGCTCGGGAATGACGCGGCGGAAATTGGGCTCCACGATGGTGTTCTGAGGCTCGATCCCGTCCCCGGTCTTGAACTGGAAAAATTGCAGCACGGTCTCCTGGACCGCGGCGCGGACATGCACGACGGGATAGCGGCGCAGGCTCTCCACGATCATGCGGGCGCTTTCTTCCTGCTGGCGCAGGCTGGAAAAGCCGCCCAGGGCGTGAAAGCTGCTGCGCTCGCCCCACAACCAGCTATTGGCGTTGCGGGGCAGCCGCTCCCGCATGGGGCACAGCCGCCATTTGGCCTGACCGGCCGGCAGGCAGGTATCGGCCAGCAGCCGCTGGACAATGCCGTCCTGCATCAGCCGCGCGAACAAAAAGACCGAACCGGACTTGCTGATGAAAAAATTGCCGGTCAGCACGAAATTTCCAGCCACGATGAGCGCCAGGGCCGCCGCCAGCCCGTAAGCGCCGCGCCGCAGGTCGGGACGTGGCAGAGCGGGATAGAACCGCAAGGCCAGTTTCAGCAGCACCGCACAGATCAGCAGCCCGCCGAAGAGACCCAGATGCGAAGGATGGCAGGCGACGGCCAGGGCCGTCAGCCCCAGGATCCAGCGCAGACTGGTCCTGCCCAGCCGGTGACTGCGAAACAGCAGCAGCCAGCTGCCCAGAATGACCACCGGCGTGAAGATGTCCGGTTCCACCTGACCCGCATACCAGGCGATGCCGGTCAGGACGGAAAGTCCCGCGCCGACCAGAGCGAGCCCCGCCAGCGTGAGACCGGGAACCTCGATCCGCGCGACCTCCAGGATGACATAGCTGATCATCAGCGCCTGAAGGATGGCGATCGGCCACAGGCTGAAGCGTCCGCCTGCCAGGAACAGGAGCTCGGCATAGACGGGCGCCCGCTCCACCAGGAAGACATGGCCCAGCCCTTCCAGCACATAGGCGCCGGTATCGTAAAAAATCAGGGGAAAGCCGTTCCACACTGCCGCGGACAGGAACATCAGGCTCAGGATGAACAGCCCTGCCGCCACAGGAACAGCGCCCCGCAGGGGCTGGGTCGCCAAACCCCATATGCCTGTTACGGCCCCCGTGCTGACACCTGATTCGCGCATATGCCCCCCCGGAGGGGAATTTGCCGCAACCGATCGGCTGACGCGAGGGATTTTGATTCGCCGGCAAGCTGTGGCGCATGGCCATGAGCGGCGAGCAACGCAGTCCAGCGACCAAAAGCCCCGTGTCCGCGGTTGACTGGGAAGCGCCCGCACCTAAACTCGCCCCGTTTCGAGTTCCCGAAAAGGCCTTCCCGCAATGGCGGATAATCCGCAAAGCACCGTGGCGATCAACCGCCCGCTATCTCCCCATCTCACCATCTATCGCTGGCCGGTCACGATGATGACCTCCATCACCCATCGCATCACGGGTGTGGGCCTGTCGGTGGGCGCGGTCATTCTGGCCTGGTGGCTGGCCGCCATTTCGACGGGGCCGGAGGGCTGGAACAGCTTCCACGCCGTTGCCGACACCCCCATCGGCGCGCTGGTGTTGCTCGGCCTGATCTGGTCGCTGGTCTATCATTTCCTCAGCGGTGTGCGGCACCTGGCCTGGGATCTGGGTTATGGCTTCGACAAGAAGGTGGCGGAACGCAACAGCGTGATCATCTTCGCGCTGTCGATCGTTCTTGCGCTTGTGATTTTTGGCGCAAGCTGGACCGGCCATGGGGGCTATCTGAGATGAAGACCGCCGAGACTCCGCTGCACAAGGTGCAGGGCCTGGGCGCCGCCCATTCCGGCACCGGTCATTTCTGGCATGAGCGCGTCACATCGGTGGCGCTGATCCCGCTCTCGCTCTGGTTCCTCTATGTCCTGCTGGGCCTGTCTGGCACCAGCGAGGTCACGGCCCTGCAGTTCCTGGCGCATCCCTGGAACGCCATGCTGATGGGTGCATTTGTCAGCTTCTCGCTGTGGCACGCCTATCTTGGCCTGCAGGTGGTGATCGACGATTACATCCATACCGCCGGCATGAAGATATTCCTGATGCTGGTGGTTCGCTTTTCTGTGATCGCCATCGGCGCCACCAGCATCTTCGCCATCGTGCGCATCGCCGCCCTTTAGGCTTTCGAGTTAAGGATTTTCGCATGCCCGCCTACAATATCGTGGACCATACATTCGACGTCGTCGTGGTCGGCGCGGGCGGCGCGGGCTTGCGCGCCACACTGGAATGCGCCCAGCGCGGCCTCAAGACCGCCTGCATCACCAAGGTCTTCCCGACGCGCAGCCACACGGTGGCGGCGCAGGGCGGCGTCGCCGCGTC
>CAYFKU010000096.1:1863-2379 GCA_964343955.1 uncultured Rhizobium sp. | reverse complement strand
ACACCGTCAAGGGGTCGGACTGGCTGGGCGACCAGGATGCCATCGAATATCTCTGCCGCAACGCGCCGGACGCCGTTTACGAGCTGGAACATTTCGGCATGCCCTTCTCGCGCACCGAGGAAGGCAAGATCTATCAGCGCGCCTTTGGCGGCATGACCAGCAATTTCGGCAAGGGCATCGTGCAGCGCACCTGCGCCGCCGCCGACCGCACCGGCCATGCCATGCTTCACACGCTTTACGGCCAGTGCGTGAAGAATGAAGTGAACTTCTTCATCGAATATTTCGCGCTCGACCTCATTATGGAAGACGGCGCCTGCCGCGGCGTGATGGCCTGGAACCTGGACGATGGCGCCATCCACCGCTTCCGCGCCCACAAGGTGATCCTGGCGACCGGCGGCTATGGCCGTGCCTATCTGTCCTGCACCGGCGCCCATACCCAGACCGGCGACGGCAACGCCATGGTTCTGCGCGCCGGCCTGCCGCTGCAGGACATGGAATTCGTGCAGTTCCATCCCA
>CAYFKU010000096.1:0-1761 GCA_964343955.1 uncultured Rhizobium sp. | reverse complement strand
TCAGCCGCGCCATGACCATCGAGATCCGCGAGGGCCGCGGCGTCGGCCCCGGCAAGGATCACATCCACCTGCATCTGTCGCATCTGGACCCCAAGATCATCCATGAGCGCCTGCCCGGCATTTCGGAATCGGCGCGCATCTTCGCGGGCGTCGATGTCACCAAGGAACCGATCCCGGTTCTGCCCACGGTGCATTACAATATGGGCGGCATCCCCTGCGCCTATACCGGCGAGGCGCTGACGCTTGCCTCCGGCAATCCCGATACCGTGGTGCATGGCCTGATGGCCGTGGGCGAAGCAGCCTGCGTGTCGGTGCATGGCGCCAACCGGCTGGGCTCCAATTCCCTGATCGACCTGGTGGTGTTCGGCAAGGCCGCGGGCGTGGAAGCGGCCAAGGCGCTTGAGGGCCTGCGCAGCCATCCGGAACTGAAGAAGGATGCGGGCGAGGAAGCCATCGCGCGGCTCGATCATTTCCGCAACGCCAAGGGCTCCACGCCGACCGCCGTCATGCGCCAGGCCATGCAGAGGGCCATGCAGGAAGATGCAGCGGTTTTCCGCACCGGTGACAGCCTGGCCCAGGGCCTCAGGCGCATCAATGACATCTATGCCCAGCGCGGCGATATCGGCATCACCGACCGTTCCATGATCTGGAATACAGATCTGGTCGAGACCCTGGAGTTCGACAACCTGATCCAGCAAGCCGTTGTCACGGTCGCCGGCGCGGTCAACCGGCTGGAAAGCCGCGGCGCCCATGCCCGCGAGGATTATCCGGACCGTAACGATGCGGACTGGATGAAGCATACCCTGGCCTGGCTGGACACCAGGACCGGCCAGACCCGGATCGACTATCGCCCGGTGCATACCTACACCCTGACCAACGACGTCGAATACATCCCGCCCAAGGCCCGCACCTACTAGGGCGCCAGAACCAATCGGCCTCCCGCGCGTTATCCTTGCGATAGATTGCGCGCATTTGAGGCGAGGATGATTTCGAAGGCGATTGCCCTGTTGTTGCTTTGCGCCGGCACCCTGCCTGCCCTTGCCCAGGCCGGCGACCGGGCGCCAAGGTCCGGCGCCGCTCCCGTCAGGAAATCCACGGTCACCGCCGTTGTCCCCGCTCCCGATGACCGGGCGCGGCAATGGCTGGTGCTGCTGGACGACAAGAACTATTCCCAAAGCTGGAACGAAGCGGGCAAGTCTTTCCAGACCCGCACTGCTGCCGACGCCTGGGCCAGTATGGCAGGCGCCGAGCGCGAGCCTCTCGGCGCCGTGGCCAGCCGCGACCTGAAATCCATTGATCTGGGCAAGGCCAATATCGCGGTCGTCCGCTATGACACGACTTTCGCCCACAAGGCGGCGGCGGTGGAAACAGTGACGCTGTCCTTCGAGGACGGCACCTGGGCCGTCACCGCCTATTCGGTCAAATGAAGCCCAACAAGGGCCGCAATCCATTCAGTTTCGGTTCAGCCTTCCGGGGGCAGGCTCTGCCGGTTCCCCTGCGTGAGAACAACAGGAGCAAAAGATGAATTTCAGGAAATTGATCATGAGCGCCGTGGCGACCGCGACCCTGATCGCGGGCCAGGTTGCGGTGAACCCGGCCCTGGCTCAACCCCGCTGGGTGCCGCCGGGCAACGATCCGGACGGCTATTACAGCGACAGCGACCGCAACGGATATTACGACCGAGACGGCCGCTATCGGCGCATTCGCGGCATGGGCGGCGCCCGCTATGACCGCGACTATGGCCCACCTCCTCCGCCACCC
>CAYFKU010000095.1:6654-7384 GCA_964343955.1 uncultured Rhizobium sp. | reverse complement strand
GCGCCAGCCTGATCCTGGACGATGCCCAGGAGCTGGCGCCACGGGTTCGCGACCTGATGGCCCGCTTCCAGGACGCACTGGGCACGGATGCTTTCGCCAATCTTTATGCCGGCTGGCACAGCCAGAATGCCTTCAACCGGCACTGGGACCCGCAGGAGGCAATGGTGTTGCAGCTTGCAGGGCGCAAGAAGTGGCGGGTTTGGCGGCCCACCCGCCTTCATCCCCTGCAAAATGACGGCGAACCGCCCGCGCCGCCGACGGGCGCGCCGGTGTGGGAAGGCGTGCTGAATGACGGCGACGTGCTGTATATCCCGCGCGGCTGGTGGCATGACGCCTTCCCGCTCAACGAGCCCAGTCTGCACCTGACGGTCTCGCTCACCCCGCCGACCGCGCTGGATTACCTGGGCTGGGTCATGACGCGGTTGCGCGAGCATGCCGACCTGCGCGCCAGCCTGCCCCCGCCGGCGGACGGCGCCTGGCAAAAGGAGATGACGGCGCGGATTGCCCGACTGGTTGCAGATGGCCTGCAAACGGCGCCGCTCGCGGAATTCCAGCGTCAATGGGAAGCCAATATCCGGCCCAATCCGCATATCAGTCTGCCAGACGCCCCATACGAACAACTGGCGCCCCTGAGCGAGGCAAGCCTGATACGCCTGGCGGCGATGCATCGGCTGGCCTTTGCGCCCCTGGGCGACAAATTCGAATTCAGCGCGGGCGGACGGTTATGGAC
>CAYFKU010000095.1:2956-6644 GCA_964343955.1 uncultured Rhizobium sp. | reverse complement strand
GTTATGGACCGTGCCCAGGGCGCTTCAGCCGGCGCTGGCGCAACTGACCAACAATCGTGAAGTTTCGGTGCGTGAGCTTGGCGGCTTTCTGACCGACCAGGCGGCCAAAAGCGATTTGCTGAAAAGCCTGACCGTGCTGGCACAAGCCGGCATCGTGCTGGCGCGAAAGGGCCAGGCCGTCAGCCCGGACTAGCCCTCATGGCTGCGGCGGCGGCCATAGAGCATGGTGACGTTGATGCGCCGGTTTGTGTAACCGTCCCGGAACGAGATGTCGTCGGTCTGGTGGAACAGATCGGAATCGAAGATCACGGCCCGGTTGGCGCGATAGGGCACGGTCTGGGAGCGAGCCCCGCTGTCTTTCAAAAAGGCGCGAATGGCGGCCTGATCCTGGTTGTAGCGGGTAAAATCCCAGTCCAGCGGCGCCGCCTTGTCCCAGATGACCAGCCCGCCACTGTCGGGATTGCAATTGGCTTCGTCAGGGGTGATCCAGAAATTCACATTCACCGCGGCAAAATCGGCATGGATGTTCACACCCCTGAGCCGGCTGTCGCACTTGAAGGCCCACAGGTAGCGCAGGCAATGATCGCCGAAGATCGCATCGTAAGTCTGGCGCAGTTCAGCGGCGATCTGGGACAGCAGCGGCGCGGCAAAGCCTTCTTCCGGCACGGCGCCCAGATAGCCTTCGGGATAGGACTTCCTCCAGATCGGCGCCTGCCAGCAGAAGCGCCGCAGGGATTGCAGCGCCTCCTGGGTCAGGAGATTGTCGATCACCGCCACCTGCGGCCTGGCCGTCCGCCAGGCCTGGGCGATGGCAGCGACATCGTTGCGGGCATTGACCGCCGCCACCGGCAACCGCGCGCCCGCCCCGTCCTGCCAGCCGGCGTTTGCAAGCCAGGCAGCCTGTTCCTGATCGTGCCGATGCTTGTGATCGGATTGCGCCCCGCTGTCGCCGCCGCCCAGTTCGGCATGACGCCGGAAATGCGCCAGGGCCTCGTCGGTGCGCCCCCGCTCGCACAGGAGCTGGGCCAGATTGCTGTGCGTGGGCCGATGGTCCGGATAGGATTCCAGGATCCTTTCAAAAGCGGCCAAGGCCTGGTCCAGATCGCCGGTGGCACGGCATGCCAGTCCCAGATTGAAAAGAACGCCGGGATGGCCGGGGGCAAGCGCGGCGGCGCGCGCGAAACTTTCTGACGCATCCGTCATCCGATCCATCCCACGCAGGGCTATGCCGCGATTGTTCCAGGCCTCGGCATAAGAGGGCTCCAGCGTCACGGCCTTTTCCAGACTGGCCAAGGCTTCGGCGGCACGCTGAAGGGCCATCAGCACCATGCCGCGGCTGTTCAGTGTTTCGGCCTGCAAGGCGAACCTGTCGGCGGCCAGCGCCAGGGCACTGTCAAGGATGGCCAATGCTTCCGCGTGGCGGCCGGCGCCGTGCAGGGCAAGACCATAATGGGCCTGGATTTCGGCGCTCTGCGGCGCGGCGGCCAGCGCCGTCTCAAGAAGCGGCAAAGCCTCTGTGTGCCGGCCTTGCTGGCAGCGCAATACTCCCAGCAGATGGTTCGCATTGGCGTCCATCGGCGCCAGGGTCAGAACGGCCTGATAGCAGCGCTCTGCCCCGGCCTGATCGCCGCGTTGCTGGGCCGTCAGGCCCCGATGCAGCAGCCTTTCCAGCCGCGCCTCCCGCAAAAAGAAAGCGTCCCGGACCGTAATGGGTCCGGGACGCGTGCTTCAAGCCAAGTTTGAAGTTTTAGTCGGTGACGCGAACGCCGATATGGAACATCCGGCCGATGGCGTCATACAGGAACGGATTCATACCGTCGTTGGTCGGGTTCTGGTTGAAGGAATAGAAGGGCGGCGCGTTCTTGTTGAACAGATTGTCCACCTGTCCATACACCTTCCAGTGCTCGTTGATGTTAATCGAGGCGCCGAGATCGATATAGAAGATGCCCGGCACGTGATTGTCATTGACGGTCGGATTGGCCAGCGTGCCGACCGGGCAACTGCCGGGGTTACACTGGATCCAGTTGTTGTTGTGCTTGCCTTCTGAGATCCAGCGCTCAGCGACGTGGAATTCCCAATTGTCGGCATCATAGCTCTGGGTCGCATAGACCTTCAGATGCGGGATGCTGCCGTCATTGGCGCCGGCCGAATTCACCACGATGCCACCCGGAACGCCGGGGTTGGTGATGAACTTGGAGACATAGGTCGCCAGGCCGCGGAGCGTGAAGCTGCCGGGGATCGACATCACGTCCCAATTCTCGAGGCTGAACTGATAGGACGATTCGATGTTGAAGCCGTCCGTCACGGTCGAGGCCACGTTGAAGAACTGGGTATTCACCTGCAGCCACTGGGCCGGGAAGGTGAAGGGCGTCTGACCGTTCGGCGTGATGATCGCCGAGCAATATTGGGTCAGACCGGCGAAGCAGTTGTTGATGTTGGTGCCGGTGGAGACGGTCGTGATCTGACCGGCAACCGCCAGGCGGTAATAGTCAACCGAGAACTGGAAGCCTGGGAACCAGCTTGGCTGCAGCACGACGCCGAGCTGGGTGTTGATGGACTTTTCAGGCTTCAGGGCCAGATTGCCATAGGTGCCGTTGATGACCTGGATATTCTGCGACGCACGCGCCACGCCCGTCGGATCGGTATAGGCAGGAATGGTGGCGTTGCCGTTGGCCGTGACCGGGGCAGCAAACAGTTCCGCCAGGTTGGGCGCGCGCACGTCGCGCGATTGCAGGGCGCGCAGGCGGACGCCATCCAGCGGCGTTTCCCAAGTCAGACCGGCCTTCCAGGTGTTGGAGTCGCCGGCGGTCGAGTATCGGGCATGACGACCGGCCACGTTGAAGTTGGCCGTGCCCCATTGGGGCGAGTCGATGAGCGGCACGTTGAATTCAACGAAGCCTTCCATCACATGGTAATTGCCTTGGGCATTGTGGAAGCTGCCCGCATACCAGTTGGTGCCGTTCAGGCAGTTCAGCAGCGGGTCGTTGCAGGGGCTGCCGGGGGCACCGCCAGCGCCGCCGATGGTGCCGTTGCCGGCGCCATCGCCGCGAACGTCATAGGCTTCCTGGCGCCAGCCGCCGCCGAAGGCGACCGAGATTGGGCCAGCCCAGCCCTGGATGGGCGCGCCGGAGACCGAGAAGTCGAACACATCCTGCATCTGGTGCGAGAGCTGGATCGGACCCGGACCCCAGTTCTTGCCGCCATAGACCCAGTCCTTCGCGGCCTGGCTGGGTGTCGGACCGAAGGGATTGAAGGGCACGCAGCCAAGCTGGATAGCGGTGGTGGAACGGCAGACGATGGTGCCGGCTGGAATGCCCAGCGCCGCATAGGTGGCGTTGTTGCTGCCCACGCCGGGCGCCTGCACCTGCACCGAGTCGATAGCTGCGTACATGTAGGGCTTCAAGGCGATGCCGCGGACATGGATGTTCGTGTCGTTTTCGCCGTGCTGGTAATAGCCCTGCCAGTTCCACTTGGTGTCGAACAGGTCGAAGATGCCATCGGCGCCGGCGACATAGCGGCGGTTATTGCGCTGGGTATAAACCTTCTGCGGGCCCAGGCCGTAATAGAGCGAACCAAAGCTGAAGCTGGTGATGCCCTGACGAACGCATTCCGCCTGTATCGAGGCCGGCAGATAGGCATTGGCACCGCCGGCGGCATTGCCGCACTGGATGCCGGGTGACTGTAGGAG
>CAYFKU010000095.1:0-2946 GCA_964343955.1 uncultured Rhizobium sp. | reverse complement strand
TGAAGGTGCCGGTCGAGGCGATTGACTGGTTGACGATCACACTGTTTGCGTTGCTCTGACCGGTGGCGCCGCCGATACCCGGCAGCGCGCTCAGCCACATGTCGGGGTTCGGAATGTTGGAGGTACCGACCTGCGCCCAGCTCATGGTCATGAATACTTCGGTGTCCGGCGTGATGTCATAGCTCAACCGGGTATAGACATTACCGCGCGTCAGCGGCGTCGCCAGCGTCACACCCGAACCGGTCTGGCTGTCGGTCTCGCCGCCGATGCAGAAGCTGTTGCAGTTGGTGACCGTGCCGGGGCTGCTGGCAGAACCATTCTTGGCGGGAATGCCCTGCGCGGTCCCGCCAAGACCGGTGGCAATATTTACCCCAGCGGGACCGGTGCCATACTGATAGAAATAAGGTTGCCCCTGGGCGTTAAACGCTGTGCCCATCAGAGGACCAGAATTGATCAGGCCGTAGCGTCCCAGCTGATGCTGCTGGGCGTTGGCAGTAACGAAGTACTGTGGCTGGCCAGCCGGGGTGGCGCCGGGGCTGCCATAGTTCAGGATGCCTGGCATGATGAACCAGGTGCGGCCATGGCTCAGCGAATTGTCCATGCGGCCGCCGCAGCAGGTGAGCTGCTGCCAGCCGCCTTCGACGCCGTCCATATGGCTGAATTCCGCCGCCATTTCGAAATGGCCGCGGCCGCCGGCAAAGCTGGTGCCCATCGCCATCTGGGCAGTAAGCGTGGCGTTGTCCTGATAGGTGGAAATGCCGGTCGAGATATTGGCCTTGAAGCCCACAAATTTCTTGTCGGTGATGAAGTTCACCACGCCGGCGACGGCGTCCGAACCCCAGGAGGCGGAGGCGCCGCCGGTCACGACATCGACGCGCTGGATCAGCATCTGGGGGAATTCGCTGATATCCGGAACGCCGGTCACGTTGGCGGGAATGAAGCGCTGGCCATCCAGCAGCGTCAGCGTGCGCGTGGTGCCCAGGCCGAACATGTTGAAGGAGGCCAGGCCGTTAGTGCCGCCCGATGTGCCGTTCACGCCGTTCTGCTGGCCGGTCGAACCCAGCAGCGAAGGCAACTGGACGACGGCGGCGTGGATATTGTCCTTGGCCGACTTTTCGAGGAAGTCGTTGCCCAGCACCGTGGTCGGGGTCGGGGCATTGAAGCCCGCGGTGGTGATGCGCGACGAGGAGACCGTCACCGATTCAACCGGGCCGGCGGGGGCTTCCTGCGCATAGGCCGACGACGCAAACAGCAGCGCGCTGGCGCCGGCCGTGGCGAAGAGTGCCGATTTTCTGGGCGAAAGAAGATTGGTAGCGGCGGAAATGCTCTCGCCGGCGGCAAATTTGCTGCTCATGTTTGATCCCCTGGGCGTGTTAAGGCGCGTCCGGTCTGTGCCGAACTGTATACAAGCTACAATATTAGGCAGCAGAAGGCTGTAGCAGCAAGAACACGCACCCCAAAACTTGTCAGTGTGCAATGCAGCATTTGAGCTTACTCATTCAAAGAATGAGAGACGCGGCGCTACCGCAGCGCAAAAATCGCCACCTCATCCCCAAACTGGGGGGTGCCTGCCGGGACATGCCCGCCCCGGCATCCGTTCACACCGACCGCGAGATATTGCACGCCTTTGACGCGATAGGTCATGGACGGCGAACACACCGCCCGGTCGAAATGATGCGTCCAGATTTTTTCGCCGGTCCTGGCGTCGAAGGCGCTGAAGTCACCGGTCATCTCACCGGCAAAGACCAGGTCGCTGGCAGTGGCCAGCACGCCGCCATAGATGGGTTGCGGCGATTTATATTGCCAGGCGATCTTGCCGCTATGGACGTCGATCGCGGTCAGCGTGCCTGCTTGGGGCCCGTCGGCCCGCTTCATGACGCCGCCGGTGCGCCGGCCAACCCAGGGCCCGCCAGGCTGGCTGTTCTTGTAATCGATGGTGGTGAAGGTCATCGGAATGTTGGAACCCAGCACATAGAAAAAATTGGTGCGCGGCGAGAAAGCGGGCGGCTGCCACAGCGAGCCGCCATTGACGCCCGGCAGGATGGTCACGCCTTCGCGCGAGGGCGGCGAGAACATGCTGGGGCTTTGATCCACAAAAGCCTGGGATTTGGTGAGAAGCTTGCCGGTCAGGCGGTTGACGATGAAGACATGGCCGACCTTGCCCGCCTGCCCCGCCGCCGGCACGATCTTGCCGCTGGCATCCCTGGCATCGAACAGCATGACTGGCGCGCTGGCGTCATAATCCCAAAGATCGTGCGGCACTTCCTGGTACCACCAGGCGAGCTTGCCGGTCTTGGCATGCACCGCGACGATGGAATCCGTATAGGCATTGTCGCCCGGACGCGTATCGCCCTGATAGTCCGGATTGGGATTGCCGGTGGCGAAGATCACCAGGTCGTTCTTCACATCGATGGCGGGCGTGTTCCACACCGAACCACCGCCGAATTTCCAGGCATCGCCGCCCCATGTGTCGCCGCCCGGCTCGCCCGGCGCCGCCGTGGTGCGAAATTCCCATATCTTGCGGCCCGTTTGCGCGTCATAGGCCTCGACCATGCCGCGGGTTTCATATTCGGCGCCCGCCGTGCCGATGATCACCATGCCCTTATAAACTTGGGGCGCCTGGGTATAGGTGTAGTAATGCTTGGGTTCCGGATGGGTCTTTTCCGGATCGGTCTGCCAGACAAGCTTTCCCGTTTTGGCGTCCAGCGCCACCAGATGGCCGTCGAACAGGGCGGTATAGACCTTGCCATAGGCCACCGCGACACCACGGGCCTGCGGCCCGCAACAGGCTTCCGTGTAATCCAGCTTGTCGGGCTGCCACGCCCATAACTGCTTGCCCGTGACCGCGTCATAGGCCTGGACATGGTTGGTTGCGGTGACCAGATAAAGCACGCCGTCGATCACCAGCGGGGTTGCCTCGAAACTGTTGGCGACGCCCGTGTGCAG
>CAYFKU010000094.1:0-7419 GCA_964343955.1 uncultured Rhizobium sp. | reverse complement strand
GCCCAGCCCCAGCCCCGCACCGGCCGCACGCAGCGTTCCAGCATGCTGGACGGCGCGATCAAGCGTTTCGCCGCCCTGTTCACCGCGATGAAGCAAAACGTGCATCTCGCGCCCCGCCGCGAAGCCCCCCAGCCGCGCGCCTATGCCCAGCATCCGGGCCTGAAGGCGCTGGCGGAACAGACGGCGCGGCTTGGCCGCATCGGCCAGTCCGAGACCGTGCTGATGGCGCGCGCCGAGGGCGAACTGGGCCGTGGCGTGGGCGCGTTGCGCAATGTTATGCGGCGCGCCGGCATCAATCCCGACGGGTTCGCCCGGAAAATCGGCGGCGAAGGCGTCGGCGGCCCCGACATTCCGCTCAACCAGGTTCGCATCCAGGGCATTTCCGATCCGCAATTCACCCAGGCCTATCTCAGCGCCGCCGCCAGGCTGGACCAGCTGAACGGCCTTTCCGCCGCGCTGGAACATGTGCCGCTCTCCATGCCCGTCAGCGCCGGCACCTTCGACAAGACCAGCGGCTTCGGCGCCCGGGTCGATCCCTTCACCGGCCGCTATGCCTTCCATCCCGGAATCGATCTGGCAGGCCCCTGGGGCAGTGTGGTGCATTCCACCGCGCCGGGCGTGGTTGTCTTTGCCGGCTATCGCGGCGGCTATGGCAACCTTGTGGAGATCGACCACGGTTACGGCATCCACACGTGGTATGGACATCTGTCGGCCATCACGGTGCGCCCGGGCACGCGGGTCGGCAAGGGCGGCGGATTGGGCCGCGTCGGCTCCACCGGGCGCAGCACCGGGCCGCATGTCCATTACGAAGTCTGGTACGACAATGTCGTGAAGAATCCGAACAATTTCATCGAGGCCGGCCGTCATGTTCTCTAGCAGAAGCAACAAGGAAATTCCCGAAGCGCCGGTCGCCGCCCCCGCCCCCGCCGCGGCCAAGCGCGGCCGCCCGCTTTCCGCGCCCTCGATCATCAGCGCCGACATGGTGATCAACGGCACCCTTGCTTCCACCGGCGACATGCAGATCGACGGACGGGTCGAAGGCGATGTCCGCAGCGTCGGGCTGGTGATCGGCGACAAGGCCGAAATCCACGGCGAGATTTATGCCGAGGATGTGACCATCCGCGGCAAGGTCATCGGCCGCATCCGCGCCCGCAAGATCACTTTGGCCGCCACCAGCCATGTCGAAGGCGACATCCTGCACGAGACTTTCTCGGTGGAATCCGGCGCCTTCTTCGAAGGCAATTGCCGCCATAGCGACAATCCGCTGGGCGATGTCGATATGGGCGGGCGCCGCCCTGCCGCCGTTCCGGCCGCCGCGCCGGCACAGCCGGCCGGTCTGTTCGCGCCGGTCAACCAGACCGCAACAGCCTAGCGGCGATAGCGATCCCGCTCGTTGAGATCGTCGCGATCGTCATCGCGGCGGTCGCGGTCGCGCCAATCATGCATCTGGTCATTGATTTGGTCATTGCGGCCCCAGAAGCGGCCATCGCCGCGGTCCAGCGCGCGGGCGGTTCGCAAATGCTCGCGCAGGACAGGAAGCTGGCGCGCGGCCAGGTCGCTGACGGGGCCATGATGCTCGCGCGCCTCGTCGCGGAATTCGCCGATATCGTTGCGATGATCCTCGACCATATGGCTGATGAATTCCCGGTCGAAGGCCCGGCCGCGCAATGCGATCAGGCGGTCACGCATCTCGCGCACTTCGGGTTTCACCTCCCGGGTCGGACGCAGGCCGAAGCGGCGGCCCACGTCCAGCACCTCGTTGCGGGCCTGGCTATGGTCGCGCACCAGGGTGCGGCCGAATTCGCGCACGCCCTCGCTGCGGCCGCGCTCGGCGGCCAGATTGCCCAGCATGATTTCCGAATTGTCGCCCATCAGGGCGTTCTGCAGGAATTCGCGCGGGGAATCGGCTTGCGCCGCAACCGGGGTCAGGGCCGCGGCCAGCAGGATGGAACCTGCAAGAAGAAAGGAACGGTTCATCGGTATCTCCAGTGGTGCCCGACAAACGAACGGTTTGTGTCCGCTTCAGTTCCGGTTCCCGCGGGGAGACGGCGCTGCCCGATCTTGCGCTATTCCAGATCGTCCACTTTTTCCCGCGGCTTTCCGCCAACTTCCTGCGCCAGCGCGGCGGCCATGAAGGCATCCAGATCGCCGTCCAGCACATCCTGGGGAACCCGGCTCTCCACACCCGTGCGCAGATCCTTCACAAGCTGATAGGGCTGAAGCACATAGGACCTGATCTGGTGGCCCCAGCCGATATCGGACTTCTCTCCGACAAAGGCGCCCGTCTCGGCCTTTTTCTTTTCCAGCTCGATTTCATAGAGGCGGGATTTCAGCATGTCCCAGCAGATGGCGCGGTTCTGGTGCTGGCTGCGCTCGGACTGGCTGGCCACCGCGATGCCGGTGGGCAGATGGGTGATGCGCACCGCGCTTTCGGTCTTGTTGACATGCTGGCCGCCGGCGCCGCTGGCGCGATAGACATCGATGCGGACGTCCTTTTCCGGGATGTCGATTTCGATCGACTGGTCGATCACCGGATAGACCGTGACGGACGAGAATGACGTGTGGCGGCGGGCATTGGAATCGAAGGGCGAGATGCGCACCAGCCGGTGCACGCCCGCCTCGGTCTTCAGCCAGCCATAGGCATTGGGCCCCTTCACCAGCAGGGTGGTGGATTTGATGCCGGCGGCCTCGCCTTCGCTTTCCTCGATCAGTTGCAGCTTATAGTCATGGCGCTCGGCCCAGCGCATATACATGCGCAGCAGCATCGAGGCCCAGTCCTGGCTTTCGGTGCCACCAGCCCCGGCATGGATTTCGATATAGGTGTCATTGCCGTCGGCCTCTCCCGACAGCATGGATTCCAGTCGCATCTGCTCGGCGCGCTTCTGCAGCGCCAGGACGGATTTTTCCGCGTCCGCCACCATGTCGGCATCGCCTTCGGCCTCCGCCATCTCCAGAAGCTCGGTCGCGTCGGTCAGATGGTTGCCGACCTGGCTGACGGAATTGATGGCGCTGTCCAGCTTCTGGCGCTCGCGCATCAGCTTCTGCGCGGCTTGCGGATCGTTCCAGAGCGCGGGGTCTTCGGCCCGGGCGTTCAGTTCATCCAGGCGGCGGCGGGCGACATCCCAGTCAAAGATGCCTCCTCAGCAGGGCGATGGCCTGCTGGATGTCGTCAACGGCGCGGGAGATTTCAGGACGCATGGGCTGGATATAGGAAGATCGGCGCTGAAGGTAAAGCTGTTTCAGATGGGCCGCACGCAAGCCATTGCGCCCCGCGGCGCCGGGCCATGACGGGTCAATACAGGCCGCCCGTGCCCTCGCCCACCGACGGCGACGGCGTGTTGCTATGGCCGGCCGCGGCAGCGCCGCTTGCCGGCGCACCCTGCTCCATGTCCTGCGACGGCACATTGTCGCCCGGACCCGTGCCGGCCTTGAAAGCTTCCATGATCGCGCCGGGCGTGCCCGGCGGCACCGGCGCGCCGCTCTTCCAGTCGATCGGAACCTCCTCGATGCCCGGCGCCACGCGGAAAGGCGTGGGCAGCGCGTCCTTGAGCGCCTCCTTCATGAAGTCGCGGAAGATGGGCGCGGCCACCGTGGCGCCCTGTTCATGCGGTCCCAGGGTGCGCGGATTGTCGAAGCCGACATAGATGCCCGCCACCAGGTCCGGGGAGAAACCGATGAACCAGGTATCCTTGGCGTCGGACGAGGTGCCGGTCTTGCCGGCAAGCGGCTTGGGAATTTGCGCGCCCACCGAATAGGCGGCGGTGCCGCGCTGGACCACGCCCTCCAGCATGGCGACGATCTGATAGGCGGTGCGCGGGTCAAGTATCTGCTCGCGCGTGTCGGTCAGCAGCGGCTCTTCCTGGTCGCGCCAGTTCGCATCGTTGCAGCCTTCGCATTTGCGTTCGTCGTGCCGCCAGATCGTCTTGCCGTTGCGATCCTGGATGCGGTCGATCAGCGAGGCGCTGACTTTCTTGCCGCCATTGACGAATTCCGAATAGCCCGTGACCATGCGCATCAGGGTGGTCTCATAGGCGCCCAGCGAATTGGCCAGCAGGGGCGGCAGCTTGTCATAGACGCCGAAGCGGATCGGCATCTTCACGACATTGCTCATTCCAAGATCGTGGGCCAGGCGCACCGTCATCAGATTGCGCGACAGTTCCAGCCCGCGGCGCAAGGTCGTGTCGCCCAGATAATCGCCGCGTTCGAAATTTTCAGGCCGCCAGATGCCCTGCCCCGGGCCCATGTCCATCTCGAAGGGCGCATCCAGCACCTTGCTGGCGGGGGTGTAACCCTGCTCCAGGGCGGTGGCATAGACGAACGGCTTGAAGGAGGAGCCGGGCTGGCGCATGGCCTGCATGGCGCGGTCGAATTGCGACGAGGCATAGGAGAATCCGCCGGACATGCCCAGCACGCGGCCGGTATGCGGGTCCATCACCACGATGGCGCCATTCACTTCCGGCACCTGGCGCAGGCCATAGTCTCCCGCCTTGGCCGGAGCCGGCAGCGCTTCGACAAAGAAGGCATCGCCCGGCTTCACCACCTCTTGCGGCCCAGCGGGCGTCGGCCCCCAGACGGCGCCCGGCAGCTCGCGGTGCGCCCATTTGTAACCGTCATAAGTCAAAAGGCCCGTGGTGCCGTCGGCAAAGCCGATGCGCACATTCTTGCCGGCATAGCTCAGCGCTGCGGCGACCCGCCAGGTCTCGATGCCCGACTGGTGATTGGGATCGTTCGCAAGCTTCTGCAGTTGCTTCTGCCAGTCGGCCACATCGACATGCATCCTGGCGCCGCGCCAGCCGTGGCGGCGGTCATAGCGAACAAGACCGGAGCGCAGCGCGCTGACCGCGTAATTCTGCAATCTTGTATCCAGCGAGGCGCGCACCTGAAGGCCGCCGTCATAGAGCGCCTTGCCGCCATACTGCTTGTAGAGAAGCCGGCGCACCTCCTCGACATAATAATCCACGTCCGCCGCCTGGCTGCCCAGGGCGCGGGTGCGGGTGATCAGGGGCTCGGCCTGGAAGGCCTTCGCCTGGCTTTCGGTGATGTAGCCATTCTCCTCCATCTGGGAGATGACCCAGTTGCGCCGGTCCAGCGCCGCCTGATGGTGGAAACGCGGATCGTAATGGCTGGGCGACTTGGGCAGCGCCGCCAGGAAGGCCACTTCCGGCACGGTGAGTTCATCGAGCGACTTGCCGAAATAGTTCAGGGCCGCGGCACCCACGCCATAGCTGTTCTGGCCGAGATTGATCTCGTTCAGATAAAGCTCCAGCACCTTGTCCTTCGGGTATGTGGCGTCGATGCGGATGGCCAGGATCGCCTCGCGCACCTTGCGCGCCATCTTGAGATCGGAATTGAGCAGAAAGCCCCGTGCGACCTGCTGGGTGATGGTGGACGCGCCCTGGGGCCGGCGACCCTCCAGCACCAGGCCGACATCCTTGATGGCGGCGCGCAGGATGCCGGACGGATCGACGCCCGGGTGGTTGTAGAAATTGCGATCCTCGGCCGAGGTGAAGGCCTCTTTCACCAGTTTGGGAACGAAGGCGATGGGCACGAAGATGCGGCGCTCATGGGCATATTCGCCCAGCACCGTGCCATTACCGGCATAGACCCGCGTGGTGATGGGCGGCTGGTAATGCTGCAAGGTCTGCACCGACGGCAGATCGCGCATCAGGGTGATGATCCAGAAGGCGGCAAAGCCGAAGACCACCACCACCAGCGCCGCGGCCGCCAGGCCAAGCCATTTCAGGAAACGGGTGAGGAAATTCTGCATGGGAGGCCTGGATTTATAAGGCCTGGGCTGGCCGCTTGGAAGGGTTTCCGGGGACGGCCTATCGGGCGGCCTGCGCGCCCGAAGATGGCGCAAATTGGGCATCCACCGCGTCGGCAATGGCATCCGCCACCTTGCTGCGCCATGCATCGGTGTTCATCTGGGCCGCGTCGCCCCTGTTGGACAGATAACCCAGCTCAATCAGAACGGCGGGAACATCGGGCGCCACCAGCACCGCCAGGCTCGCGGAGCGATGCGGCGAATGGGCCAGAAGATCGGTCACCTGGCCGATGCTCTTGAGGGCATTGGCGGCGAACTGGGACGACTTGTTGCGGGTGTCGCGCTGGGCCAGTCCGATCAGGATGGGCGCCACGGGATTGTTGTCGCCCGACAGATCGACGCCGGCGATGATGTCCGACTGGTTTTCGCGATTGGCCAGCGCCGACGCCTCGCGGTCGGAGCGGCCGTCATTGAGCGTATAGATCGAGGTGCCGGTGGTCTCGGGATCCGGGTTGGAGTCCGCATGCAGGGCGATGAACAGGTCCGCCCGGTGCGCGCGCGCGATGGACACGCGCTGGCGCAAGGGAATGAACGTGTCATTGTCCCTGGTCATCACCACCTGATAGCCGCGCGCCTGCAGCAACTTGCGCAGTTTCAGACCCTGGGCCAGCGCCAGGTCCTTTTCCATCAACCCGTTGACCCCGATGGTGCCGGAATCGATGCCGCCATGACCGGGATCCAGCACCACGATCTTGCGGCCGCTGTTTTTGGCCGCGGGCGCCTGCTGGGCGGCGATCAGCGCGGCCAGTTTTTCGGCGTCGCTTTCCCGCTTTTTCAGGTCCGCCGGCCAGCCCGCCAGTGTGTCGAATTTGGGCCGGGTGGTGGGAAACAGGTCGATCACCACCCGATAGCCGAAACCGGATGCGGGCGGCAGCACCAGCGCGTCCGACACCGTCACCGGCTGGTTGAGATCGATCACCATGCGGGAATTTCCGGCCCGGAACTGGCCGTAGCGATAAGATTTGACGGCCCCGAAACCGGACGGCCGGGGCGGCGCGCCCAGCCGCCAGCTCACTTCGGGCATGTCGATCACCACGCGATCGGGATTGGCGAGCGCGAAGGTCCGCAGGTCCACCGGATCGGAAAGCTCGATCACCAGCCTCGTGCGATCGTTATGCTCGCCGATGCGCGCACTCATCACCATCGGCACCGGCCCTTGCGGCCTGGCGCCCAGGCCGGGGCCCGCGCCAGGCTGGGGCGCCGGCCTTGGCGGCGCCTGCGGCAGGTTGCGCGCGGCATCGTCCTGCGACCTGAGCAGCCTGCTGATGGCGTCATCGGCGCCATTGGCCTGCGGGCCGGCCGCCGGCAGCGCGGCGGCAGCAAGGATCACGGCAAAGCGCAGACGCGACTTTCGAATCATGAGCAGCGACAGTAGCATGAGCCTTTGTTTCGCCGCCGGGCATTTGCTAGGTTCCGGCAACGCGGCGGGGTCTCGATGTTTCTGGAAATAAACGACTTTCTTACGGCAGCGGAAGTGGCGCGGCTGCGCGATATGGCCGCCCGCCTGACCTTTGTCGATGGCCGCGTTTCCAATCCGCACAACCTGGCCAAGAAGAACCTGCAGGCCAGCGAAACCGACCCGCTCTATACGGAAT
>CAYFKU010000093.1:0-7488 GCA_964343955.1 uncultured Rhizobium sp. | reverse complement strand
AGCGATCGTCAAAGTCGCGGACGGCCTGGAGGAGGCGGAACTCAGCGGCATCGTCGCCGGCGGCGAAGTAGGCGAGGCGGGCGCGGCGGAGGATGTTGGGTTTTTCGGCGTTGCTGGGGTAGTAGCCTGCGTAGACCTCGAGTTGCCGGCCGAGTTCGCCGAACTGCTGGCGCTGGGACTGGAGACGGACAAGCTGATCGGCGAGGGCTGTAGATTCCGGGTCTGCGAGCAGAGCGCGATGGTAGATGCGGGCGGCGGTGTCGGCCTGCAAATATCCGCCGGAAGGCACGCGCGGCTTCGGGCCGCGGCGCGCTTCCGATTATGGCCGCAAGACCGACGCCTATGTCGCCCAGGCCAATGAGTCCGTTATCGTCACCGTGCAGATCGAGCATGTGAATGGCGTTGCCGACATCGACGGCATTCTGGATACCCCCGGCATCGATGTGGCGTGCCTGGGTCCGACCGATCTTTCGGGCTCCGCCGGCGTACTGCGCCAGTTCAATCATCCCACGGTGGTGAGCGGCATGACCAGGGTCATCAATGCGGCGCGGGCGCGCCAGATGCCCGCCAGCATCGGCATCACATTCGGCGACGCCGAAATGGCGAAATGGTATTCTGCGGGCGCCAATTTCATCTTCTGCGGTGACGATGTTTCGCTGCTGGCGGCCAAGGCCGGCCAGTCCCTGGCCGCCATGCGGCAGATGGTTTCCGGGACATAAGGCCGGATGGAACCGGCAGCGCCCCCAAAAGACGTGCCGGCAGGTTTGGCGAAGGTCAGGTTGCGCTATCTGCTGATCCTGGTGATCTTCCTGATCGCCATGGTGGTCAATATCGACCGCAGCAATGTCTCGATCGCCGGCACCTTCATCGCCGCCGACTTTCACATCACCACCATCCAGCTCGGCTGGGTCTTCAGCGCCTTCATGCTGGGCTATGCCGCCTTTCTCATTCCCTCGGGCTGGATCGTGGGACGGCTCGGGCCGCGGCGCACCCTGACCTGGGGGCTGGTCTGGTGGGGCGCGCTCACGGTCGCCACGGCTTTGGTGCCGCCAACCATGGCGGGCGCGCTTTGGGTGCTGATGCTGGTGCGGTTCATTCTGGGGCTGGGCGAGGCGCTCGCCTATCCTTCCGCCAACCAGTTCATCGCCGCCTGGTTTCCCAGCCGGGAGCGCGGCCGGGCCAATGCCCTGGTGCAGGGCGGGGCCCAGTTCGGCTCCGGCGTGGCGCCGCCTCTGGTCGCCTTCATCATCTTCAATTTCGGCTGGCATGCCGTCTTCTATGTCTCGGCCCTGATCGGGCTGGCGGTGGCGGGGCTCTGGTACTGGGCAGCCCGCGATCGCCCTGCCCAGCACCCTGGAATCACGGCCGAGGAAATGCGCCATATCGAGGCGGGCCTGCCCGTGCCGATCGAGGGTGCGTCCCCCCCTGTGCCCTGGCGGAAAATCTTTACCAGCAAGGATGCCTGGGGCACCGCCCTGGCCTATGCCGGTTTCGGCTATGCCGCGACCATCTTTTCCACCTGGTTCTTCATCTATCTCAAGGAGGGCCGCGGCTTCGACATGAAGAGCAGCGCCATACTGGGCATGCTGCCTTTCATTGCCACCACCAGCTGCTGCCTTGCCGGTGGCGCCGTCAGCGACTGGCTCGCCGCGCGCGTCAGTCCCTGGGTGGGCCGCTGCCTGTTCGGCGCCTTTTCCCTGTTTCTTAGCGGCGTCATCCTGATCGTGGGCAGCCATGCGGAAAATGCGGTCGTGGCCGCCCTGCTTCTGGCGGGCGGCGCGGGCGCGATCTATCTGGGCCAGGCGGTCTATTATGCGGTGGCGGCCGATCTGGGCGGCCCCTATGCGGGGATTGTATCGGGCATGGTCAGCATGTGCGGCCAGATTGCCGGTGCCATTACGGCCTCCCTGACCCCCTTCTTCGCGGCCCGCTATGGCTGGGAATATGCCTTTCATGTCGCGGCCGGCGTGACCTTCGCCTGCATCATTCCCTGGCTGTTCGTGAACCCCAGGCACCGGGTCTATGCCGACGAGGGGTAGCCGGGTTTCTTTTGACCCGATCTGCGCTAGGCTGGCGCGGGGGCATAAGGGGCAGGGGAATTGGCGGGGATTCTCGAAACCTATCTTGAGAACGAGGTGGCGCTGAAGCGCTATCTGCGGCGCTTCATCCGCACGCGCGAGGCGGCGGACGATCTGGCGCAGGAAGTCTTTTTGCGGGCCTTTGCAGCGGAATCGCGGCATGCCATCGACACTCCCAAAGCCTTTTTGTTCAAGGTAGCCAAGAACTTGGCCCTGAATGAGCTGGCCAGGCATGCGTCGGTCGCCATCGAGCCTCTAGGGGATTTGGATGGCCTGCAGGTCTTAGAAGACAGCAGTCAGGCAGCGGTCGATGATGTTGTTCACAATCGGGAACGCATTCGTCTTCTGGCCTGCGCGATTGCCGAATTGCCGCCGCAATGCGCGAAGGTCTTCATTCTTCGCAAGATGCGGGGCCTGTCACAAAAGGAGATCGCCGCCCGGCTCAGCATCTCTGTCAGGACGGTTGAAAACCATGTCGCTCTTGGACTGTCGCGGTGCCGCGCCTATATGCGCGCGCATGGCGGCGCGGTGGAGGAGGACGGCAGGAGTTCACGGATGCCCGAACGGCTTCCCAGGCCGGCGGGACACGCCAAGAAGACAGAGTAGCAGGGTGCCAGGTTCGACGCCGACATGACCGACAAGGGCAAAATCCTTTCCTTTCCCGACAGGGCGGCCATCGATGAGGAGGCCGCAGCCTGGGTCGCCCGCTTCGATGCGGGGGATGTTTCCGCCAAGGAGCAGGCTGCCTTTCAGGAATGGCTCAATCGCAGCCAGCTTCATCGCGATGCCATCGAGGATTTTGGCGCGCTTTGGGCCGAATTTGATGGTCTGAAGCTGCTCACCGGCCCGTCCGAAGATGGCCGCGGGGTCAATCGCGGCTTCCGCCATATCCCCGTTCTGTCAGGCGCCAGATACTGGCTGGCGGCGAGTGCCGCCGCCTTGACCGCTGTCGCAGCCGTGGCGGTTCTGTTCCCGCGTCCGCCGCAGGAAACGGCAAAGGGGGACAGGCCCGCATTGGTCCGGACGGCGGCTCCCGCTCCAGTCGGCAAGCTCGTCTATCAGACTCCCGTCGGCGCCCAGAAAAGGGTGACCCTGGCCGACGGTTCGTCTGTGATGCTGAACACCGACAGCCGCCTGGAAGTCGATTTCTCACCTCGGCGCCGCGATATCCGCCTTGTGCGCGGCGAGGCCTATTTTGACGTGGTGCATGACAAGGCGCGCCCCTTCACCGTCTATGCCGACAGCTATGTGGTGCGCGACATCGGCACGGCTTTCGATGTGCATTTGTCCCGGTCGGGCAAGGTCGAGGTCGGGGTCACCAAGGGCAGTGTTCAGGTATCGGCGGCCGATGGTCGGCGCGTCTCGGGCCAGGCCTCCAAAATCATCGTCGCCGGTCACAATGTGGTGCTGGAAGATTCCGTCGAGCGCGCCGAAGTGATCGTCAATCCCGACCTCGAGCGAAAGCTGGCTTGGCGGCAGGGCGAGCTGATCTATTCGGGCCAACCGCTGGGCGAAGTGCTTTCGGACATCGGCCGCTATTCGGATATCACGATCGAATTGGCGGATCCGGCGCTGGAAAAGCTGCCGGTCGGCGGCGCGTTCCGAACGGACCAGATCGAAGCCATTTTTGCGGCGCTGGAGACCAATTTCGGTATTCAGGCGCAGTGGCTCGGTCCCCAGCATGTCCGCTTTACTTCCGCGGCTGACAAGACATCCGGTCGTGACTAGGGTCTTTCGCATCGCAGCAGCGATTTCGCGCTGACAGACATTTCAATCCGACGCGCCAGACCATCTGCCGACACGTCTTGTTGTAAAAGGGCAACAATACTGGCGCGAACGCATGTTTTTGAAAGTTGCGTCGATTTTTTGGGGTGCGGCGCTAGGTGGATCGGCGCCCTCCCTTGTCCCAAACACCGTAATGCCGGTGTGAAGGCAAAATCGTGCGCCAGCTCACTGGGTCAAAGAATGACGTTGAGGGGAGAGACGCTCGCGGCGGTCGTCTTCTGTCTGGCAGTCTCGAAACCTGCCTTCGCAGAATCAGCCTACGCGCAGTCCACGAAGTATAATCTGAATATTTCGGGGGCGGATTTGACCACCAGCCTGCCTGTCTTGTCACGGCAGACGGGAGTGGTCGTTCTTTACCCATACGTATTGGCCCAGGTCCGGAGCAATCCGGTCAAAGGTTCGTACACGGTCCCCGAGGCGTTGCAGTTGATGCTGCAGGGGACGGGCTTCTCCGGCGAAGTGACTGAGCAGGGAGTGGTGTCCATCTCCCGGCAGAAAATGCGCTGCGACACAGGGGAGGAAGTTATGCTTCGCGATTCAAAATCCACCGTATCGGTATTTGCACTGTTGGCCAGCCTGTTCAGCGCGCCGGTCTGCGCCCAGGCGCAGAGCACCGGCGCCCAGGGGCAGGAGGGCACCGTGGAAAGCGTGACCGTCACCGGTTCGCGCGTCATTTCCGATATTGCCAATTCGCCGACCCCGATCACCGCTGTCAGTACCGATCAACTGTTGGCCACCACGCCCACTAATCTCGGCGATGCCCTAAATAAGCTTCCGGTCTTCATCAACAGTGCCACGCAGCGCAATGCCGGCAGTGCCGCTGGTAATTCTGGTGGTAACTTCCTCAACCTTCGCAATTTCGGTCAACAGCGTACCCTCGTGCTGCTTGATGGAATGCGCATGCCGGCGGCAAACCAGAACGGCAGCGTCGATATCAGCACCCTTCCGCAGACTCTGATGTCACGGGTGGACGTGGTCACGGGCGGCGGCTCGTCGGTCTATGGTTCCGACGCCATCACCGGCGTGGTCAATTTTGTCCTCGACAAAAATTTCTCGGGCATTAAGTACGAGCTGAATTCGGGTATCTCGGCCTATGCGGATGGCTTCGCCTACAAGGGAAGCTTGGCGGCCGGCATGGACATCTTCGGAGGCCGTGGCCATGTTGAAGGCTCAATCCAGTATCAGGGGCAAGACGGCGTACGCAAAGAGGCTCGCCCGTCGGGTTCGAAAGCGTTGGGATCATATTTTACGGGTGGTAGCGCGGCTACACCAATTACCAATATCACACAAGCAGGGCAGACAGTCTCAACCCAGGCAGGCAAGATCGGCTGTAACGCTACGGCAAGCGGTCTTTCTCTGGCATGTTCAGTTAATGGTTATGAGTTCGGTCAGCCTGGTGTGCCCACCCCTATCTTTTACGGCGTCATACCTGCAGGCCAGACGGCCATTGCCCAAGGCTGTCCTACTTGCGCCCATGTGAATAACACCTCGATCTTCGGTGCTACCAGAAACGCCACGGCTTTTGGGCGCTTCAGCTACAATCTGGACAAGGACACCACATTCTTTACCCAGGTGTCGCTAGCCCAGGCCAATATCGGTAACTATTTCTTCCCGATGCAGCAGGAAGCGAGCCGCCAGACCGTCACATATTTCAAAAACAATGCCTTCCTTCCCGCGGCTACCCGTGCATTACTGGGCGATAATAGTGCCACAAACCCCAATTGGGCGACCGACGGCAGCAACACCTTCACAGTTTCAGAATGGTACAATGCCCCGGATCGTGTCCGTCAGACCAACAACGTCACGCGCAACATCATCTCGACTACCGGGATGAATGGCGTAACGTTCAAGGATTTTGCCTGGAACGCGCACTACACCCACGGTGAAACCCGCCTTTCGACTACAGGTATTCACAACGGCAATAACCAGTTCCACGATGCCGCCCAAGATGCGGTGATCGAAAACGGTAAGTTAATGTGCTGGAACAACACGGCGGCGGCGATTGCGCAGTTTGGCGATTTATATCCTGGGTGCGTCCCCATTAACACCTTTGGTTACAATGTGACGTCACAGGCTGCGGTTGATTACTGGGGGCGGAACACCCATTTTGCCGAAACCAACATCATGGACGACATCGCCGCCGACATTTCGGGTGAGATCTTCCAGTTGCCAGCTGGTCCGGTAAAGGTCGCGATGGCGGGTGAAGTGCGCTGGCTAGACTACACAATTGACTCCAATGCCTCGCCGACACAGATGGTCAACTGTACGGGCCTGCGCCTTTGCGGCAACGCCGCTGGCAAGGGCTTCGTGACCAATCAGGCCAGCATTACCCAGACCTTGTGGGATAACAATACTCTACCTTCGGTCCATGCTGCGATGAATGTTTGGGAATTCTCGGGCGAAGTGAATGTTCCTATCATTAAGGATGTTCCGCTCTTCCAGAGCCTGAATGCTGATGTCGCGGGTCGCTATACCAACTATAGTATCACCGGCGAAGTGGAGACATGGAAGATTGGTCTAGACTGGCATGTGGATGACAGTTTGCGCTTCCGCGGCACGACCTCAGTCGACATTCGGGCGCCAACACTGAACGATCTTTATTCACCAAAGGTTTCATCGAGTGGTCCCTTCTTGGACCCCTTAACAAACTACAATCCGGGTGGTATCCAGACCATCACCCAGGGCAATGCCAATCTGCTGCCGGAAACGTCACGCACCTATACTGCGGGCGTGGTGCTCACGCCGAGCTTCATTCCTGGCCTCACCATTTCCGCGGACTATTACAATATCAAGGTCAAGAACGCGATCGGCACCCTCAGCGGCAGCAATCTCGTGATTGCCAATCTATGCGTTGCCTCGGGCGGCACTTCACCGCTCTGCGCCTTGTATGTACGTCCTTTCCCGTACTCCAACACCACGCCTGCCAACTATCCCACGTTGCTTCTGAGCCAGAATCTCAACGTTGCGTTTGCTTCGACCGAAGGCCAGGACTATGAGGTCGACTATAATTTCGATATGGCCGATATCGACAACAGCCTGGCCGGCATCGTCAATCTGCGCGGCCTGGTGAATGTGGCGCCGGTGCTAAACTCCGCGACATTCCCTGGCGCCCCGATTCAGCACGGATTTGGCATCGGTGGCACGGTACCCAGCCAGAAGGGGCACGCCAACATTATTGGTGATTATACGATAGGAAATTGGAGTGTGGATGCAAGCTGGCATTGGTATAGCGGGTTGACCAAGAACGGCGTTTATGGAACCGGTCAAACCTTTTATGCCGACAACTTTGTTGGCAGCTTTAGCAGTATGGACTTCACCCTCAGTAAGCGAATTACCTTCGACAATGGAACGTTAATGTCTGCCTATTTCAACGTGCAAAATGCCTTCAATGCCATCCCGCCGGATGTCATTGGCTCGAGCGGAAATCCGGGCGGCATCAACACGCCGATCGGCGAAGACCTGATGGGCCGCTACTTCATGATCGGTATTCGCGGCAACTTCTGAGGCCGCGCCCCACTGATAAAGGGTTGATCTCCACTGGGCCGCAGCCTCATCCGCTGCGGCCCCTTTTGTAGATATGTACGGACTTGCGAGACATCCTTTTTGATAGCCCTATTGGGCAGAA
>CAYFKU010000092.1:7207-7530 GCA_964343955.1 uncultured Rhizobium sp. | reverse complement strand
TTTCTGCTCCATGTGCGGGCCGAAATTCTGCTCCATGAAGATCAGCCAGGAAGTGCGCGACGCCGCCAAGGGCACCAATGACACCTTGTCGAGCGCTGAAATTCGCGCCGCGATGGCGAAGAAGTCGGATGAGTTCAAGCAGTCCGGCGGCGAAATCTATCTGCACAAGCCGGGGGCAGCCAGCGATACCGCGGCCAGGAACAGGTAGCATGTGTCATGGCCCGGCGCTTGGTTGGGCTATGACAGGTGTTTAACGCAGCGGCCGGTGCCCGGTAAGGGCATTCCAGATTGCCAGCACGATGATGGCGCCGATCTCCTCGTAG
>CAYFKU010000092.1:0-7197 GCA_964343955.1 uncultured Rhizobium sp. | reverse complement strand
CCGATCACCGCCACCAGGGTGGAGGCGATGAACCCGTATTTTTCATATTCAAAGCCGCCCAGGCTGCGGAACAGGAAGCCGCCCGCCACCGCGCCGACCAGGCCCAGCGCGATATTGACCATGCAGCCGCTGCCCTCTTTGCCCATGATCATGCTGGCAACACAGCCGATGAAGGCGCCGAACACGATCCAGCCCAGAATGTGCATGTGTCTTCCCCGCCAATGGCCCGCGCGAGGATAGATTATTTCAGCATGACATAGAACATTACCAGTGTCGCCGCGGCCATGACGGCGGTGGACAGCCATCCCATGCCGCCCAAAAGCCAGCCGGCGCGGAACTCGCCCATCTTGCGGCGGCTGGAGGCCACCACCATCAAGGCCACCATCATGGGCACCGCGATCACGCCGTTCAGCACGGCGCTCCAGTACAACGCGGCGATGGGGTCGAGCGGCGACCAGTCGATGCCTAAGCCCAGCACCACTGCCGCGCCGATCACGGCATAGAAGCCCGCCGCCTGCCAGGGCATGTGATCCAGGCCGGTCTTCCAGCCCCAGGCATCGCCCACGGCATAGGCCGCCGATCCCGCCAGCACCGGCACCGCCAGAAGGCCGGTGCCGATGATGCCGATCGCGAACAGTTCGAAGGCGAAATTTCCGGCGATGGGCTTCAGCGCGCTGGCCGCTTGCGCCGCCGTGTCGATATTGGTCACGCCATGGGCGTGCAGCGTGGCGGCCGTGGCGATCATGATTGCCAGCGCGATAACGTTGGACACCAGCATGCCGGCGACGGTGTCGATCCGGATTCGGCTGATCGCCTGCGGCGCTTCGGCCGGGTCCTTCAGCAGAGGTTCCTCGTCGGGATGCTGCGCTACCTCCTCGACCTCCTGCGCGCTTTGCCAGAAGAACAGGTACGGGCTGATGGTGGTGCCGAAGATGGCGACGATGGTGGTGGCGGCCCTTTCGTCCAGCACCGCATGGAGGCCGATCAGCCCGCCGCCGATGGCGCTCCAGTCCAGGTCCAGGAACAGCAGCACCGCCACATAGGCAAAGAGGCTGAAAGTCAGGACGGTCAGGAAACGGGCATAGCGCCGATAGGGGATGAAAAGCTGCAGGCCGAGCGACACCAGGGCGAAGAAGATCGTGAAGCCATGCTGGTTCAGGCCGGTCACCAGATTGGCGGCCTCGCCCATGGCGGCCAGGTCGGCACCCACATTGATGGTATTGGCCACGAACAGCAGCGCCACCAGAAGGCCGATGATCTGGCGCGGCAGGATGCCGGCCATGTTCCTGGCCAGGCCCTGGCCCGTCACCCGGCCGATCAGGGCACTCACCATCTGGATGGCGACCATCAGCGGCAGGGTGAGCAGCAGGGTCCAGAGCAGGCCATAACCGAACTGGGCCCCGCCCTGGCTGTAGGTGGCGATGCCGCTGGGATCGTCATCGGCGGCGCCGGTGATGATGCCGGGACCCAGCTTTTCCAGCAGCGGCGCGCCATGGATGCGCGAGCGAAGGCCGCTATTGGTTTGCTCCTGGCTCATGGCTCGGCCGTTCCCCTCTGTCCGCGGCCTCTGATGAACAAATGTTTCAGGATCAAAACCGGTTCAGCCGGCGTATAATGCACGAGGAGGGCAAACGGAGGAACCTATGCGTTATCTTTTGTCGGGTGCCGCTCTCGCCGGTGCTCTTTTGCTCACAAGCCTCCCTGTCATGGGACAGGCCAAGGGCTATCGGCCCGCGCCGCCGCCCAACGAGCCGGTCTGTCTGCGCCAGGGTTACATCCATGATTATCAGATCGTGCCCGGCAACCGCTCGCTGGTGGTGATCGACCAGGCGCGTAACCGTTACCGTGTCAACTTCATGGGTCGCTGTTACGACCTGAAATACCAGTTCGGCCTGGCCTTCAAGACCCATGGCGTGGGTGGCCTGTCCTGTGTTTCCAGGGGCGATTCGGTTCTGTTGCGCGACGATACCGCCAATGGCGGCCGCTGCGTCATCCAGGATGTCCAGTATCAGACACCCGAGCTGGACCGCATGGATTATGAAGCGGCGAAACAGGCGCGCCGCTAGCGCACCGATAGCCAACCCGGCCCAAATCGGCTAGCAAATCCCCGCCGGCGATCCGCCGGCGGGGAGGAAGCGTGAGAGGCTATTTCGGAGTCGGGGTCGAGGGCGTGTCCAAGCCCATGAACCTGGGCAATCTCATGCGGATCGCCCACGCCTTCGACGCCAGCTTTTTCTTTTCGGTCGCGCCGCGCCTGAAACTGTCGGACGCCAACAGCGACACCAGCAATTCGGAAGGGCAGTTGCCTTTCTATTCCTTCGCCCATCCCGATGATTTCCGCCTGCCGCTGGGCTGCCGCCTGGTGGGCGTGGAGATCACCGACGACGCCGTGGAGCTGCCGCGCTTCCGCCATCCCACCCGGGCCGCATATGTCTTCGGGGCGGAGCGCTATTCGCTGTCGCCGCAGATGCTGTCCAGGTGCGAATTCGTGGTCAAAATTCCCACCCGATTCTCGATCAACGTCGGCATGGCGGGCGCCATTGTTCTGTATGACCGGATGATGAGCCAGTCGGGATACAGCCGTCCGGTCACCCCCAGCGGCGGCGTCACCCTGCCGCCGGTCCATAGCTGGGGCGCGCCCCTGTCAAAACCCCGGGACTACTAGGCTTGGCATCCGGCCGATGATCTCCATATAAGGGTCCCTCGAAAGTTTTCCGATGCCCACGCCAGCACTCGCCATCAAGAACCTGCGCAAGGTGTACCGCCGCGGCAATGTCGCGGTGGAGGATCTGTCGCTCACCATCCAGGAGGGCGATTTTTACGGCTTCCTGGGTCCGAACGGCGCCGGAAAGTCCACCACCATCCATTGCATCACCGGCATCGCCAATCCCACCTCCGGCACCATCGAGGTGTTCGGGCTGGATGCGGTAAAGCACTATCGCGAGGCACGCCGCCTGGTGGGGCTTTGCCCGCAGGAATTCAATGTCGATCCCTTCGCCAAGCCCGCCGATATCGTGGACTGGGCGGGCGGCTATTTCGGCCTGAGCCGCGCGCAGCGCAAATCCCGGGTCGATCACCTGATGGAACGCTTCGAACTGACGCCGCACCTGAAGAAAAGTTTTCGCGAACTGTCCGGCGGCCTGAAGCGCCGCGTGGTGCTGGCGCGTGCGCTGGTGCACGACCCCAGGCTGATCATCCTGGACGAGCCGACCGCCGGCGTGGATGTGGAGCTGCGGCGGGTGCTGTGGAATTACCTGACCGAAATCAACCAGGACGGCCGCACCATTCTTTTGACCTCGCACTATCTGGAAGAAGTCGAGCGCCTGTGCCGCGACATCGCCATTGTCGCCAAGGGCAGGGTGGTGCGCGAAGGCACCAAGGAAGAGATGGCGGGCACCCCTGGCAGCCTGGAGCGCGCCTATCTGGTGGCCACCGGCGCCGAAGCCGATCATGTCGCGGGGCAATAGATGAGTGCGTCAGGCGTCCGCCCCGAAACATTGGCCCCGATGGGCGTCAACTGGACCGGCCTATACACCATCGTTCGCCGCGACGTGCAGCGCATGCTGCGTGTCCCGATCCAGGTCTTCATCGCGCCCTGGAGTTCGGCGCTGCTCTTCATCTTCGTATTCGGCTATGTGCTGGGCGGCACGATGCGCACCATCGGCGGGCACAAATATATCGAATTCGTGATGCCGGGCGTGCTGATGATGAACATCATCAATGCCGCCTTCCTGCAATCCTCGTCGGCGATCTATTTCTCGCGCTTCATGCGCTTTGTGGAGGAGATGCTGGTCGCGCCGCTATCCTATCTGGAAATGGTGGTGGGCAGCCTGACCACGGTGGTGGTGCGTGCCTCGGTGACCGGCATCGGCATCCTGATCCTGGGGCTGTTCTTCGGCGCCACCACGATCGAATCCTGGCCGCTGTTCCTGTTCTGGATCGTGGCGGTATCGGTCATCTTCGGCCTGTGCGGCATCCTGGTGGGGCTCTGGTCCAAGAGCTTCGAGCAGCTCAACATGCCGGTGGTCTTCTTCCTGACGCCGCTTTCCATGCTGGGCGGCAGTTTCTTCACCATGAAAATGCTGCCCGACTGGCTGCACTGGCTGCTCTGGGCCAATCCCTTCTTCTATTTCATTAACGGCATTCGCGGCGCCATGATCGGCGTCGATGAAGCGCCGCAGGAGCTTTCCATCGCCCTGACCCTGGCGATGATCGCGTTGCTGGGCGGCCTGGTGTGGCGCCTGTTCTCGCGCGGATACGGCCTCAGGGAATAGCCGCGCCTTCCCGCGCCCATGGCGCTTGCGACCGCGGCCCCCCCTCCGGTATCTTGCCGGCCATCAAACAAACGCCAGATTCCGCAAGCATATTCCCGCGCGCGGGCGTCATTGGAGCAATCATGAAGCGGATTTTGGGACTGGTTGTCGGAATTGGCCTTGGCCTGGCTGTGCCGGCCGCGGCGGAACCCGCGAACCTGCTGGGCGTGTTCGGCAACTGGTCGGCCTATTCCAGCGGAACTGGTTCGAACCTGACCTGCTATGCCCTGTCCAAGCCGCGCGCCACGCGTCCTGCCGGCGCCAAGCGCGGCCCCATCTATCTGATGGTGTCGGACTGGCCGGCGCGAAAAGTGAAGGCCGAGCCGCAGGTCGTCTATGGCTATCAGGGCAAGGAGGGCGCCGCCGCGGCGCTGGCCGTGGGCAGCGACAAGTTCGCCTTCTTCATCCGCAACAACGGCAAGGAAGGAAGTTCCTGGCTGCAGCAGCTTACCGACAATGGCCGGCTGATCGACGCCATGCATGGCGGTGTTTCCGCCGTGGCCAGCGGCGTGAGCCAGCGCGGCACCAAGACCAGCGACACCTATAGCCTCCAGGGCTTCAATGATGCCATGGCCAAGGTGCACGCGGCCTGCAACATGTGATGACGGACAGACGCACCCTGATCGGTCTGGCGCCCGAGGCGCTGAAGACCGCGCTGATCGGAGCCGGTGTGCCGGAGAAATCGGCGCGCATGCGTGCCAGCCAGTTGTGGAACTGGATCTATGTGCACGGCGCCAGGGAATTCGCCGCCATGAACAATCTGGCCAAGGATTTCCGCAAGGTCCTGGAAGAGAATTTCACGCTGGAACGGCCGCAGGTCGTGACCGCCCAGATCTCCAACGACGGCACGCGCAAATGGCTGCTGAAGACCGGACCGGGAATCGAGTTCGAAACGGTCTATATCCCGGAAGCCGATCGCGGAACGCTCTGTGTGTCGTCGCAGGTGGGCTGCACCCTGACCTGCCGCTTCTGTCATACCGGCACCCAGAAGCTGGTGCGCAACCTTACACCCGATGAAATCCTGGGCCAGATCATGCTGGCCAAGGACGCGCTGGAAGACTGGCCCTCGACTGCCCCAGGGCGCAAAGTGACCAACATCGTGATGATGGGGATGGGCGAGCCCCTCTACAATTTCGACAATGTGAAGGCGGCCCTGGCCATCGCGATGGACGGCGACGCCATTGCGCTGTCCAAGCGCCGCGTCACGCTTTCCACCGCCGGGGTGGTGCCGATGATCCCCCGCGCCGGCGAGGAGATCGGGTCCAGTCTCGCCATCTCTCTGCATGCGGTACGCGACGAGATCCGCGACGTCATCGTGCCGATCAACAAGAAATATCCGATCGCCGAACTGCTGGATGCCTGCCGCGCCTATCCCGGTGCGTCCAATGCCCGCCGCATCACCTTCGAATATGTGATGCTGAAGGGCGTCAATGACTCCATTGCCGAGGCGCGCGAGCTGGTGCAGTTGATCAAGGGCATTCCCGCCAAGATCAACCTGATCCCCTTCAACGCCTGGCCGGGCGCGCCTTACGAATGTTCCGACTGGGAGCAGATCGAGAAATTCGCCGAGATCGTCAACCGCGCCGGCTATGCCTCGCCGGTGCGCACGCCGCGCGGCCGTGACATCATGGCGGCCTGCGGCCAACTCAAGAGCGAAAGCGTGAAAGAACGCGCCTCGGCCCGCATGGCGCGCGAGCTGGGCGAGGTTCAGTCTTCGCAACTGGCGCGCATGCCGCAATGACGCCGGCGCTGAACCCGGCGCTGGATACGCAGGCTCTTGCGCAGGCCTTCCGCCGTGATGGCCGCGTGCATATTCCCGCCGTTCTGACCGACGACAGCGCCGCGCGTGTCCATCAGTGCCTGACCCAGGAAACCGACTTCGCGCTGCTTTGCCAGGTGGGCGTGGACCAGGCCCAGGCCTGGCGGGTCGCCACCCTCGATCCCTGCAAGGAGCGCGAGCTGATGGCCGCCGCCTATAACCGGGCGCGGGACCGTTTCGAATATTTCTACGACGCCCATGCCGTGTCGAAGGAAGGCGAGCCCTATCCCGATCCCGCACATTACCTGGCCCGGATAAACCTGTTTTTGAACGGGCCCGCGATCCTGGAATTCGTGCGCGCCATCACGGGCCGCAACGAGATCAACGCCGCCTCGATCCAGGCCACGCGCTATCGCCAGGGACATTTCCTGAACCAGCATGACGATCACAACGACCGGCGCCGCGTCGCCGCCTATGTGCTGAACATGACGCCCTTCTGGCGCTGGGACTGGGGCGGGGCGCTGCTCTTTTCCGACCGGCCGGGCCATGTCAGCGAAGGCCTCCTGCCTGCCTTCAACGCGCTCAATCTGTTCGCCGTGCCGCAGGAGCATCAGGTCAGCATGGTGGCGCCCTTTGCCGGGGCGCACCGCTATTCCATCACCGGCTGGTTTCTGGCGCGCTGATGGCCCGGCTGCTTGTCATGGCCAGACTGGTGCTGGTGCCGGCTGGTCTGGCCGTGGCTTGGATGGCTGGGACTGGGCCGGCTGGGCTTGGGTCATCTGCCTGGCGACATCGTGATCCGGGGCGAGCATGGCGGCTTCTATTTCCCGCTTCTCACCTGCCTTCCGATCAGCCTGATTTTGTCCGGGATTTTCTGGCTGATCGGCCGCTTCCAGGCCCATTTGCCGGGGTGGATTTTCGGGTCTAAATCCCTATAGTCCGCGCGATTTTCAAGGGGTTCCCGTCGTGTCCAAGAAAGACGTCAAAAAGGTCGTGCTTGCCTATTCCGGCGGGCTGGACACCTCCGTGATCCTCAAATGGCTGCAGACCGAATATGGCGCCGAGGTGGTGACCTTCACCGCCGATCTGGGGCAGGGCGAGGAGATCGAGCCCGCCCGCAAGAAG
>CAYFKU010000091.1:0-7650 GCA_964343955.1 uncultured Rhizobium sp. | reverse complement strand
GCCCTGGCCGACCGGATGCGCAACGCAAAATAGCCATGTTTTTCAGGTGCTTATCCTGTCCGCCGCGTAGTAACCTTAAGAAAAGGCGAATCGGGGGAAACTGGTCCATCCCATGCCGAGGACTAGCGTGAGGAAGAGCTGGGCCCTGCTTCTGACGCTGCCGCTCGCGGCCTGCGTTGAAGCTCCGCCCACCACAGTGTCGCAAGTGCCGATCGCGCCCCAGAAGCTGGGTCTTGGCGCGGACGCCGCCATGCGCGTCGAAGCTGAATGGTGGAAGGCGTTCGGCGATCCCCAGCTCGACAAGCTGGTGACGCGGCTGCTCGCCAACAATCCCACGCTGCAAGGCGCGCTGGCCCGCATTCGCGCTGCCCAGGCGGAATTGTCCGTGGCGCGCACCGCGGATTATCCGTCCATCACCGTCGATGCCTCGGAAAACCGTCAGCTTCTCAGCAATGCCTATCTTTATCCCCGGCCTTTCGGCGGATCCTGGCAATGGGTGGGCGATGCGCAGGCGCGGGCGCGCTGGGCGCTGGATTTCTGGGGCAAGCAGGCCGCGCTGATCGATCGGGCCGGACCGCGGGGCTGCCCTGGCCACCCCAGATTGTCACCCTGACCCAGGAATGGCCGCGCCGCTCCTCGCCCCTGTTCCTGCATGTGACGGACTGGGTGCATGAAGCGCAGATATCCCTGCATTTCTATCAGGGCGTGATCGGCCCTGCCGATCAGGACAGTTTCACCGCCACTTTCTTTCAGGTCTTCGCCGAAACGGTGCCGGATTGACCGGCCCTTCCACCGGTTTGCTTGCTCAGCTTCTGAAGGCGGGCCTGTTCGGCGCCGAACTCCAGGATACCGGCCAGCCCGTGCCGTTCCATCCGGACGAGGAACAGCTCGTCGCCAGCGCAGCGCCAACGCGTCGCCGGGATTTTGCCCTTGGAAGGGCCTGCGCCCATGGCGCGCTGGCGCAGTTGGGCCTGGGCGATAGGCCGATCCTCAAGGCCCCGGATGGCGCGCCCCGCTGGCCGGCGGGCCTGGTGGGCAGCATCACCCATACGCGCGGCTATGCCGCCGCACTGGTGGCGCGTGCTGCGGACTGTTCCGGCTTGGGCGTTGATGCCGAAAGAATCGGCGGGGTCACGCCGGATCTCTGGCCGCGCCTCTTCTGTCTTCCGGAACTGGACTATCTGCAGGCCCAACCCAACAAGGACCGTATCGCCACCATTCTGTTCAGCGCCAAGGAGGCCTGTTTCAAGGCCGGGGACGATGCCGTGCTGCGCTTTCAGGATTTTCGCGTCAGCCTTGCCGGGTCGTGCTTCACCGCGGCTTGCCGGGCGCAGGTTTTTGAAGGCCGCTTTGTTGCCGGCAGCGATCTGGTTGTGACAGCGGCCTGGCGGGCAGGGCCTTAAATGCTGCCCGTTTCGTCAGCGCCGGCCTGAAGTTCTTCCACAAAGGCGGTGAAGGCGCCCAGGGTGGGATATTCCATCAGGTCGGAAATCCGCAGTTCCGCTTCTATCCCGGTGCGAGCCTGGACTTCGGCGATCAACTTCACTCCCAGCAGGGAATGGCCGCCCAGCGCAAAGAAATTGTCGTCGGGGCCGACGGTTTTGACCCCCAATGCCTTGGCCCAGATCGCGGCGATTTGATTTTCCAGATTGTCCGGCATGTTCCAAATTCACATGATCGCATGTGACCTTACGACAGCGTTCTGGCCAGCGCCAGATGACGAGTCATCGAGGAAAATGTAATTGCCCGGCCGCTGCGGCTGGCGGAGAATGCCGCCATGGAGGTCCCCATGCCCTACATGTCCAACATGTCCAAGCGCGCCATCCGTTCGGGCTTTCTTGCACTCGGCTTGACGGCGGCGGCTTCACTGCCGGCACAGGCGCTGTGTGTCTCGCAACGCGAAATCGTCAGCACCACCCCGTCAAGGGACGGCCGCCTGCTCACATTCAAATTGCAGGACGGGCGTGTCCTGGTGAATCGCCTGCAAGGCCGTTGCAGCGACCTGCGCTTCAACGGCTTTGTCTGGGTTCTGCGCGGCAACGACGACATCTGCGAAAATATGCAGACCTTGCGTGTCCTCCAGTCGGGTCAAACCTGCATGCTCGGCAAGTTCGAGCCCCCCGGAAAATCCGCGCCTGCCGGTCCGGCTAAGGCCCCGTAGGCTTGGACAGGATCTTCGGCGCCGCGCGGGTCAGCGTCTTGATCTCGGCGGCTGCCTGGTCCACCCCGGCGCGAGAGGTGAGGGCGGCGATGGTCAGATGCACGCGGCGGCTTTCACCGCTTTTCAGCACGGGCACGCGGCCCGCGCGCCTTTCCCAGGGCCGTGTATTCGGATAGCCGGTGCCGGGCTCCAGCCCGGTGACATATCCGCTCCCGGCCGACACTTCATTCTTCCATAGCGACATATAGGGTAGTCCTTTGGTGTCGAACCGCATCAGGACGCCCTGATTGCCGTCCGGCGCCCTCAGCATGGCCTGGGTCATGCCTGCGCTGTCCGTCTGAAGCTCCATGTTGAAGACTTTCGCGGAATAGCCGGCGGGATGCGGCCCGCTGTAGCGATTCCAGCTCTTCATATCCTCGCCCGATGCCTGATTCATCGGGGCCACGCTTTTGACCGGTGCGACGAATTCCGCGCCCGCGCCAAGCAGTGGCGTGCCGAAGTTGGTGTGATACAGCAACTCCATCTCCTGCGGCACATCCGACAGGTTGGAAATCACATCATCGAAGCTGACTTCCGCACGTCCGATGGGCGTGGAAATTTCGGACGTCAGTCGCAACTGGGCGCCGAAGGTCTGGGTGTCGTTGACGATGCCCCTGAACACCAGCCGGGGGCTGGGCAATGCGTCATAGCGCACACTGACAAAGCTGGCGGGCAGGTAATCGACATGGCCATGCAGCGTCAGTTGCTGATTGCCGTCCTGCGTCGGCGCCCCGAAGGAGGCAAGGCCGCCGCGCGCCATCAGGGCGCCAAAGCCCGCCACCCACCCCTGGCCGCCATTGTCGGACAATCTTGCATAGGACGGATGGACGATTTCGCCCACCGGTGAATTCCAGCCCAGCCGCAGCTTGCCCGCCTGGGCCTTCCAAAGCGAGAAGCCGCGCGTGGGCACGATGGTGAAGCGCATGGCGCCATTGTCCACCTCGATGACCTGGACGCCCTCCTGCCGCCCGCCATGCAGGGTCCTGAAAACCACGCTCCAGGCAGGGCCGCCCCGGGCCCAGTCGGCGGAGGTCACTTTCCATTGCGGCAGGGCCAGATTGGCGGCGGTATCGATCAGGACCTGTTGCGCGGCCGCGGCAGGACCCGTGCAAAAAGCCAGCAGTCCCAGCGCCCCCCAGAGCATCCGCTTCATGCCATTTCCCCCTTTTTGTCCGTTAACCCATTCTCGGCAGCTTCCCGCGCGCCTTGTCAACGCCCCTGCGCTTGCCCACACTGTTCCGGCAGCAAGGCGGCGGGCCTTGATGGGGGAAATGGTATGCGTCGATTTTTGCTGATCTTACCTGTGCTGATGCTGGCGGCGCAGCCCGCTCTCAGCCGGCCGCGCGACGACGCGCTGGCGGGGGCCTTTCGCTGTTCGGTGATCGCCGAATCCCGCCAGTGGCTCGACTGTTATTATGGCGCCGCCCAGCCGGTGCGCACCGCCCTGAATCTCTCGCCGGCTTTGCCGGCCCAGGTGAACCTTGCCGCCGCACCGCCCGCGGGTGGCGCGCCGCGCGACGAGAATGTGCGCGATGATGTGATGAGCGGCGCGGCCAACTGCATCCGCGCGGCCAATGAGCGTGCCTGGCTGGACTGCTATTATGCCGCCGCGACGCCGATGCGGGCCCATCTGCGTCTTTCGCTGCCGCAGGGCGCGCAGTCCGCCCCGCCGCCGCCCGCGCCAAAGCCGCAACTGGCATCCGCCGCGCCACCGCCCGCTCCGGTGCGGCCGGCAGGGCCCCCGCCCATGCCCCACGCCGGCGGCCTTTTCACCGGCCTGTTCAGCGATGCGCGGCCGGTGGTCAAATCCATGCCGATGCGCGACTACAGCATGAACCAGCGCGGCGGGGTGGTCGTGACTCTCCAGGACGGACAGGTCTGGGAGCAGATGGAGGAAGACGAGGTCTATCACCGCGCCAACTGGCGCAAGCCGCCCGCCGAGATGCTGGTCACCATCACGCCTTCGGTGATGCGCACCTTCGCGATGAAGGTGGAGGGCGACTATGGCTTCTATAAAGTGAAGCGCATCCGCTAGAGCAAGATCCGGTTTCGAAGAAATCGGGTCATGTCCTAGGCGGGCAGCAGCTTGATGCTGGGATCGCGCTGGGCCAGGCGCGCGAGCAGATAGTCCACCTCCGCCTTGCTTTCCCTGGAGAAGGCCGGCGCCGGCCGCCGCATCGCCGGGCTGGACAGCACGCCGCGCCGCACCAGCATGTATTTGCGCGCCGCCAGTCCGATGCCCGGCTGCTGTTCATAGCGCAGCAGCGGCAGATGGATGTCGAACAGGTCATGCTGCGCGTCGCGCTTGCCCGCGCGCGAAAGTTTGAACATTTCCACCAGCATGTCGGGGAAGGCATAGCCCGTATTGGCCCCGTCCACCCCGCGGTCCAGTTCGAAGTCGAAGAACAGCCCGTTGTTGCCCACCAGGATGGAGATCTTGCGCATCGAACCGTCTTTTTCCCAACCGCGCAGGGCGGAAATCTTGTCGAGGCCGGGCCAGTCCTCATGCTTGAGCACCGCCAGGGACGGATGCTCGGTCACGATCTTCTTCACCACGCCGTTCGACATGGTGACGCCGGTCGATTGCGGATAGTCCTGCAGCACCCAGGGAACGTCCGTGCCCACCGCCTCCATGGCATTGCGGAAATAGCCCGTAATCTGGTCGTCGGTTTTGAGCCCCGCGCCGGGCGCGATCATGACGCCGGCGGCGCCCAGATCCATTACCTTGCGGGCCAGCCCGCGCATGGCGGCAAAGCCGGGCGCGGATACGCCCACGATGATCGGTTTGCCCTTGGCGCGCTTGATGACGCGGGCAGCCATGGCCAGCGCCTCCTCGGCATCCAGCTTGGGGGCCTCGCCCAGGACACCCAGGATGGTGAAGCCATCGCAGCCCATCTCGAAATAATAGTCGGTCATGCGATCGACCGAATTCCAGTCGATGGCGCCATCCTCCAGAAAGGGCGTGGGCGCAATGGAATAGACCCCGGAGGCGGAGGTATCGAGTTTCATGTGCAGGTCCTTGGAAGGGCTCTTGTGGGCGGCGGGCAGATTAACCCCGGAACGGCGGCAGGGCCAGCGTGCGCGTTCCTGTCCATCGGTCCACGCCGCCGCTTGACGCGATGTGGACCGGGCCTAGAGTCGGAGCAAGAGGGCGGCCGTTGCGTCCTGGGCCAGAGATAAGGGGGATTTCGATGAAGAACCGCCGTTTGCGCGCCGCGTCCATTCTTCTTCTGTCGTCCGCGCTGTCGCCCCTGCTGGTGGCCTCCGCGTCGGGCCAGAACAACCAGGCCGATGTGCTGATCACCGGCGGCAAGCTGTATGACGGTTCCAGCGCGGCGCCGATCACCGGCGATGTCGCCTTCACCGGCGACAGGATCGTCTATGTCGGTCCCAAGGCGCCGATGACCGCCAAGCGCACCATCGATGCGCATGGCATGGTGGTGGCGCCAGGCCTGATCGATCCCCATACCCATGCCGATCATTTTCTGGAGGATGGCAGCAAAAGCGAACGGGCCGTTCCGGCCTGGGTGATGCAGGGCGTTTCCACCGTCTTTGTCGGGGTCGATGGCAATGGCACGCCGGACCTGAAAGCCAAGTTCGCGCAATATGCCAGGCCCGGCATCGGCACCAATGTGGTTTCCTATGTCGGGTTCGGCGCGATCCGCAAGGCGGTGCTGGGCGACGATGCGCGCGCGCCCAATGCGGCGGAGGCGGAGAAGGAAAAGCAGCTTGTCATCAAGGGTATGTGCGAAGGCGCCATCGGCCTGTCGGGCGGCCTTTTCTATGCGCCGCAGAATTTCGCCACGACCGAAGAAGTGATCCCCCTGGCCAGGGAAGCCGGCATCCGGGGCGGCATCTACGACACCCATCAGCGCGATGAATCCACCTATTCCATCGGCCTCTTGGCTTCGACCCAGGAAGTGCTGCGCATCGGCCGCGACGGGCACATCCCGGTGCATTTCTCCCACATCAAGACACTGGGCCACGAGGTCTGGGGCAAATCCGCCGATGTCATCAAGCTGATCGAGCAGGCGCGCGCGAGCGGCCAGGATGTCACCGCCAATCACTATCCCTGGCTGGCGGCGAACACCGGCCTGGATGCGGCGCTGGTGCCGCGCTGGGCTTCCGATGGCGGCGCGGCGGCGATGCTCAAGCGCTTCGACGATCCGGCACAGATGACGAAGATCCGGGCCGAGATGGTGAAGAATCTCGACCGCCGCGGCGGCGCGGGCGCCATCCTGATCACCAGCGGCCGGCCCGCGGACGACAGCTCAGGCAAGCCCCAGGCTGCCGCCTGGACGGGCAAGTATCTGTCCGACATCGCCAAGCAGTGGAAGCTCGACCCGATTGAGGCGGCGGTGCGTGTCCTGCGCGAAAGCGGCGGTCATGCCTCCATCGTCTCCTTCACGATCTCCGAACCCGATCTGGAAAATTTCATGAAGCAGCCCTGGGTGGTGACCAGTTCGGACGGCAGCGTCGGCCATCCCCGGCAATATGCGACCTTCCAGACCAAATATGCCGTCTATGTGAAGCAGAAGCATGTGATCGACGAAGGCTTCTTCATCCGCCATTCGACGGGCCTGACCGCCGACATCTTCAAGCTGGACCGGCGCGGCTATCTGAAGCCCGGCTATTTCGCCGATATCCTGGTGTTCGATCCGAACCGCTATGTGCCCAGGGCGGACTATATCCACCCCACGGTGCTGTCGGAGGGCGTGCAGGAACTGTTCGTCAATGGCGTGGCGGCGGTGGATAACGGCAAGATGACGGGCTCGCTGTCGGGCCGTCCCTTGCCGCACACCCCACCGGGCGGGACCTGCAAGTAGCTATTTCGCGATGGTGACGGTCAGGCTGGCGACACCGGCCACCTCGCCCTGCAGCACGTCGCCGGGCTGAACCGCGCCGACGCCGGCGGGCGTGCCGGTATAGATCAGGTCGCCCGCCTCCAGCCGCATGGACTGGGAGATGAAGGCGATCACATCGGCCACCGGCCAGATCAGTTCCGACAGGTCGCCATCCTGTTTCACCACGCCATTGACGGCGATGTGGATGCGGCCTTTGTCGGGATGACCGACTTCGCTAACCTTGTGCAGGGCGCTGATGGGCGCGGAATTGTCGAAGCCCTTGCCCCAGTCCCACGGACGTTTCTTGTCCTTGGCTTCCTGCTGCAGATCGCGCCGGGTCATGTCGATGCCGACGCCATAGCCGAACACATGTGACAAAGCGTCCTCGCGGGCGATGTTGCTGCCGCCCTTGCCGATCGCCACCACAAGTTCGATCTCGTGCTGCAGGTCCCGGGTCTGGGGCGGATAGGGGATGACGCTCTTGTCAGCCACCAGCGCGTCGGCGGGCTTGCAGAAGAAGAAGGGCAGTTCGCGCGTGGGATCGGCGCCCATTTCGCGGGCATGATCGGCATAGTTGCGGCCGACGCAGAAAATCCGCCGCACCGG
>CAYFKU010000090.1:0-7761 GCA_964343955.1 uncultured Rhizobium sp. | reverse complement strand
ATCCGACCCCCGCCACCGCCCATGCCCTGGCGGCGATCATTCATGAAGCCGGCGCGCCGGCCGGTGTGATGAACATGGTGCTGGGCCGCGGCATTGTCGGCGATGCGCTGTCCAAGCATCCGGATGTCAACGGCATCTCCTTCACCGGATCGCAGACGGTTGGCGCCAAGGTTGCCGCCGCCGCGGTGGCGCGCCAGGCCCGCGTGCAGATGGAAATGGGCGGCAAGAACCCGCTGGTCGTCCTGGACGATGCGGACTTCGACCGCGCCGTGCAGATCGCGGTGGATGGCGGCTATTTCGCCACCGGCCAGCGCTGCACCGCCTCGTCGCGCGTCTTCGTGCAGGAAGGTATTTACGACCGGTTCGTCGCCGCGGTCGCCGAGCGCGCCAAGGCGCTGAAGGTGGGCAATGCGCTGGATCCCTCCACCCAGATGGGTCCGGCCGTTACCGACGTCCAGTTGGCCGGCAATCTGAAATATGTCGATATCGCCCTGAAGGAAGGCGGCCGTTTGCTGGCCGGCGGCGCCGAAGGCCTCAAGCTGGCGACGCCGGGCCACTATATGAGCCCGACGCTGATCGTGGACACCAAGCCGTCCGATACCATCAACCAGGAAGAGGTCTTCGGTCCGGTGGTCTCGGTGGTGAAGATCAAGAGCTATGAAGAGGGGCTTGAGCTCTGCAATGCCGGCAATTTCGGCCTGTCGGTCGGCATCGTCACCAGCAGCCTCAAGCATGCGCGGCACTTCCAGCGCAATGTGAAGGCCGGCATGGTGATGATCAACCTGCCGACCGCGGGCGTGGACTATCATGTGCCGTTCGGCGGCACGCGCGGCTCCTCCTATGGCGCGCGCGAGCAGGGCTTTGCCGCGGTGGACTTCTTCACGCAGATCAAGACGGCCTATTCCTTCTCGTAACGGCCCGGATACGGATGCGGGAAAGGGCGGCGCAAGCCGCCCTTTCTTTTTGGCTGGTGGGCGCTAGAGTCCTCCAAAAATGCAGGGAGAAAACATGCGCGCGCTTCTTCTGGCTACGGCCCTGGTGGTGATGCCTGTCGCGGCTTTCGCCGATCTGGCCATTTCGGGGCAGGACGGCAAGCAGGTACGCGCGGGCGACGGCCTGCCGATGGTGCCGACGCCCGACAGTGTGGCGACAATCGCTTTCTCTTCGACCTCGGCGCCCAAGGTGATCGGCATGATCGAAGTCTGCTCCACCCAGATGGGGCCGCCCAGCGCCCTGGCCGTCGCACCGGACTATTCCTTCGTGCTGGCGACCTGCCCGCAGAAATTCGGTGCCGACGGCAAGCTGGCGGCGGCCAACACTGTCGCGGTGATCGGGCTCGACGACCCGACCAAGCCCAAGCTTCTGGAAACGGTGGAAGCCGGCACCGGCGCCACGGGCATTTATCTGAACAGGAAGGCCACCGTCGCCCTGGTGACGGGCGTGGGCGATGACACGATCACGCTTTTCACCATCAAGGACCGGCACCTGACCCGCGGCGGCCAGGTCAAGCTGGAAGCCAAGGCCGAGCCCCGCGATGTGATCATCGCGCCCGACGGCAATTTCGCCTATGCGCTGCGTTTCGGCGACGGCAAGGTGACCAAGCTGGCCATCAAGGGCGACCAGATCAGCCGCGTGGCGGATTTCGAGGCCGGCACCCAGCCCGATGGCGGCAGCATTTCGGCGGATGGCCGCTGGCTGTTCGTCAATGCCTTTGGCGGCGCGCCAAGCACGACCAAGGGGAATGGCGCGACCCTTCTGATCGATACGCGCACCGGCAAGATCAGCGATGCGGTGGAAGTGGGCGCCCTTCCCGAAGATGTGGTCCAGTCGCCCGACGGCAAATATGCCGCCGTGGTGGTGGGCAATGGTTCGGCAACCGTGCGCAATGCGCCGAACTACAACCAGGTCTTCGGCAAGCTGGTGATTTTCCGCCGCGCGGGCGGCAAGCTGGTGCATGTGACGGATGGCCAGCTGGGCCATGCCTGCCAGGGCGTGGTCTGGAGCGAGGATGCCAAGCGCCTGCTGGTCCAATGTTCGGTGGAACGCGACATCCGGACTTATGACTTTGACGGCAAGACATTGACCGAACGTCCCGAAGCGGCGATCAAGATGGTGTCGCGCCCCGGCGTCATGATCACTGCAAAATCGAGACCTTGAGGTAGGAGGCGCTCCAACATGCGCGACTACTGCTGCGAGCGGCTGGGGTCGGCGGTCGAACACAGGTGCGAACAACATCCAGATCCCTTCGATTGTCCGGACCATTTGATCTGGCGGTCCGAAGACGGGAGCTCTCTTGGGCTAATTGTCCATGACGGCGGTGGTTCCTACGTGCAAATCAGCTATTGCCCCTGGTGCGGTAGCCAGGTTGCTAAGGCATAAAATAAGGTTCGGGCCTCGATCTGCCGATTTTTGCTTGATCGGGGAGGGTTGGCGTTTCATGTAACGCCCCATGCCGCCGCTTCTGCACCTGAGAGACATTGCCGTCGCCTTTGGCGGCACCCGGCTTCTGGACGGCGCCGAACTCAGCGTCGAGGCCGGTGAGCGCCTGTGCCTGGTGGGCCGAAACGGCTCGGGCAAATCCACCCTGCTCAAGATCGCGGCCGGACTGGTGGAGGCTGACAGCGGCACGCGCTTTGTCCAGCCGGGCGCGACCATCCGCTATCTTCCCCAGGAACCGGATCTGTCAGGCTATGCGAGCACGCGCGACTATGTGGAAGCCGGGCTGAATCCCGGCGAGGATCCCAATCGCGCCTTCTACCTTCTGGGCAATCTGGGCCTGTCGGGGATTGAGAATCCAGCCACGCTGTCAGGCGGCGAAGCACGCCGCGCGGCGCTGGCGCGGGCGCTGGCGCCACGGCCCGATATCCTGCTGCTGGACGAGCCGACCAATCACCTGGATGTCCATGCGATCGAATGGCTGGAAGGCGAACTGAAGGCGGCGCGCGGCGCGCTGGTATTGATCAGTCATGACAGGCGATTTCTGGAAAATCTCTCGCGCGTGACCGTGTGGCTGGATCGCGGCCGCACCTTTCGGCTGGAAAAGGGCTTTGGCGCCTTCGAGGCCTGGCGCGACGAGATGCTGGAAAAAGAAGAGGTCGAGCGGCACAAGCTGGAACGGCGCATCGCCGCAGAGGAACATTGGGTGCGCTATGGCGTGACCGCAAGGCGCAAGCGCAATGTGGGCAGGTTGGAACGGTTGCGCGGCATGCGCACCGAATGGCGTGAGCAGATCCGCCAGCTTGGCTCGGTCAGGATGGAAGCGGCGGAAGGCGCCGGCAGCGGCACCAAGGTGATCGACGCCAAGGGAATCGGATTTTCCTATGGCGACCGGCCGATCGTGCGCGACGTCACCCTGCGCGTCCATCGCGGTGACCGCATCGCCATCGTCGGCCCCAACGGCGTGGGCAAGACCACTCTGTTGAAGCTTCTCACCGGCAAGCTTGCGCCCAGCCACGGCAATGTGAAGCAGGGGCAGGGGCTTCTGATGGCCGAACTGGACCAGGGACGCAGCAAATTGCATCCCGAACAGTCGCTGGCGGCGGCCGTCACTGACGGTATAGGCGGCGTCGCCGGGGATATGGTGATGGTGGCGGGCAAACCGCGCCATGTGATCAGCTATCTTCAGGATTTCCTGTTCACGCCGCAGCAGGCACGTACCCCCGTCAAGGTCCTGTCGGGCGGCGAGCGGGCGCGGCTGCTGCTGGCCAAGCTGTTTGCCACGCCATCGAATTTCCTGGTTCTGGACGAACCGACCAACGACCTGGACCTGGAAACCCTGGACCTTCTGGAGGAAGTGATCGCCGACTATCCCGGCACCGCGCTTCTGGTCAGCCATGACCGCGATTTCCTGGACCGGGTGGCCACCAGCATCGTCCTGGCCGAAGGCGATGGCCGCTTCACCGAATATGCGGGCGGCTATGCCGACATGATGGCCCAGCGAGCCGGGAAAGCCGCGGCAGTGGAAAAATCCCGGGAAAAGCCTGCGCCCAGGGCGGAACGCCCGGCCCGCTCCGCCGCTCCCAAAATGAATTTCGCCGACCAGCATGCGCTCAAGTTATTGCCGGAAAAGATCGCGGCGGCGGAAATCCGAATGGCAGAGCTGGAACAGACGCTTTCGGACCCCCAGCTTTACGCCTGCGATCCGGCGCGCTTCGGCAGCCTGTCCGAGGAACTGGCGCGGCTGCGGAGCCAGAAAGAGGCCGACGAGGAACGCTGGCTCACCCTGGAAATGGCCCGGGAAGCCCTGGAAAAACCTGACTAACCTGCCGGAAAGCGGTTGGTCGTGGATGAAGAAATTCGGAATCCGGACGATTGCTTCCAGCAACGTCGAACGGATCAGTCGGCGTATTTCGCCAGATAGTCGGCGACGGATATGGGCGTCATCTCGCTGGCGCTGGCGGTGGCAAAGATGTCGTTCCCGTTCACCAGCTTGCCATCCGGGGTGAGGATCAGCAGTGCCGGCACGCCTTGCAGCCTTTTTGTGATGCCGTAGCGCGCCGGGATGTGCAGATTGCGGTTGAAGCGGCCGACATCCACCGCCACCAGCTCAAAATGCGCGGCCATGAAGCGCGCCATTTCCGGAAGCTTCAGGAAATTGGCCAGCACGATGCAGTCCACGCACCAGTTTCCGCCCAGGTCGATCATCACGCGCTTGTGCGATGCACTGGCGCGAGCAAAAGCCGTGGCCACGGCGGCATCGGCATTGGCGCCTTCATCATAGGGCTGGGTCAAAACCACGGGCAATTGCTGGAAGCTGGCGATCGAGGGCCTGGGCGCCGGCACCGCCGCCAGCGCCGGGGTGGAAAGCAGAAGCAGCAGGGCCAGCATCTTCCTCATGCCGCTACCGGCGCATGCAGGCCACGGCCTTCGAGCAAGGCTTCCACACGTGGATCGCGGCCGCGGAAGGCCCGATAGGCTTCGGCGAAATCGCGCGTGCCGCCGCTGGAAAAAATATACTTGTAAAGCCGGTGGGCGGTGGCGGGATCGAAAGGATCACGCGCTTCCTTGAAGGCTTTGAAGCCGTCGGCATCCAGCACTTCGGACCAGAGATAGGCATAATAGCCGGCGGAATAGCCTTCGCTGCCGAAGACATGGGTGAAATGCGGTGCGGCGTGGCGCGGCGCGATTTCGGCCGGCATGCCGATCCGTGCCAAGGTCTGGTCCTGCGCCGCAAGCGAATCGGCCGGGGGCTCCTGCGTATGGTAGTCCATATCGATAATGGCCGATGCCAGGAACTCCACCGTTGCGAAGCCCTGGCCATAATTCTTGGCGCGCAACAGTTTTTGGAGCAGGTCCGGGGGAATGGCTTGCCCGGTCTGATAGTGGCGGGCAAAGCGTTCCAGGACTGCCGGCTCTTCCAGCCAGTGTTCGAAGATCTGCGAGGGCAGTTCGACGAAATCGCGCGCCACACTTGTGCCCGACAGGCGCGGGAAGCGTACCTGGCTCAACAGTCCATGCAGCGCATGTCCCAATTCATGGAACAGGGTCACGGCATCGTCGAAAGACAGAAGGCAGGGATCTGATTTGTTGAAATTGGCATTGTTGGTGATGATCGGCAGGACATCCTCCTGGCCGCTGCCGCCCAGCCGGTGCTGGTCGCGGAAGCTGGACATCCAGGCGCCGCTTTCCTTGCCGGGGCGGGCAAAATAGTCGCCATAGAAAAGGCCGATCACCCGTCCCTCGCGCACAGCTTCCCATGTGCGCACATCCGGATGATAGACCGGCAGGTCGCGGCGCTCGCGGAAGGAAAGCCCGAACAGCTTTTCCGCGGTAAAGAAGGCTGCGGCGATCAGGTTATCCAGGGTGAAGTAAGGGTTCAGGGTTTCGGCGTCGAAGTTGTACTTTTCCTGGCGCAGTTTTTCGGCGTAATAGCGCCAGTCCCAGGGCGCCAGCGAGAAATTCCCGCCTTCGCGCGCAATCATCGCTTGAAGCTCGTCGCGCTCTTCCAGGGCGCGGCGGCGCGCCGGCTCCCACACTTCCTCCAGCAGGGCGCGCGCCTTTTGCGGTGTGCCGGCCATGGAATCGGCCAGTTTGAAGGCGGCGAAATTCTCATAGCCCAGAAGGCGGGCGCGCTCGGCGCGCAGGGCCAGCATCTCGGTCATGATGGCGCTGTTGTTGCGCGCGTTCGCATTCGCGCCCCGCGCTGCCCAGGCCCTGTAAAGCTGTTCCCGCAGGGCGCGATCGGGCGCATATTGCAGAAACGGCTCGACGCTGGAGCGCGACAGGGTGACGGCGAAAGGCGCCGCAAGCTTGAGCTGGGCGGCGTTGGCGGCGGCCGCTTCGCGAACCGCCTGGGGCAGGTCCGCCACCTGGGCCTCGCTCAGTTCCAAAATCCAGTCTTCCTCATCGCCCAGGACATTCTGGCCGAACTGGGCACCCAGCACCGCCAGCCGCTGACCGATGGCCGCCAGCCTTTCGCGCGCCGGTCCATTCGCCTGTGCGCCCGCCCGGACAAAATCCAGGTGATAGCGTTCCAGGACCTTGCGCTGCTCACCGTCCAGACCCAGTTCGTGGCGCTTGGCCCAGACCGCGTCCAGCCGGGCGAACAGCACCGGATACAGGGAAATGGCGCTCCAATGCGCCGACAGGCGCGGCGCCATTTCAAGTTCGATAGCCTGCAATGCCTCATTGGTGGCTGCGGAGGAAAGATTGGCGAAGATCCCGTCCACCCGGCTCAAGAGCTGGCCGCTTTTCTCCAGCGCCAACACCATATTGTCGAAGCTGGGCGGTTCGGGATTTTCCGCAATGGCCGCGATCTCGGCCGTATGCTCAGCCAGGGCCCGCTCATAGGCGGGCTTGAAATGCTCCGGCCTGATCCGGTCCAGCGGGGGCGCCTGGAAGGGCGCGGTCCAGTCTTCAAAAAAGGGATTTGTCATGCCCGAAATATAGGGTCAGTGGATTTCCCATACCATGGTGACATCCGCAGTGAGGCTCTGCTCTCCGGGCGCAACGGGGGCCGCCTCCGCCGCCATGGCCCGTGATGGAGAGGGTGCGCAGATCGGCTGCCTGGGCCGGGAGGGCAAGGAGAGCGGCGAGGGCCAGGCCCAGGGAGTATGTGCGTTTCATGGTCAGGTCTTTCCGGATGCAGGGGGCCAGTCCCCTGCCATGCTGGACAAAGGCTGAGGCGAAATCAGGGCATCTTTAACATGACCCCGTCGTGGCGGCTGTACCGCCAGCCGGCCGTCGGGCCGCCGGCGCTTCGGGGTTGGCGCTGGGTCAAATCCTGATATACGGGAGCCGGAAAGGGCCTGTAGCTCAGTTGGTTAGAGCTGACCGCTCATAACGGTTAGGTCGCAGGTTCGAGTCCTGCCGGGCCCACCAACCCTGCATGCGTTCGCATCGAGGCTTCGATGCTGGAGCCGGGGTTAGGAAACGATGACCTTGCCCTTCATGCCCATCGATTCGTGATATTTGCAGACATAGGTGTAAGTCCCCTTTTCGGTGAACTTGTGGGTGAAGGTGTCGTCCTCCGACAGGTCGCCCGATCCGAAAGGCTGGATGCCCGCCGGCAGTTGAACATTCGCCTTGTCCGCCGCCTGGGCGGGGTCGAAGGTGATGGTGTGCAGCAGCAGGGCGGGATTCTTCCAGGTTACCTGATCGCCAGCCTGGATTGTGACCGTCGGCGGCACAAAGGCGCTGTCGGTCATCGAAATTTCGATCTTCCTGCCTTGTGCTGACGCCGGCGTGACGACTGCAAATGACCGTTCCCCACTGAGTGGTCCGGTTGGAATGTTAGTTTAGAGATCGCAATTGCGCCATGGG
>CAYFKU010000089.1:2671-7947 GCA_964343955.1 uncultured Rhizobium sp. | reverse complement strand
ACAGGACATGCCTGAACCCGCTTTCCAATGTTACGGTGCCCTGCGGCGTGGCCAGCAAAGCAGGCATGCCCAGGGCCCGGATCAGCCAATGCCAGAAAGGCTGGCTGACCGGAATGTCGTTCCGGGGATGGTGCGGCGTCATTGTCATGCCGGGGCATCTTAACCAGTGCGGATTTCAAATCCGCAGATTGATGGCGGCAGGGTAAATATCGAAGGATGCCGGCAGAATGCCTGCACTTTCGCCGTCGCATTCCACTTCCACGGGGCTCACCGTGTCCAGCGTGGGCGCCGCGGTCAGCCGCAGGGTGCGCAGGGAACGGCTTTCGTCCGGCTCGCCCGCCGCATTCAGAAAGCGCATGTCGAAAGCGCCTTGTGAGGGCGTCAGCGACAGGCTGGCGATGCCGGCAATCTCGTCATAATTGTCCGCCATCAGGCGCAGGCGCGTTCCGCGCCAGCGCAGCCTTGTCCATGTCCGGTGCAGGGAGGTCGCGAAATCGTGGCCGAGAAGGCGGCTGACCTTTGCCTCTCCCATCCTGCGCGCCATGGCCGCCGACAGGCCGATGCCGGCCTTGCCCAGGAAATAGCGGGTCAGCGGCACGCCTTCGGCGCTCAGGCAGGAAACACGGCCCACATCGCATTTGCGTATGCGCGCGCGCGACAGATGCGCCACCCCCGCGGGCCAGCCGGACGGGATCCCGAAATGGGTACACAGGCCGCTGTCATGGCCGTTATGGACGAAGCTGAACACCGCATCGGGGGCGGTGGCACGGCCCTGGTGAAAAAAACCGTTCAGGGCTTCATTGATGGTGCCGTCGCCGCCGACCGCGATGATCTCCATATGGCCGTCGGCCAGGGCATCGCGCACCATGTGCGCCGCCTGTCCGGGCGCCGTGGTGACGAAAAAAGACATCAGCGGGAAGATGCGTTCCAGCGCTTCTTCTATCTCGCGCCAGTCCCGGCCCGTGCGGCCGCCGGCCGAATTGGGGTTGAACACCACAAACGCGGTCATGGCGCGGACACGCGGAAAAGCCGGTCCAGACGGGCAATTTCAGATTGGGTTTTCCCGGGAGTCCAGCCCAAATGCGCCGCCATCTGCGCCACGATGCTTGCCAAGACCGCCGCATCGGGCCTGCCGAACTGGCCGATGGATGTGCGCCGCATCACCATGTCTTCCAGGGTCAGGGCCATTTCGGATTCCAGCGCGAACCGGACCTGGGCCGGCGTGTCACCCGAAGGTTTGAAGGGTACCAGATCGGTCAGGCGCGCGCCCTTGAGCGCCTCCGGCAGACGCGCGCCCAGCATATGCGCCATGTTGCGCAGGGATGAGATACCGGGCCAGGTTTTCTGGAAGCCCTTGACCATGGCATCGAAGCTTTCGAAGCGTCCGCCGGGCAGGGGCGTCGCCGCCGTGGCGCAGGGTGCCGTCTTTTTCTCCAGCTTCCTGGCCAGCGCGTCGGTGATCGTTTCCGCCAGGGCGCGGGAGGTGGTGTATTTCCCGCCGAGCGCCGAGAACAATCCGTCAGGCCCGCTTTCGGCGCCGTGATTGACCAGTTCGGCGCGGCGGCTGACGTTATAGCTGTTGCCCGTTCCCTTTTTCGGCGAGCCGTCGCGCACCAGCGGGCGCAGGCCGGCATAGAAGAATTCGACCCGGTCCAGTTTGGCCGCCGGAAGATATCGACGCCAATTGTCCAGAAAGCTCTCGATGTCGCTTTCGCTGACCGCAACGCTCGCGGGGTCGCCCGAAAATTCGGTATCCGTGGTGGCCAGCAGGGTGTGGCCCCGCCACGGCAGCGCGAAAAGGTGACCCGATCCCGCCTCGATCGTGAGCGCTGACGCGGCGATCTGCGGCACCAGAAGATGGATGCCCTTGGAGCGGATGAGCCGATGCGATGCCGGCGCGCCGGTCGCCTGTTCCAGGAACAGATCCGCCCAGGGCCCGGCAGCGACCAGCACGGTCCTCGCGCGGATGTCGAAGCCGGCTCCCGTCAATGTGTCATGCACGGCGCAGCCTTCAACTTTGCCGTCGCGCTGGATCAGCCGGTCGGCAGCGACATAGTTGGCGATGGCCGCGCCATGCGCATCGGCATCCAGCAAATTTTCCAGCACGATGCGCTCGGGGCTGTACATCTGGGCGTCGTGATATTCGAAGGCGCCTTCCAGGCTCTTTCCGCCTTGATCGCGGCCCAGCACCGGCTCGCGTTCCAGAGCGGCTTTCGCATCCAGCCAGCGATGACCGGGCAGATGCTGGGACGGATCGTCCAGCCGGTTGCGGTCGAAGGACAGAAGGTCATAGAGCGCCAGGCCTGCCTTCAGCCGGGTCCGCTCGACAAGTCCGGCGCCATGGAGCGGCAGCAGAAAGGGAAGGGGTCGCACGAGATGCGGCGCCATCCGCATCAGGTTTCGTCGTTCGCGCAGGCTCTCGCGCACCAGCGAAAATTCGAGATTGCGCAGATAGCGCAAGCCGCCATGGGCCAGCTTGGAGTTATGGGCGCTGGTGGCCGAAGCGAAATCGCGCGCTTCGACCAGGGCGACGGACAGGCCGCGAAGCGCGGCATCACGCGCCGCAAAGGCGCCGGTGGCGCCGCCGCCCACGATCAGGACATCAAATTGTTCGGAAGAAAGCCGGTGAAGATCGCGCCGCATGCGGGCGCAAAGCTACATTCCCGAAAGCGGAATGCCTACTTGATCTTGCCTTCCTTGAATTCGACATGCTTGCGCAGCACCGGGTCGTATTTCTTGATCGAGAATTTCTCGGTCATGGTGCGGGTGTTCTTCTTGGTGACATAGAAAAAGCCCGTGCCGCCCTCGCTGTTGAGGCGGATCTTCGCGGTGGTGGGCTTCGCCATGACAAACTCCAGAAAAAGGCAGGTCGAGGGGGCGCTAGATGGCGTAAGGCGCCTTTTCTGTCAAGCACTTAGGCCCCGAATGGTGCCAAGGGCCCGGCTTTTCAGCGCTTTTTGGCCTTGAACCGCCCCTTTTTGCGGTCCTTGGCGGGCCGCCCCGACCGGGGACCGGGCCGATAGCCCCGCGCGGGCTGGGATCCCCCGCCGCCGTCGGCCAGCTCGAATCTGAGCCCGCCGGTGAGGGGGGCGGCCTCCACCAGCTTGACCGTCAGTTCGTCGCCCATGCCGAAACGCTTGTGGCTGCGCTGTCCGACCAGGGCCTGGGCCCGTTCGTCGTGATGGAAATAGTCCGAGCCCAGCGCGCGGATGGGAAGCAGCCCCTCGGCCCCGACGCCGGCCAGGCGCACGAACAGGCCATACCGCGTGACGCCGGTGACCCGCGCCTCGAATGTCTGGCCGATCCGGTCTTCCATATAGGCGGCGACATAGCGGTCGGTGGAATCCCGTTCCGCCGCCATCGCCCGCCTCTCGGTCATGGTGATGTGCTCGGCAACGCCCGCCAACGTACCGATCTCGCGATCGGTCAGGCCGCCGTCGCCCAGCTTGAAGGCGCGGATCAGGGCGCGATGCACGATCAGGTCGGCATAGCGGCGGATGGGCGAGGTGAAGTGGGCGTACTTGGCCAGGTTCAGCCCGAAATGGCCGATATTGGCCGGGTCATAGATCGCCTGGGCCTGGCTGCGCAGCACGATATCGTTCACCACCGCCTCATGCGGCTTGCCTTTTGAGGCGGCCAGGATGCGGTTGAATGTGCCGGGCTGCACCACCTGGCCCTTGGCAAAATTGATATTCAGTGTACGGAGAAAATCGGAAAAGGCGTAGAGTTTTTCCTTCGATGGCGTGTCATGCACCCGATAGATCAGCGGCGTGCGCGCTTTTTCCAGCGCTTCGGCGGCCGCGACATTGGCCAGCACCATGAACTCTTCGATCAGCTTCATGGATTCCAGCCGGTCGCGATAGGCGATGGAGGCGACCTTGCCGTCTTCTCCCAGGATCACGCGGCGCTCCGGCAGGTCGAGATCCAGGGGATCGCGCTTGCCGCGCGCGATGGTCAGGGACTTGTAGGCCTGCCACAGATCCGCCAGCGTCTTGCGCACGGTGGCGTTCATCTGGGCATCCGGATTGCCGTCGAATGCTGCTTGCGCGCCCGCATAGGTAAGCCGCGCCGCCGAACGCATCACCGCGCGCAGGAAGCCATGGCTTTTCTTGTGGCCGCTCCTGTCGAACACCATGCGCGCCACCAGGCAGGCCCGGTCCACGCCTTCGCGCAGCGAGCAGAGGTCGGCGGACAATTCCTCGGGCAGCATCGGCACCACCCGGTCGGGAAAATAGGCGCTGTTGCCGCGCTTGAAGGCTTCCCGGTCCAGAGCAGAGCCGGGCGTGACATAGTGGCTGACATCGGCAATGGCGACCAGCACGACATGGCCGCCGGGATTGGCGGGATCGTCATCGGCACCAGCCCAGACGGCATCGTCATGATCGCGGGCATCGGGAGGATCAATCGTCACCAGCGGAACATTGCGCAAATCCGTGCGGCCGCGCGGATCGACGGGCTGTGCGGCCCTGGCCTCCTCGATCACGGATTTGGGAAATTCGGTCGGAATGCCGTGATCGTGAATGGCGATCAGGCTGATGGTTTTTGGCGAATCCATGCTGCCGATGCGCTCGACCACGCGCACGCGGGTAAAGCCCGCGATGCGGCCGGGCTTGGGTTCGGCGGCGACCAGCTCGTTGTTCTTCGCGCCGCCCAGGTCGGCCTTGTCCAGCGCATATTCGGTGCGCGCCTTCTTGTCGATCGGCACCAGGCGCCAGCCGGCTGCGGGACTTTCGCGCAGGACGCCGATCAGGCGGGTGGGCGTTTCGCGCTCCAGCCGGCGGATGATGCGCGCTTCATAAGCTTCGCCATGCCGTTCCAGCCGCGCCAGGACGCGGTCGCCCGGACCGGGGGCGCTCCCCTCTTTGGGCGGGGAGACATAAATGGCTGGCGGATCCTCGTTGCTGTCCCAGTTCAGCGGCCGGGCCAGCACTTCGCCGTCATCGTCGGTGCCGGTGATTTCCACAAGCAGGGTTTCGGGCAATTCCCCCGCCTTGACGAAGCTGCGCCTGGCGCGGCCTTCGATGGCTCCCTCGGCTTCCAGCTCTTTCAGGATACGCTTGAGCTGGATGCGGTCGGAGCCCTTGAGCCCCAAAATCCGGGCCAGATCGCGTTTGTTGGCGCCGGCATTTTCAGCCAGCAGTTCGAGCACCCGCGCCTTGTCCAGGCCGGGTGTCTGTTTGTATTTTCTCTGTTTCTTCAAGTCTTTTTCTATTCGCCTGCCATCTCGGGCACCTTGCCTTTGGCCTTTGGCGGAGCCTTGGCCTTGGCCGGTGCCG
>CAYFKU010000089.1:1763-2661 GCA_964343955.1 uncultured Rhizobium sp. | reverse complement strand
CTTTTGGCGGGGGGGGTGGCAGCTTTCTTTTTGGTGGTTTTGGCTTTGGAGGCGGGCTTCTTGTCAGCCTTCTCCGCGCCTTTGCTTTTGCTTGCGGCTTTGGGCGCCTTGGCAGCCTTGCCCTTCTTTCCGCCCTTGGCGGTGCGTTCGGCGAGCAGGGCCAGGGCCTGTTCCATCGTCACGGTATCGGGCTCGGTGCCTTCGGGCAGTGTGGCATTGAGGGTGCCATCGCTGACATAGGGACCGAACTTGCCCTTTTGCACTTTGACCGAGCGGCCATCTTCGGCCTGGCCCAGATCCTTGAGGACCTGCGCGCCGCGGCGCCCCGGGCCCCTGGCTTTCTTCTCGGCCAGCAGGGTGACGGCATGGTTGATGCCGATGTCGAACACGTCTTCCGGCGAGGGCAGGGAGGCGTAGATGCCGTTATGGGCCACGTAAGGCCCGAAGCGCCCGAAATTGGCGGTGATCTTCTTGCCGTCTTCCGGATGCAGGCCCACTTCGCGCGGCAGCGCGAGCAGCTTGAGCGCCAGTTCCATGTCCACGTCAGACTTGTCCGTGCCCTGTGGCAGGCCGCTGCGCTTGGGCTTGTCGCCCTCGCCACGCTGCACATAGGGGCCATAACGGCCGGTGCGCAGGGTGATCTTTTCGCCCGTTTCCGGATCCTCGCCGATATCGACAGGGCCGGCATCGCCTTCACTGGCGCCAAGCTGCTTGGTGAATCGGCATTCCGGGTAATTGGAGCAGCCGATAAAGGCGCCGAATTTTCCCAGCTTCAGGTTCAGGCGGCCGTCCGCGCAGGTCGGGCATTTGCGCGGATCGGCGCCATCCTCGCCATGGGGGAAAATGTGCGGCTCCAGCACTTTTTCCAGCTCGTCGATGACATGGGTGATGCGCAAAT
>CAYFKU010000089.1:570-1753 GCA_964343955.1 uncultured Rhizobium sp. | reverse complement strand
CGCCGGTTGAAATCCTGCCTGTCGGTGACGCCGCTGTCGGTCGAGAAATCGGTCCAGAAATCGCGCAGCAAACGCTTCCAGTCCAGCTTTCCGTCGGAAACCTCGTCCAGCTTTTCCTCCAGGTCGGCCGTGAAGTCATAGGCGACATAGCGCTTGAAGAAGCTGTTGAGGAAGATCGTGACCAGCCGGCCCTTGTCTTCGGGCACGAAACGCTGGCGGTCCATCTTCACATAGGCGCGGTCGCGCAGGGTGGAGATGATCGAGGCATAGGTGGAGGGCCGGCCGATACCCAGCTCTTCCAGCTTCTTGACCAGGCTGGCTTCGGAATAGCGCGGCGGCGGTTCGGTAAAGTGCTGCGCCGGAGTGATCTCAGCGACCTTGGCGGTGTCGCCGGCGGCCAGCTTGGGCAGGCGCGAGCCGTCTTCGTCGCTTTCGTCGTCCCGGCCTTCCAGATAGAGGGTCAGGAAGCCGTCGAACAGGGTGACGTTGCCGGTGGCGCGCAGCACGATCTTCCTGTCGGCCGAAATCACATCGACCGTGGTGCGTTCCTGCTGGGCCGATTCCATCTGGCTGGCGACGGCGCGCTTCCAGATCAGTTCGTAAAGGCGGGCCGAGTCGGAATCCAGATGGCGCGACACGTCTTCCGGGGTGCGGGCGAAGCTGGTGGGGCGCACCGCTTCATGCGCTTCCTGGGCGGTGGTGTTGTTGTTGGCATAGACGCGCGCCGAGCCGGGCACATAGCGGGTGCCATATTTCCGGGCGATCACCTCGCGCGCCTCGTTGATGGCCTCGGGCACCATGGTGATGCCGTCGGTACGCATATAGGTGATGAGGCCGGTGGTTTCGCCGCCGATTTCCACGCCTTCATAAAGACCCTGTGCGATCTGCATGGTGCGCTTAGCATTGAAGCCCAGCTTGCGGCTGGCTTCCTGCTGCAAGGTCGAGGTCTTGAAGGGCGGCGAGGGATTGCGCTTGACCGGGGTGGATTCGATGCTGCCCACCGAAAAGCTCTGGGCCTTGATCGCGGCGACCGCGCGGTCGGCGTCGCCCTTGTCGCCAAGGGAGAGCTTGTCGAGCTTCTTGCCGTCGAGCTGGATCAGGCGGGCGGCGAAATTGCCGCCTGGTGCCGCAAGGTCCGTGTCGATGCTCCAATATTCCTGGGCCTTAAGGCCTCGATTTCCTG
>CAYFKU010000089.1:0-560 GCA_964343955.1 uncultured Rhizobium sp. | reverse complement strand
CGATCAGGCGCAGCGCGACGCTTTGCACACGGCCGGCGGACCGGGCGCCGGGCAATTTGCGCCACAGGACGGGCGACAGGGTGAAACCCACCAGATAGTCCAGGGCGCGGCGGGCCAGATAGGCTTCCACCAGTTCCTGGTTGATCTGGCGCGGGTGCTGGATGGCCTCGGTTACGGCGGATTTGGTGATGGCATTGAATGCCACCCGCTCCACCGGCAGGTCCTTGAGCAGCTTCTTGTCCCGCAGCACTTCCAGGATGTGCCAGGAAATGGCCTCGCCCTCGCGGTCGGGGTCGGTGGCCAGAATGAGCTTGTCGGCGTCCTTCACCGCCGCCGCGATATCCTTGATCTTGGAGGCGGCCCGGGCATCCACGTCCCAGGTCATGGCGAAGTCTTCGTCCGGTTTCACCGACCCGTCCTTGGACGGCAGGTCACGGATATGCCCGAAGCTGGCCAGCACTTTATAATTGCTGCCCAGATACTTGTTGATGGCTTTGACCTTGCCGGGGGACTCGACGATCAGGAAATTCATTTAGGAAAAGGAGCCTAACGTTCGGGGG
>CAYFKU010000088.1:3935-8133 GCA_964343955.1 uncultured Rhizobium sp. | reverse complement strand
GCGAAACGGCGGGCGGTGGACGCCACCTGCCTTTCCTCCTCGCGCAGCGCGGATTCCAGCAATAGCGGATCGTCCCAATCGAATCCCGGCGTCACGGTCCCCAGCCCAAACGAAAAAGGGGAGGCGATATGCTTCCCGCTCCGAAAGCATATCGCCATCCCCCTGCCGCCCAAAGGGCGGACTTGATCGTGACGCCTGTCCTTGACGGAACAGCTAGTTGGATTTGGTCACCTGGCCCTCGGCCATGCCCGCCTTGCTGCCGACGCCCGGATTGACCGCATGTTCGCCGCTGCTGGGCATCGGCATATTCAAGTCCTTGTGACCCGCCAAGGTGGCGTTGCTGGTCGGTTCCGCGCCCTGTTTGCCGTCGCGCAGGTCCTTCTGCCGGGAATTGGCCATGAAAAAGCTCCGAACTGGTTTCCCAGTCATAGCGGCTGGCCCTGCCTTCTGTTTCCCGCCCGGCCGGTTCAGGAATTTCTTCGTTGCCGGGCAATCCAGCCGGCAATGTCCCGGGAGACGCTGTCGCCCTCCAGGTCGCGCAGCAGCATGTGATAGCCGTTGGGATAGTGCCTGACCTCGGCCCTGTTCCCCAGCGCCGCAATCACCGCCTCGGTCGGACTGGCCGGAATGATCTGGTCCTGGGCGCCATAGAGGAACAGGATCGGAGGCGCCGTCGTGATCCGTTCGGGAGCCGTGCGCGCCTCGTCCATCAGATTGACCAGGCCATAGAGACTGGCGGTGCGGGTTTCCTTCTGGAACAGCGGATCTTTGCCCAATGCGATCAGCATGGGGATATTGTCGGACGCCATGATCTTCTTGACCCGGTTCGCGGCGCTGTTGGGCAGGATCATGTCGGGAAGAAGATGCGTGCCCAGAAACAGCGCCACGCGATAGAGCATCGGCATGTCGCCCCGCGACCAGACCGCCGGCGCCACCAGGATCACGCCATCGACCGCGGGAGGCTGGCCTGTACCCAGCGCGCTAAGCACCACGGCGCCGCCCATGCTTTCGCCCAGCGCGAAAACCGGCACGCCGGGATAGCGCACCCGCGCGGCGGCGACCGCGTCGTTCAGGTCGCTGCGCATGCTGTCGGCGCCGGCCCAGACTCCGGGCCTTTCGCTTTTTCCAAAGCCGCGCTGGTCATAGGCCAGGGTTGTGAGGCCCTCCTTCGCCCAGACGGCGCCCGGCATGGCGAAGGCGTTGGAATAGTCGCTCATGCCATGCAGGGCGACAATCACCGCGCGCGGCCTGCCCGCAAAGCCTCCCGCCACCTCCCAGCGGCGCAGCGGCAGCCGCGTGCCGTCGCGCGCGATGATGGCGTCGTCGCCCAGGATGGGAGAGACCGTGCCCTGAACCGCGGGCGCGAAGGTCGGAGCGCAGGACATCAGCATCAGCAGCGCGGCTAGGCCGTGCAGGAGTTTCAGCGGGGACATGTGGAGCGGTTACAAAGGCAGTAAGCCGATCATAGCCCCCGACAGCGAACTCGCCAAAGTTCCCGCCAGCAGGGCGCGCGGCGCAAGCGCCACCACTTCCTGACGGCGTTCGGGGATCAGGGCGCTCATGCCGCCGATCAGGATTCCGACGCTGCCCAGATTGGCGAAACCGCAAAGGGCATAGACCATGATCTGGGTGCTGCGCGGATCCAGGGTGCCCGCCGGCAGGCCGGCCAGCCGCAGATAGGACACCAGTTCATAAAGGACCAGCTTGATCCCCATAAGCTGGCCCGCGACCGCTGCCTGCGACCAGGGCACACCCAGAAGCCAGACCAGCGGGGCGAAGGCCCAGCCCAGCATCCGTTCCAGGGTCAGGGGCGCGCCGGCCACCATCGGCGCCAGCGACAGAATGACATTGGCCAGCGCGACCAGCGCGGTGGTGACGATCAGCATGGCGATGATCTGGAGATAGAGATTGAGCCCATCCTGCGTGCCGCGCGCCATGGCGTCCATGGTGGAGCGGTAGCGCACCGCCTCTTCCTGCTGCCCCAGTTCTGTTTCGGCCGCGCCGGGCACCATGATGCGCGCCATCAGGATGCCGGCCGGAAGCGACATGAAGGACGCCACCAGCAGATGGCCCAGCGCGCCGGGCAGCGCATCCTTCAGGATGGTGGCATAGAGCACGAAGACCGTGCCCGCGATCACCGACAGCCCCACCGTCATGAGGATGAAGAGCTCGGTTCGGTTCAGTCGCGCGATATAGGGGCGAATGACCAGTTGCCCCTCGATATTGCCAAGAAACACCATCGATGCCGCCGACAGGGAGACGACGCCGCCCAGTCCCACGGTCTTTTTCAGCGCCCGCGCCATGAGGCGCACGATGAAAGGCGTGATCCCCCAGTACCACAGGATGGCCGCCAGCGCCGCGATCACGATCACGAGCGGCAGGATGGTGAAAGCCAGGTTGACCAGATTGGCCGGATTGCTGACCGCGAAGGGCGCGGCGCCGCCGCCCATATAGCCGAAGACAAAGCTGGTGCCGGCATTGGTCGCCATGGTGATCGCCGTGACAACCGCATTCAGGCCGTAGAGCCCATCGCGCGCCACCGGCACTTTCAGGAGCAGCAGCGCGATGGCCGCCTGCAGAAGCAGGGTGCCCGCCGCCATGCGCCAGGAAAAGGCGCGCCGGTCCTCGGACAGCGACCAGGCCAGTGCGATAAGGAAGACGATCCCCAGCGCCGATTGCAGATGCGGCACAAAAGCCCCCGAAGCCGAACCGCCGATCAGGCTACACGATTCCGGGCCAGGGCAAATCAGGCTAATGTCGGAGGAAGGGGCGAAGATGGCCGGCAAGCCAGGACCATCGGACAGAATCGCGGCGCTGGCCGGCGCGCGGGCCTTCCCGCCGCTGATGGTGGTGCTTTTCCATTTCAGCGAAGGCCATCACTACAGCCATTTCAAGATTCTCGACCTCTTTGCCGCGCGCGGCTATCTGTGGGTGGAGTTCTTCTTCGTGCTGTCCGGCTTCATCCTGACGCATGCCTATTGGCAGCGGCTGAAGGATCTGCTCCGGCCGGACGCCTATATCGCCTTCCTGCGCGCCCGGCTCATACGGCTATATCCGCTGCATCTTTTCATGCTGCTGCTGATCCTGGCGGCCGTTCTGGGCCTTCGCGCCCTGGCGGCCCAGGGCGGCTATGTGTCGATTTTCGACCTGAAATATCACCAGGATGTCAGCGTGAAAGGCTTCCTGCTCAGCCTTTCCCTGATGCATGCCTGGAACACGATGGACAGCCTGACCTGGAATGGAGCGTCCTGGTTCGTCAGTGTGGAATTCGCCCTCTGCCTGGTCTTCCCTGCCCTGCTCTGGCTGGCGCAGGGCCATGCCTGGCGCGGCTTCGCCCTGATCGGCGTAGGCCTGTGCGGCCTGGTGGCCCTGCTCCTGACGTCGCGGCACGGACTGGACATCACCTTCCACAATGGCGTGCTGCGGGGCCTTTCGGACTTCACCATCGGGGTCGGCATGGCGGTGCTGTTCCGGCGCATCAGGGCGCGTGACCGGCTGCCCGACTTCGTCCATTCGGCGCTTCAGCTCATCCCGCTGGGTCTTCTGGTGCTGGCGGTGATGAATACCGGCTGGTCCCATACGCGCCTGGACATCTTCTTCGTGCTGCCCCTGATCATGCTGGTCTTTGCACTGGCTTTCGACCGGGGCATCCTGGCCAGGGTGCTGCACATGCGCCTGCCCCAGCTTCTGGGCGAATGGTCCTATGCGGTCTATCTGGGGCAGACGGCCTGGCTGCTGGCTATACGATTTTTCGAACAGCGGCTTTATCCCGCGCCCGAGACTGTCATCCTGGGACAGAGCTTCGCGGACCTGATCTGGTGGCTGGAACCGCTCTTACTGGTCATTGTCTGCGTGCTGTGGGGCGGATTGCTGTCGCATGCTGTCGAAAATCCCGCCGCGTCCGCGCTGCGCCGCCATTTCGGCCGACGCCTTGACCCGCAAAGCGTGCCCACGCCATCCTAGGCGCCCGCAAAAGCGGAGAATGCAGGATGGCGGTCACGTTCCGGAACAAGGTCGCGACCGTCACCGGCAGGAGCGTCGGCGAAGCCAGAGCGACCATCGATAATCGCGGAAAGGATATCTGATGACCATTTCTTTTGCCGGCAAGGTTGCCATTGTCACCGGCGCGGGTGGCGGTTTGGGCCGGGCGCACGCCCTGCTGCTGGCAAAACTGGGCGCCAAGGTCGTGGTCAACGAC
>CAYFKU010000088.1:0-3925 GCA_964343955.1 uncultured Rhizobium sp. | reverse complement strand
CCCGGCGACGTGCGCAGCGCGCACACGGCGAGCTCGCTGGACGGCACGGGCGGCAATTCCGCCGCCAGCGAAAAAGTGGTGGCAGAGATCAAGGCCGCGGGCGGCGAGGCGATCGCCAACGGCGCCTCGGTCAGCGATGACGCCGGCGTGGCGCATCTGGTCCGGCAGACCATGGAAACCTTCGGCCGCATCGATGTCCTGATCGCCAATGCCGGCATCCTGCGCGACAAGAGCTTCGGCAAGATGGAACTCAAGGATTTTGCGGCGGTGATGGACGTGCATCTGATGGGCACGGTCAAACCCTGCAAGGCGGTGTGGGACATCATGAAGAGCCAGTCCTATGGCCGCATCGTGGTCACCACATCCTCCACGGGTCTCTATGGCAATTTCGGCCAGACCAATTACGGCGCCGCCAAACTGTCCCTGGTAGGCTTCATGAATTCCCTCAAACTGGAGGGCGCGAAAGACAATATCCGGGTCAATGCGATCTGCCCGGTGGCGGCCACCCGCATGACCGAGGCCCTGATGCCGCCCGCGGTGCTGGAAATGCTCAAGCCCGAATTCGTCTCGCCCGCCGTGGCCTATCTGGCCAGCGAGGACGCGCCGACCGGCATGATTCTCACCGCCGCGGCGGGCGTCTTCGCCGCTGCCCAGTTGGTGGAGACGGACGGAGTCAATCTGGGCCACAATGCCAGCGCCGATGACATCGCCGCCCATTTTTCCGCCATTGCGGACTGGACGACCGCCAAACATTACGGCCAGGGCGGAGAGCAAAGCGCCAAATTCCTGGCCAGGGTGCAGGAAAAGCCGCTGCTGGGCTGATTTTCCGCGGCTCATCCAGCAGAAGCCTGCCGCCTCTCACAGGATGTTACAATTCACAAGGCGCGTTCACGAAGCGCCGGCCACGTCGCGGGTCGCGCGAAACATCAAGGCAAAAAAATTTCCGCGCATGGCGAAATGACTCTTGCCGGGACAGCGTGAATGCCCCACGCTTTGGTTATGGAAAATCTCGCGCTGACCGTTTGTGCGGCGCGGCCTGAAGACGTCGCAGACTTGGCGCGCATCTACATCGAATCCTGGCAGGACACCTATGCGGGCGTGCTCTCCCATGCCTTGCTGGGGGCAATGTCGCTGAAGGGCCATACCGCGCGCTGGCGCGCCGCCATTCGCGCCGGCGACCGGACCGGGACCGTGCTTGTGGCGGAAGATACGCGCCATGGCCTCATCGGTCTTTGCAGCCTTGGCGCGGCGCGCGATCCGGGCACCGGGTTCGAAGGCGAAGTCTATACGCTCTATGTCGATCCCGCTTTTCTGGGCCAGGGCGCGGGCCGCGCCCTGCTTGGCGGCGCCTTCGACGGGCTGAAGGAGCGCAATATGCGTTCCTGCCTGATCTGGTCGCATGCCCGCAACAATGCCTGCTTCTTCTACGAAGCCATGGGCGGCCGCCGGGTCGCCACCCGCACCACGCGGCTGATAGGCGAGCTGACACCGGAAATCGGCTTCGGCTGGAAACGCCTGGTCGCACGCAAGCAGACGCGAACCCAGACATCCTGAATTTTCACCGTCCAGTCAGTCGTGGTCCGGCTGAACCGTGCCGCAATTGCAGACAATCTCCGGCGGCAAGCTCAGCGGCACCCGCGCGCGCCGGTGAAAGCCGTCCGACAGGGCCAGAAGCGCCCGTCCGCCGGTCGGTGTGCTTTCCCAGGTGGCGCTGCCGCTGCGGAAGCATTTGCGGCAGCGCAGGACTTTTTCGATATGGGCATTGGTGCCGGGCTGGGTTGGAAGGCGCGTGTGCATGGCCTGTGGCAAAGCAGAGGATGAGTGGCGCTGTTCGGCGGCGAATCCGGAAACAAATAGCATGCGGGCAACTGAAAATGCCTGTTGCAGGCGAGAAGATAGCAAACCAATTGCAAAGATCGGGTTTGGCGCTCCGGCGATTTTTGAATCAATTCACCGGATAGCCGCCGGGCCTTCCGCTAAAGGTCTTTCGGCCGCACGAAATCCACCAGCTTGCCGGCGCTTTTTTCAACGTCACGCCAGCGCCCGACATCGAAATCCAGAATCGCCAGGGCACAGGTGGGGAACTTTTCTTCCAGTGCGTCATGCCGGGCCCGCTCCTTGCGGCGGACCGGCTCGCGGGCCAGAAGACCCGCGACATTCTCCATGCCCGGATTGTGCCCGACCAGCATCAGGTTGGTGACGGCGGCGGGGGCTGCGCGCACCGCGGCCAGCAGCCTGGCCGGTTCGGCCAGGTAGAGATTGTCGCGATATTCGATCGCCGCCTGGATTTCCTGCATCACCAGCTCGGCCGTCTGGGTGGTGCGGGCGGCGGCTGAACACAGGATCAGGTCCAGGCTGTAGTCGTTCCTGCGAAGATAGCGCGCGATCGCCGCCCCATCCTGCATGCCGCTCAGCAGCAGGGTACGCTCGAAATCCTCGGTATTTCCGTCCGCCGGCTGGGCCTTGGCATGCCGTAACAGGAACAGGCGCTTCATTCTTCGTCGCTCCCGGCTCGCCTTCGGGCCGCTCTGGTGGTCGCCACGCACTCCAGAAGCCTTGCGAATCCCGCATAAAGCTTATGTTCTTGACCGGGCCCCGGCAACCGCGCGACAAAAACCCACAACCAGGACAAGCATTTAATGGCGACCAACAAAAAGCCCGGCAAATGGCGCAGACGCACCCAGGCGGTGCGCGGCGGCCAGGTGCGTACGCCCTTCCAGGAAACCAGCGAACCGCTGATCTTCACCGCCGGCTATGCCTATGAGACCGCCGACGAGGCCGAGGCCCGTTTCAAGGGCGAAAGCCCCGGCTATCAATATTCCCGTCTGGCCAATCCGACCGTCACCATGTTCGAGGACCGGCTGGCCCAGCTTGAGGGCGCGCCCCTTGCGCGCGCCACCGCCACCGGCATGGCGGCGGTCACATCCGTATTCCTGGGCAGCCTGAAAACAGGCGACCATGTGGTATCAGCCAACGCGCTGTTCGGCTCCTGCCGCTATGTCATCGAAACGGTGCTGTCGCGCTTCGGCATCGGCGCCACCTTTGTTGACGGCAGCGACCTGGACGCCTGGGAAGCGGCGATGCGGCCCGAAACGAAACTGCTGTTCATCGAGACCCCGTCCAACCCGACCTTGCAGATCGTGGACATAGCGGCCGTGGCAAAGATAGCGAACCGTCACGGCGCCCGCCTGGTGGTGGACAATGCCTTTGCCAGCCCGGCCCTGCAGCGCCCGATGGAACTGGGCGCCCATATCGTGGTGCATTCCTCCACCAAGTTCATCGACGGCCAGGGCCGCGCCCTGGGCGGCGCCATCCTGTGCCATCCGGATTTCCTGGAAGAAAATCTGCAGCAGTTCCTGCGCAACACCGGGCCCAGCATCAGCCCCTTCAATGCCTGGCTGCACCTGAAAAGCCTGGAGACGCTGGACCTGCGCATGCGGCAGCATTGCGAGAATGCGCAGCGCGTGGCCGATTTCCTGGCCCAGCACAAGAAGGTGGCGCGCGTGCTTTATCCCTTCCGCCCCGATCATCCCCAGCACAATCTGGCGCGGGCCCAGATGGACGGCGGCGGCGGCGTGGTCAGTTTCGAAATCGAGGGCGGCAAGCCCGCCGTTTTCCGCTGCGCCAATGCGCTTCAACTGATCGACATTTCCAACAATCTGGGCGACGCCAAAAGCCTGTTCACCCATCCGGAAACCACCACCCACCAGAAGATGACGCAGGAGGCGCGGGATGCCGGCGGCGTCACCAGCAGCCTGGTGCGCCTGTCGGTGGGGCTGGAAGATCCCGACGATCTTTGTGAAGACCTGGAGCAGGCCCTGAAGGTCGCGTGACATGAGTGAGCATCGCATCGCGCTGGACTGGAAGAAGGGCGATGCGGCCCGAAACGAAACTGCTGTTCATCGAGACCCCGTCCAACCCGACC